>JAAYCN010000043.1 GCA_012729755.1 Chloroflexota bacterium | reverse complement strand
GCTCAAGAGGCCCAGTCCGAGCACAGTTATCATCAACACATGCGTGCGTCTTCTGCCCAAGACGAGCGCGGTTTGCCGCAAGTTCCTGATATACGTATGTTTATTATCGCGTGATTCGTTGGGAATCCCGCCGTAAAAACTGATGCAGAGTACAAATAACAGAGGATAAATAAGCTCACTGCTAACATCACCGCGGAAGGTGAAGTATCCGATCAGGGTTTGCAGGCCGGCGAATAACCAGCAGTGGCTGAGCAGGTCAATAAAGACGAGTTGTTTGAGCCTGACACCCCGCCATGAATAGAGAATGCCCAAGATCAGGCTGATGGCGCCAATCAGAATAACTTTTCCACCCAGAATTGCGAAAAGTATCAGCGCCAACAAACCCGCAGTATAGGAAGCCAAACGCGCCTGAGTGACAGTGAGGGCGCCTGATGAGATGGGGTTGTGGTTGAACTTGTTTTCGTCTAAGGCATCTTCCTGCGCATCTTCAATGCTGTTGACGATGAATGCGAAACCAACCGCTGACCAGTTAGCAAGCAGCGCCAGCCACCATCTCAGGCTCAACTCACCTTTTGCGGCTGCGATGCCCAACAGCGTTGTGAATGTCGCAAAGCAGACATACTCATTAAATCTGGTCAGTTTGAGGTAAGCGATAAGCCTTTTTTTTGCCATATGCTGAACTCAAAGTATACCAAATTACCATTGGCGCAAAACCATCACAGTTTGTGAGTTATTGGATAGAATAAGAACAAATTACCTCAAGGAGGACGCATGGATTTTGATCGCGTTGTTGACCGAAGACAGTCTGACAGCATTAAGTGGAACTATTACGACGAAGATGTGACACCGATGTGGATTGCGGATACGGACTTCGAAAGCCCACCGTGTGTGATTGAGGCCTTGCATGAGCGGGTGAGCCACGGCATTTTTGGCTATGCCAAGGTAGCGGACAGCTTGTATGATGTCATCATCGAGAGAAAAAAACAGCGCTTTAACTGGGATGTTTCCAAACCTCAAATCAGCTTTGTGCCCGGGATCGTAACCGGGTTCAATCTGGCTATTCGCGCAGTATGCCAACCTGGGGACGCGGTTATTTACCAGACGCCAGCCTATCCGCCTTTTCTGTCCGCCCCTGAATCAGGTGGATTCAGAAGCGTGCACAATGAAATGATCCAGCAGGCGGATGGCAGCTACTTAATTGACTTTGACAGTTTCGAGAGGCAAATTGTTGACAATAGAGTCAAAGCCTTTATCCTCTGCAACCCGCAAAACCCAACGGGACGCGTTTTTAACAGGAAGGAACTTGAGCAGCTGGCCGAAATTTGCCTGCGCCACCATGTGGTAATCTGCTCTGATGAGATTCACTGCGATATTGTCTATCATGAGCATACGCATATACCGATTGCCAGTCTTTCAAAAGAGGTTTCTGAGAACACGCTTACATTCATCGCTCCCAGCAAGACCTATAATATTGCCGGCTTGCATGCTTCAGTGGCAATTATTCAGAGCGAAAAGTTGTTCACTCAATTCTGCCGGGCGCGGGAAGGAATCGTTGGCAATCCGGGTTTGCTCGCGCTCGTAGCGGCCGAGGCAGCTTTCCGTGGGGGAGATGATTGGCTGAGGCAGTGTATTGACTATTTGACGGTCAATCGGGATTGGCTGGTTGAAAATGTGCCGAGGCTGTTGCCAGGCGTGAAGATGGCGAAACCTCAGGCAACCTTCCTCGGTTGGCTGGATTGTCGTGAGACTGGGCTGACTAACCCTCAAAAGTTTTTCCTGGAGAAAGCACGCATCGGATTTAACGAAGGCAGCGCTTTTGGAAGTAATGGATGCGGATTTGTGAGATTGAATTTTGGTACGCAGATGGCGATACTGGAGGATGCCGTCCGGCGTATGTCGGGTGCCCTCAGCGTAACACGAGCTTGTTAAACAAAAATGGGCTGGTCATTGACCAGCCCATTTGGCATTATTTGCTTAACCTTCGACAACAATGACGTTGGCAGCTTGCTTGCCTTTTGGACCATCTTCGATGGTGAACTCGACGTTCTGACCTTCTTTGAGGCGCTTGTAACCTTCCATCTGAATGGCGGAGAAGTGAACGAACACGTCCTCACCATTTTCTTGCCCGATAAAGCCGTAACCTTTGGGGGCGCTGAACCACTTGATTGTGCCTAAACAACGATCTGACATTCTAAAAACTCCATCTTTCTCTAACTAAGTTGTCACCCGCTAATATAACTGCGGGCAAGCTAATTTATCACTGAACTTGATCAATGTCAATGTATTAATATTAAAAAATTGTGAGGAGACCAGCACATGGTATACACT
>JAAYCN010000042.1 GCA_012729755.1 Chloroflexota bacterium | reverse complement strand
TTGCGCAATGCCTGGATCATCTCTCCAATACGAAGTTTGTCTCTCATCCCATACTTGCTCCTTTTCCCCTCTTCAATGCATTTCTTGTACCATGCCCTCCCCACTTTTTCCATACTGAGAATTGCTGAACGGCCAAACCAACGAACGGCCAAACAATAACGGATACTTCCATTTCCTGCTATTCTCCTTTTTCAGTCACTGTCCAATATGTATCGTAATCCTACATTACCAGCAATTGCCTTACCAGCAATTTGTGCCAGCAATTCTGTGAGGCCAAACTGTGAGGAGGCCAAACGAACGGCCAAACTTAGATCATCTAAATTGTTTGTACCATGCGCCGCCCCACAATGAAAATTTGACTTTGTGATGCGCTTGTCTTATATCATTGGTTTCCATTGCGGGGTAGAGCAGTGGTTCGAATCCGCTCCCCACTACTGAGAAGGACCCTTTACAGGGCGCAAGCAGCCAGAGTGCGCAATACTCTGGTTTTTTGTTAGCCGTGCATACAGAGGTCGCTCATATTTTAGAATCGAAGGATTTAAAAATGAACCATTGTTTGCTAGGCTCAAAACCACACACATCAATTTTGTTATCAAAAGCTATTGATGGTTTACTCACTTTCAAAATTACACAGGGCTTAAGCAAGCGTACGATCGATTCTTATGAACATGTCTTACGGCGTTGGCTGTATCACAATACCAAGAATACAGTCAGTGCATTTTCAAAGAAATACAACTGTGATCCTGCCTTGTAGAAGAATATCCGCAAGTTGTCGTGGCATCCGCAACCAGCAGCCATCCTGTTTACCAGACAAGGACAACGAGTGGGGAGAAATATCATTTAATTTTGAGAACGGAACAGCAGAAATCATACGGCTTGCCGACCGGGACAGGAAGTAAATAAATTGCTTTTCGAAAAAGGCATAGCGCATCTTCTGACCTGTGAACACGATAAGTTACCGAAAGAAACGATCATTGTCTTTGAACCGTAAACGCGTATTGCTGTAGCGTTTTTCTTATCGTTTGTTAATGCTTGTATACCTTCGCAATAACTAAGCCTGCACACAGGATCAGTACGAATACAGCAGTCCATATCCAGCTGGAAGTGTTGGATGCGGTGGTCTTCATATCGCTCATACCAAACTTAAAATCCCCACCAGGCATCAGCATATTGTCACGGGATGGACGAATTGTTTCGTCGGATGTGTTGCTGTCTTGTTCGGTCGACTCCGAATCTCCATACAGGTTATTAGCAGAATCAATTTGCTCCAATGATCCTGGTATTTGTTCGCTGTTTCCTCCGGGAATCTGGAAAGGATCAAAGCCCTCAGGCATTTCACCCATACTCGGCATCTGCCCACTGAAACCATCCTTATTCCAAGGCATATCCGACATACCATCACCAAATCCGCCGCCCATTTTCATAGAACCCATAAGGGACAGTGTAAGACTGGACGCATCGGCATAGCTCATGGTTTCAGATGTCTCACCGTTCGCAAGTTGTGCAGTGATGCTTTCTGTTCGCAGACTGCAGAACTGGCGCATGGTTTCCACGCCGGTTTCAAAATCTTCATAAGAAAAGAACGCTGTCGGGTCTTTTTCTACATAGGATTTGATTAAATTATACGCGTTGTCGACGATACTCGTGATATCGACTGTATTCAAAAATTCTGCAAAATACTGGTGATACATTTCGGTAAATTCCTCATTTGCCGTAATCCAGTTCCACATAGGACGATCTTCACCAGAACCGCCAGCTATGGGAGAATCAATGGGAGTATTAACCGTACTCTGCGCATTTCCCCCTTGAAACGTACCGAATGCCAGATTATAGTCCCACGGTATCATTGCCATCTTTCCATCTTCTTCGTACAGGTAGTAGTTGTGTGTCATGGAGCCCGTGTAACTGTCATCGTTGCAGACGAAGTTGTGTACGACGAAATAGCGAATGACCTGCTCAATATCTACGACTGATTCGATTTCCTCTGTGTTTGAGAGTTTTTTCAGAGATTCAATCAGGCGTGTCTTATCGGCATCAGTAATATCGGTCTTGGCGTTGTTCCAAATGTTGGAGTAACTGTCGGCATTGTCATCGATGTACTGCAGCTTCACATCGGAAGATCTCATTCCTCCAAAGCCTCCCATGTCAGGCATTTCAGGATTGATACCATTCCTCATTCCAGGCATCGGTGGCTTATTTCCGCCGAAACCACCCTGCGTCTGTGAAAGATCAAAATCCCCCATATTGGGCATCTGCGGCATGGCCATACCCTCATTGAATTCACCAGGACGTTCAGACAAATCGTCACGGTTCAGGAAATCATCCATGTTGAAATCCTTGCCGTTTCCACGACCACCGCCGAAGCTCATGCTGTCCGGCTTATAGAGCTCGCCATAGTCAGAACCGTAATTCCGTCTAAGAAAAGCATCCTCAACGCCTTCTACCGCAAGATAAAGACCCCAATCCTCACCGTTGACTGTAACATACACAAAACTGCATAACGGAGCATGAACACCAAACTCATTCATCATGGTGTAAGTCAGATAGTCTTTCATCATTGTAGTATCCTGAATCAAATTGTTCAGATTCAACTTATCAAGTCCATGATAGGTAAGGGAGCTGTCATATTGGTCGAACTCCACCTTAAAGCTGTAGCGATCGCTGTTCATGAAAGAAACCGTGGAAAGGGATGTGTTTCCCTTTCCACGAATGCCCACGTTTTTATAGGCTTCTCCGTCAATCACTACAGCGGCTGTGTAGTATTCTTCGCTCATAGCATTGTCAATAAATTCGTCCCAATTGTTCATAACAATATCAATGGTATGCACCCGAGTATTGTCAAACAGACGACTTTCATATCCCATGGTATGCGCCATAACCTCAAGGCCAAAGACACCGCCATTCATAAACAGAATGGCAACGACCAGCATCAAAGCCGTCACTGCCCATGCGATTTTATCGAAACGTTTACTTCTCGCCATCGTCTTACCCCATGTAATCACCGTTATAGGAAACTATAACTGCGCTGTTCACACCAGGCATTTCGGAGAGAATATTGATAAAATCGGTATCGTCCTCCTTGAGACGGACTTCAATGTTCATTTCAATCGCACCCTTTGTAGCAGACTTACTCTTAACCGTGGTACGAGTTACATTCTTTGCAAGAAATTCCTTAGCTTTCACTTCCACATCATGATTTACACAGTTCAGCACGACCATATAGGGATGCGTATGGGGTTTTTGATTGACAAATATCAACAAAATCAGACCAATGCATACGCTGCCGATGATTGCCAGAGGAATCATGCCGGCCGCAAGGATAATGCCAGCGCCAATAGCCCAGAATAAAAATGCAATATCCAACGGATCTTTAATGGCAGTACGGAATCGAACGATAGAGAGCGCACCTACCATGCCAAGGGATAGAACCACATTGGAGGTTACAGCAAGAATGACGATGGAGGTGATCATCGTAAGTGCGATCAATGTGGTGCCGAACCCGGAGGAATACATCACACCACGGTAAGTCTTCTTGTAGATAAGAAAAATAAACACACCGATGCCAAAGGACAACACAATGGTCAATAGCATATCGATAACGCTTACGGAAGATACATTCTCTAGAAAACTGGACTTAAAAATATCATCAAAAGTCATTGTTGGGTTTTTCCTTTTTCGTGTTTTATTAATCGTACATACGAGAAGCGGCGTATTTGGAGAATGCACCGTTTCTCCTGCTTTCAAGCTGTATTGCATCCCGAATCACATCGGGCAGATAGTTATCCCACTTAACTTCGAGAATACAGGGCGAATCCTTGATGGGGACGGTCACGCAAGCAGAATTCAGAAAATCCGTACACCCCATCCCAGTGCGGATGTTGTAATCCAGCGCTACTCTCACATTGCCGGGACCGAAAACAAAAGGCTCACGAGTGTAGTCCACAATTACTTTTGCCACCAGTCCTTCATTGCGGATGCGGAGGTAGAATCCGAGGATAACTTCATCGTCATTGTCCGACATCCAACTCACGTTCCCATCAACAATCGCTTGTGCCTGTTCAGGTGTTAAGACTGTCGAATTCTTATAGCCAAGACCGCCTTGCTTGAACTTCCGTTCCAAACGAATGAATGAGAGATCATGGTTATACAGCCGAATTCTATATTTTTCCCGAATGTCCACACCGTCCAACTTTTCTCTGAGTGCTTTGTCAGCAAGACTGTCGAAATATAAACTGCGGATCTTATATTGTCCGTTTATGGCATAACTGTCCGATTTCATCACCGCGCGCAGCCTTTGCCGCAAGACTATTACATCGGATCTGTTGATTTCATGTTTTGCTTCATGTCTGAATTGCAATGGGCATCAGCTCCTTTCTATGCGGTTATTATAGAAAACGAACCTATGAATTACTTAAGAAAAAACCTTCCCGCATATGAACAAACGCAGGAAGGTTTGTGAACATTAATTGAACTCAAAAACTGGCAATAAAACGGATGCTTTCTGCGGAGGTATATCCAGCAGTCAGCTTTCCATTAAATTTTTCGCAAATTGCTCGTGCAGCAGATAATCCAATGCCATAACCAGAAGATTCCACGTCCTGAGTTCGTGCAGAGTCTCCCCGATAAAAACGTTCAAACAATCTCTCAGGGTCTGGCTCATGAGATGGATCACAGGTATTTTCTTCGATAATTTGAATATGCCTGCCATGTCTTATCAGCGCCAGATGGATATTCCCATTTTCAGGCGTGTACTTTAATGCGTTATCCAGAAGTATTGTCAGCATCTGTCGCAAGCTATCTTTGTTAATCAGCATTGTAATATTTGGCTCAATCAGCACATGGAAGTTAAGATTGCGAGTCAGGGCAGCATCCTGATATGCAGGCAAGAGTTCATTAGTAACCTCGCTGATATTTATCGGATCCGTTGGCAAACGGATTTCCTCGTCCAGCTTGGCAAGAATCAGGAGATTTGACATCAGCACATTCAGCCGCTTTGTCTGTGTGCGGATATGCGCATTGTATTTGTTCTCACCATGGATGAGTGCCATCGTGTCGTTGTTGGACTGAATGATTGCTAGCGGCGTTTTCATTTCATGTCCGGCATTAGTAATAAACTGTTTTTGTTTTTCCATACCTGCAAGAACCGGACGAATGACCTTGCCTGAAAGTAAAATGACAAATACAAGAACGATCAACCAGCAAAGTACTGCAATTGCACATGAAACAAATAAGACCAGATAGAAACTCTCATTCTGTCTTGATGTGTCCATAAAGAAAATCAATCGATCTGGTCCAATTTGCTTTACGGCGAATTTATATCCTTTAATTCTTCCCGATTCTCTACCTGTCTCCCAAGCGGTTGCGGCATAGTTTTTTGCAGTTTCGATATCTATCGAGAAAATTTGATCCGTATTTACATCCTTGATATTACCATCAGCATCACTTCTTACGACAAAGAATCGTGCGGAGCGCATCCGATCCATATTTAGCGGGGGTGCAAAGAGGGGGGGGCGATTGAAATTCATCTTTTGAAACACACCACCAGATTCTACAAGTATTTCCATTTCCAAATCTGACAGCCGATCCAACATCACCCAGTTGAGTCCATTGATTGCAATTACAATGAAAATCAAAAGACAGGTAACTGCTGTCATAGTGAAGATAATAAATCGTTTTTTTAATGTCTTCGTCATGTTTAAAACTGTAATTTATATCCGATATTTCGTTTTGAAATGATCTTTACCTTGGAATCCATTACAGAAAGCCGTTTACGCAAATAGGAGATATACAACCAGACACTGTATATATCTGTTTCTGTATTGTAGCCCCATGCTTTTACAAGCAAATCCTCTGTAGACAGATACATCGAGTGATGTAGCATAAGTTGCTCCATAAGGCGATATTCCTGCTTTGGCAACTGAAAGGACATATCGCCTGCACCAAGCGCACCAGACTGCATATCTAATGTTAAGTCGCCAAAGCTTATCAAATCGGGATGAAATTCTTCCCGTCGCCGCAGCATAGCTTGGATTCTGGCAATTAGTTCGCCCATATCAAAAGGTTTGAGTAAATAGTCATCTGCACCAGTGTCCAAGCCTAGAATACGATCTTCCACTTGTGTCTTGGCTGTTAACAGAAGTACCGGTGTCCTGCATCCGTTTCTGCGCAGTTCAGAAAGCACTTCCAAGCCATCTCGTTTCGGCATCATTATGTCAAGAATGATGCCATCATAATCGCCTGATATCGCGTAATCATAAGCATCAGCGCCATCATATACAGCATCAACTATATACTTATGATATGTAAGATAATCAACAACAGCTTCCGAAAGAGCCTGTTCATCTTCGGCGTATAACAGTTTCACGATTACACCTCCTTGCGAATGAACGATATCTGGATCCAGATATTTAATATTTGCCTCTAATCATCATAATACACCACGAAACTAAGATAAACATATGAAACCAGCAATGCAGACACGGCCAAATGCCTTGACCCAACAAGCGTTTCAAACACAGCCCCTATTCACTCAATTCGAAGCCCTTATAAATTTTCACCGTGAAATAATCATCGCGGCATCCTTCTCAACCCACCGTCTCACGCCCTCACCAATCTTTGACTCTGAATATCCATGCCCAGCCTCACTTGTCAGCTCAAAACTGTCATCATTGAGCCTGAGAGCTTTACCCAAGCAGGCAGGTCAGGTGAAACCCGGCAAAATAGATATCGAGTTATTTAGATGAGAACTCCACGGGGCTTCCCCATGGAAGAAGCCGGGGAGCGCTCGAGACTGAAGAGGTTGTTTTACTGTACAAGCCGAAACTCCGCATCGCCTGCCAAAAACCTTTATCTGTAGAGGCAAACTTCCATGCCCGCCTGTTTTCTGTCATCAAACGAAAGTCCAAGATGGATCCAGTTTGTTGGGTTGCGCTCCATGAGAAATAGTTTAGATGATATACGCGATCGCTCCACCCAACTTACATAAAATGAACTTTCGCCGCCCTTACCATTTTTCACTCCCTCATGCCAGGGAATTTCATGTTAAAAAAGTTACCCATTTTAGATTTGCCCGAAGAGAATGAGTTTAAGGTCAGCATGGCCGTATACAGCACTGGTTTCGGGTCATTTCCATCTGGCAATTATCCTGTAAACAATCATCTTACTCTGTCTAAATGCCTTCATGCCCGCATTTATTGCGGGCATGAAGAACATTCGAAAAATTCTAGCGTTACTTTCTGATTAAGGGCAATGCCTGGGCAAAAATAGAGGGGGGATTATATGAAATAGTTGCTTGGCAGAATAAAACATTTTGTTCAGTCAACCTTGGCATCGTAAGCTTGAGCACATAATTATATACCAGGTTATCCACTACAATGGGCGGGTCGAAAGGCATCGATCTGACGTATACTCCACCATCAAAGTCTATATTAGAATTAAGTACGGCCCAAGTTCTTCCAATTACGCCGTCAAACTTAGATTCGATGAATTCCAACTTCATCTCTGAAATGTCGCTATAATCATGGCCACTAAAATCAATTGAAGAGATAACCGAACCATTTGGAAGATTTACATTATGAAAAGCAGGCTTTGTTTCTGCTTCGCCGTTCATTATACAATTATCTCCTATAGGATAGACAGCAGCGTTAAAAGAATTAAATCCTCCCCCTCCGTAGGACATCACCTGTGTCCTTCCATCCCACTGCACGTTTCCTGATTCCATCTTCCGGGCCTCTATTCCTTCCGATCCCGGAAGAACCTCATCCGCGCGGACTGCTTTAGGGGCAAAAAAGCTGGTCAACCCCAACAACGTACATACTGACACGATACAAACAATAATATTAATCCTGCTTTGTTTTACCATGGTATTCCTTTCTTTTTTCTTCATTCCGAAAGATAGTTAAAAGCTTTCTCAGCTTATTCCATTGCATCCTGAAGTCTATCATCGCTGATTTATGAGAACCAATTGCTGAACAGAGCCCAGCCCTTCTCACATTCGGGATTCGATTGATATCTGCCGTTTCCAGTCACTCCTTTCTTGATGGGGTCCGAACCTGCGTTATGTGCATACCTGCTCGATATTATTGACAACGCAACCTTGCAACTGCCGCCTTTGGATGATCATAGATAACATCTGATCGTATAACACTCTAATTCTAAGGCAAACACTATTGCTTATTTCATAATTATAGCAAGCATCCACTCCATAAACAAACGTCATAAACAGGTAATCACATCTAAATGTGAGTCTTTAGCGAAACAAAATGCAAAGGTTTGTTGAAGAATAATCTTATTATTCAGAGACTTTAATTTCGATACTATGTCGGGTAGGTCGGGTGAAACCCGACAAAAGATATTGGGTAATTAAGTAAGAACGCCACGAGAGCGAGACTGATGAGGGTCTTTCAATGTGTTCGCTGAGCTCCGCATCGCCTGCCAACATCCGCAGAAATCGTCGAAACCCATCTCGACCCGTTACCGCCACGCAATGTTTATTTCCATGAAATGCAAAACAGCTTTTGAAGTGCGCCTCACTCGTCTTATTCAACAAACCCCGCGTGACATTAAAGCATCTTCTCTTTTTCTCAGCAACCATCTTTTTTCCGCCCTCGCATTCTCAAAGTCCAAACTATACCTCCATTCCCCTTCATCTGCTTCTAATGACGTCAAAAACCTCAGCCTAAACTATAATAGTCCGGTAAAACTTTCATACTATGACACTTAACCTTTTCACCTGGATTCTCTCGCTGCTGCCCATTTTGAGCGTTCTCATTCTCATGCTCGGCTTCAAATGGGGCGGAATGCGCGCCGGAGCGCTAAGCTGGGCCATCGCCGTAGTCATCGCCTTCACAGCTTATGGCGCAACGGCCACTATGCTGGCGTATGCCCAAATTAAAGCCGTCTTACTCGCGCTGGACGTGCTGACCATTGTCTGGGGCGCTTTATTGCTGCTCAACATCGCCAACGAAGTCGGCGCCATCAAACGTATCGGCATCGAAATCCCCGCGCTTTCCAAAGACCGCGGCATACAGGTGCTCTTGGTAGCGTGGATGCTTACCACCTTCCTGCAAGTCATGGGCGGGTTCGGTGTGCCTGTTGCCATCGCGGCGCCCATCCTGGTCACGCTTGGCTACACCCCTCTCAACTCGGTTGTCATGGCAGCCATTGGTCATAACTGGTCGGTCAATTTTGGAGTCATGGCTGCCGCTTTCAACGCCCTGATCGGTGTCACCGGCATGCCAAAAGAAACGCTTGCCTCGCCATCGTCCATTCTGCTTGCCATTCCCATCATCCCGGGCGGGTTGATGATCGCCCTCATCGGCGGCGGTTGGCGCGGTGTCAAACACCTCTTCCCCGCGGTAACTATCGTCGGCGCCGTGATGGCAATCACCCAGTATCTGATGGCGGTCAATGGGCTGGAGATGGTCGCCACAACCGGCGCGGTCATTTTGGGCACGATTACGCTGCTCCTGGTCAATCGTCTGCCTCTTTACCAACAGGTCAGTTCCCCAAGCCCGACCAAGCCAGAACCAACTGATCCATCAGCTCAATCACAACCACCTGATCCGGTTTTAAAGAGAAGCTTTTTGGCGCTTGTCTCGCCCTATATCTTCGTCATGGTATTAGGGTTTGTCGTTGTCCTGGTCAAACCGCTCAATGCTTTGTTGCACACCGTCCGCCTGTCGATGTTCTTCCCCGAGATCGCCACTAAACTGGGTTGGGTAACCCCCGCGGGTGAAGGAAAGGCAATCCACCTGTTCGCTCACCCAAGCATGCTGATGTTCTACAGTTGCCTCTTTGCCGTTCTCGTCTATGGGCGGCGAGGTTATTTCACTCGCGGCGCAGCAAGCCGCATCATTTCCCGCACGCTTCACGGCGCGGTCGATACCAGCCTTGGTGTGATTGCCATGGTGTCGATCGCCACCATCATGCAGCATACCGGCATGACCAACATCCTCGCCAGGGGTATCAGCGAATCAATCAATCGCTATATTTACCCCTTCTTTGTCCCTTTTATCGGCGTGCTCGGCGCGTTTTTGACCGGATCCAACAATAATTCCAACGTCTTGTTTGGCGTCCTTCACCAGGAAGCCGCCCGCCTGATGCGCCTCAGCGCGCCGTGGATTTTGGCCGCCCAGACCACAGGCGGCTCTATCGGCAGCGTAATGGCGCCAGCCAAAGTCATGGTCGGCGCGACCACAGTCGGGTTCGCCCAAAAAGAAGGGCTGATCCTTCGGCGCTTAATCGTTTATGAACTCGTGTTGGTCACCCTTGTCGCTGTCATTACGACGATCATTTCCGCTTTTATTCCATCCGGGGCGTTATGAAGCCAAAAATTGATCGCGCCGAGCTCATTTTTCGCGTCAAACTCGCTATTCTCGCTGTCGAGATACTGCTTCCCTTCATTCTCTACTATGGGTTACAATCTGGACAAAACTTGCTTGCCATGCTCTGCCTGGCAATGATAATGTTTGGTTTAATCGGAGTTGTTTTTATCAAATGAAACTTTCCACCAAAGCTATTTTTCTCATCATTGGGGTTTTCCTGACCCTTTTGGGCGGCTATCTGACCTGGACCGCTCTCTATCCCGGTACGGGCGAATTTCAGGAGCTAAGCGTTCCTGATTACATCAGCGGCAACTCCATCAAGGTCAGCGTTCACTATCCCCTGCGTGTACTGATCGGCAAGTCCAGTCAGGTACGCGTCAAGTTCAGCGCGGGTGAAGGTCTCATTCCAGGCAGCGCCCTCGATCAGGAGCTTGACCTGCCGGGTTTCGTTGTCACCCCTCAAAAACGTCAGATGACCTCTGTGAGCGATGGGCAGAAGGGAAGCAGCGTCTGGAAGATTGCCCCGACGACACCTGCCGAAATTCAAGGTGTGATCTCATTGGCTCTAGAATCAGCCCCCAATGGGATGTTCGCCATCAGCCCAACCGTTCAGGCAAGCTTTATGATCAAAGCCTGCCGCTTGCTTGGCATGGAATACCTGACGCTGATTAAAGTGGGGTTGGCTTGCCTGCTGATCGGTGGGCTGGCGATTATGATCGCCCTCAAGTTTCTTTCCGCTCAGCCGAGAGCCACACACAAACCTAAAATTTACGGGTAAACCGTGTCAAGAAAATACCTCTCCACCCTTTTTAAATACGTCCCGGTCAAGATCGAAGGTGAAATTCCCAGGCTGTTGATTGGGGGCGTCACCGCGGATTCCCGAAAGGTTCAACCCGGCTGGTTGTTCGTCGCCATTTCAGGAGAAAGCTCCGATGGTCTTAACTATGCCCCTCAGGCGATTGCCAAAGGCGCCGCTGCGATTGTCAGTGACCGGCCCAGGCCCAAAAACCTTGAAATTCCTTATGTGCACGCCCAGGGCGACCTGCGCCGCGCGCTCGCTCACCTTGCCAGCGCCTTCTACGACTTCCCTGCCCACAAATTGCGCGTGATTGGTGTAACCGGCACCGATGGCAAAACAACGACAACTTCGATGATTCACCACATCCTGACCGAAGCGGGCATCAAAGCGGGCATGATCTCAACCGTCAGCGCGCAGATTGGCACGCAGGAGCTTGACACTGGCTTTCACGTCACTACGCCCGATTCTCCTGAAATTCAATATTACCTGTCGCTGATGGTTAAGGCCGGAATGACTCATTGCGTGCTCGAAACCACATCACACGGGTTGGCTCAATTGAGAGTTGAGGCTTGCGATTACGATGTCGCCGTGATCACCAACGTCACTCACGAGCACATCGACTACCACGGCACCTGGCAAAACTACCTCGAAGCCAAAGGCAGACTATTCGAATATCTGCGGGCGACGCCTCACAAGCGCATTGGCAACCCCCGCGTTGCCGTGCTCAACAAGGACGATCGCTCTTACAGCTATCTGAAACACGTCTCTCCCAAAAAACAGATCTCTTACAGCATGGTCAACCAGGCTGCCCTTTGGGCAGATCAAATCGAGAATTCGCCCCAAAAACTGCGCTTCCGTTTGCATCTTCACAGGCAAGTTTATCAGGTTGAAACACATATGATCGGGCTTTACAACGTTTCGAATTGCCTTGCTGCCATCGCGGCAACTGTGCTCGCGCTTGGCGTTGATATCAAAACCGCGCTGCGTGCCCTGCAAACTTTGCCCATCGTCCCCGGTCGCATGGAGCGAATTGATCTTGGCCAAAACTTCACAGCTATCGTCGACTTCGCCCACACCCCCAACGCCTTACAGCGCGCCCTCGAAACTGTCCGTCAGCTCACCGACAAACGCGTCATCGCGGTCTACGGCTCAGCAGGCTTGCGCGACCGCGAGAAACGGCGCATGATGCCCAAGGTTTCCACCCAATTCGCCGATGTTTCCATTCTCACCGCCGAAGATCCCCGCACGGAATCATTAGCGGCGATCCTCGAGGACATGGCGTCTTCAGCCATCGAAGCAGGCGGCATTGAAGGCCAGACTTTCTTCCGCATCGGCGACAGGCGCGAAGCTATTCGCTACGCGGTCAGTATCGCCCAACCAGGCGATTTAATCGTCATTTGCGGCAAAGGCCACGAACAATCAATGTGCTTTGAAACGACCGAATACCCATGGGATGACCGCGCGGCCTTGCGCGCCGCTTTGAGCGAACACCTCAACATTCCCGGGCCAGAAATGCCTTACCTTCCCAGCTGAGCTAAGCTATCTGCGATGCCGGGCTCTGGCAATCTGATATAGCTCGCCAAGCGATCCGCCGTTATATCCCCCAAACAAAGCGACTCCTGCCACAAGGGCGGCCAATAAGCCCGAGCGCCAGAGCATCACCCCCGAGATAGCCATACCTGCCAGGCCAGCATAGACCCCATAAGTCAGTCCCCGCCGGTCTTTGGCGATCATGGAAGTTAAAAACCCCACACCAATTAAGCCAATAAAAACACCCAACATCAGAGTAGTATCCACACCCGTGACCGACTCGCCATAACCGACAATCAGCCGATTGACTAGTTCAAACCAAACCAACACCCAGCCGACTGCCAACAGCATGCCTAATACTAAAAACGCATATTTGGTACCTTTCAGGCTGAATATTTTAATCAGCGGCGGCATCTTCTTTCACCTTTTCCGGCACACAAGCCAACATTGTCGCTCGAAACGCCTCATCCAGATCAGCGCCAGAGTAACCAAGCGCTTTTCTGGCTTGTCCAGGGTTCAGATAGGCGTGGCGAGTCTGCACCTCCACAAATGCCGGCAAATCCAAACCGCCCTCCAGTCCTCTGGCGTGATGATATTGTTTCACCAGCCAGCCGCCCAGCCGCACCATAAACTTTGGCAAAATGACCACTGGCTTGCGCTTTCCAACTCCCATTAACAGGCGGGCGATCATCTCTTTCCAGGTAAGATTCTCAGCCACGATCTCATATTCACAGCCGTGTTCACCGTGCTCCAGCGCGCCAACCGCTGCCTGACCAACCTCATCAACGCTCACCATCGCACTGCCGCCAGCGGGATAGAACAAGACCGGCAAGAAGCTGTTCAGGTAGGCGATCAGGGGCTTCCACAAAGGGGTGCGCCCTGGCATTGAGCCAAAAATATAAGGCAGCATCAGGAATGAAACCGTCATGTCGACGCCAGCTTCTGCCAAACTGGCGCTGATCTGCTCGCGGCGGCTGCGGATATACACATGCTTTTCTGCCAGTTTGAGCTCCGGCCAGCGCTTGTCCATAGTCGCGAAATAGGAGTTGAAGATCACTGCTCGTTTGATGCCAGCGCGCTTCGCCAGCCTGATCCAACGTCTGGTGGCGATGACATTGCCTTCATAAAAAAACGGATAAGCAGGCGCCTTCGGAACGACTCGGTCATCCACACCAGCCGCGAAGATCAGACCATCGCAGCCAGCAATCAACCGCTCCAATTCCCCATCACTCATCTGACGATAATCCCCTAGGGAAACATCCACCTCTGCGGGCAGCAGCCCTTCTTGCGGAAGAGGCGGGAGAGCCATGGTGCTTACCTCGTGGCCATGCTCGCGTAAAACCCTGACTGTGTAATAGCCTAAAAAGCCTGTACCGCCTACGATGAACACTTTCATGGGCATTCCTTTTTGTTCACTTCATAGATTATAGCCCAAACAACCCGCCCAACGACCCCTGCAGAATTAGTTCGGGCTCGCCACTCAGCAGGTCAGCCTGAGCGTCATCGGCAGATGCTGGTCAAGATTATCTTCAACAAAACCGAGCGCTTCATAGAGCGGCTTTGCCGCGTCAGAAGCGTCCAATGTGATTGAATCCAGATGACGGCTTCGCGCGAAATCAATGATGTGTTCCATCACCGCCCGCGCATAGCCTCGATGACGATGTTCGGGCGGAGTATAAACATTGGAAATCCTCCCAAAATGCCCTGTCGGCAATTTGGGGTGAAAAAGGAACTCGAGGATGTAAAAATAAGCCACACAGACAATTTGCCCATCGACCTCAGCCAGAAAACAATAGAGATTATTCGCCATCATTTCCTTAAATTGTTCCGGCAGTCGCCTGCGGCCATTTGTTTTCACCGCTTCTTCCACTGGCTTGTTCCACAGCGCTTCCATAAAAGCTAATCGCGCTTCCACAAGCTGGGGAATGTCTTTTTGAGTCGCGAGTCTGATAGTCAATGGCATTTTTCCTCACCGAACAGCGAGATTTGTCAATTTACAGTCTGACCGTCCTCATCCAGCTTCAATGTCATCGGCAGGTGAATCTGCGCCGGGTCCGGAATAAACCCAGCGTCTTTATAAAGCTCCTTGGCCATGCTGGTCGCGTTTAGCGAAATCGCTCCGATCTGATGCGTTTTGGCGAATTCAATGATATGCCCCATCAGCAATCTCGCATGTCCTTCGCGCCGATGTTGAGGCGGCGTGTAAAAATTTAATAGCTTCCCCGCCCGCCCTTTTGGCAAATTGGGGTGATACAACTTCTGCTGCGTGGCGAGACATCCCATCGAGACAGGTTTATTTCCCACTTCGACAAGAAAGCAAAAAAGCGTCTCCCCCAGCGCGTGCTCAAATTGAGCGGGCAACAGCTGTCTCGCCTCTGCCTGCTGAGCTTCCGTCAGAGGCTCACCCCACAGCTCATTAAAGAATGCGATCCGTGATTCAACCAGAAATGGGATATCTTCTTTTGTAGCTAAGCGGATAGATGGTTTCATTCAGCGTCCTTTTTCTCGTTCAGTAACTTGTTGCGATAATAAACATCAGTGCGGCGTTCCCAGCCCCGTTTTTCCCAATAGGTGTTTCCATCAGTGTTGCCTGCTATGACCAGCATGCCTGCCTTATGAATGCCCTGAGCTTTCAACGCCTCCACAGCCGTGTTCAAAAGCGCCGTACCGATCCCTTCGCCTCGGCGTTTTTGGTCGACCGCCACGTGGTAAATGAACCCCCGCCGTCCGTCGTGACCAGCCAGAATCACGCCAATCACCTCGTCATCCTCTTCGCAGACAAAGCAGGTGGTCGGATTACGCTGCAAATAAGCTGCAATCCGCTGTTCAGAATCATCATAATCATTCAGCGCTATCCCTGAGGTGCGCGCCCAGAGCGCCACAACCGCTGGATAATCTTGAACTGTCATTTGCCTGATCATATCAGATTTATATCATCTCATAACGCGACAAAGCCGTATTAAGAATCATGTTTACCAATTCGGTATGGTGAATTCCCGCCGCTTCGGCTTCAATTACCAGATCTGAGATCACCGGCGACAAGCCTGGCAAAGGATTAATCTCGAGAATATATGGTTTTAAATTGTCGTTGATATCTAACCTGAAATCAACCCTCGCGCAATCCAGCGCGCCAGTCACTCTAAACACAGCGGCCGCCTGCCAGTTCAACATGTCCAACAGTTCTTCCGAGATTGGCGCCGGACAGAGATAGGTCAGATCAGCAGCCAAAGCGGTTTTCAGGCGATTGGCATACACCCCATCCGTCATCTTATAAGGGTTCAGGTCAACTTCCATTGGCGGCAGAAAGGTTAAACCAGCCGTATTGCGCGGCGCGTTTTCATCATCGGGCAGCCTGCGGGCAACCGGGCCAATCAGATTGCCTACCATCCCGAGCGTGATCTCACGCCCTTCAATAAAGGTTTCCACCAGCGCAGTCTGATGATAGCGCTTGATGATATATTCGATTTGTTTCCGCAGTTCATATTCATCATGTACGATGGATTCATAAGAAATACCCATGCCCGTCCCTTCTCGGGCAGGTTTAACGAATAGCGGAAAATGCAGATCCTCATCCAGGGGCTCATCAAAACGTTCGAAGCTCTGAAAGGCCGGCGTCCTCAATCCATGCCAGGCCAGAATACGCTTTGTCATTGGCTTGTCAAGCGTCAGCGCCAGGCAAAGCACTTTCGAACCGGTATAAGGAATACGCAGTTTTTCCAAAATCGCCGGAATCTGCGCTTCGCGGGAGTCGCCAAAATGGCTCTCAGCGATGTTGAAACAGATATCAGGCGCGTAGTCCCTCACGGTGTCAATGATCGTCTCGTCAGCTTCTAAAAACTCAGCTTCATGCCCGCCCTGACGAATAGCGTCTCGAATAGCCAACACAGTCGACTCGGAGTCCAGATCATCCCACTGGTCCTCCGACATGCCCTCAAAACAGGGCGCGTTTTTTTTGAGATTAGCAAGCACTGCCACACGAAAACGTTTCATTGTTTCCTTTTAGTTTTATCTGTAAGAAATAACCAGACTTCGATTATATTATTCTCACACTTAATGTAAAGGGGTTGCCAATTAAATCAGCGACCCCTTTCGTAAACATTTAGTTATCAGGCTGCTAACCAGTAAAGTCACTCGACAGTGATCATTTTGGCGTCTTCAGCAGCGGCCTGCGCAACGCCCCGGTCAATGTCTACTTTTCGCAGCAAGATCATGCCAACCACAAAGAAAATTACCAGGGAGATAATTGCCAACCGGCTGTTATCTGTGATCAGCTTGACGACTGCGAACAACAAGGGGCCGACCACTGTATTAAACTTTTCAGCCACACTAAAGAAGCCATAAAACTCAGCGGTCTTGCTCTTTGGCATCAGCTGACCCACCAACGAGCGGCTAAGCGCCTGGCTGCCGCCCTGTACGGTTGCCACGCCGAGCCCTAATACGATGAAGTGCCACTCTTTAGACATAAAGTAGCCCACAATCGCGATCAACGTATAAATAATCAGACTGAGCGTAATTGCGCGCTTGATGCCCAACTTCTGAGAAAGTTTTCCGAACAATATCGCGAATGGCGCGGCTACAAATTGAACCAATAGCAGTGTGCCGATCAAAGTCAGGTTGCCAAAGCCCAGATCTCCACCAAATATGACCGCCATGGTAATGATCGTGCCAATGCCATTCGAATAAATCAGAAAAGTCAGCAGGAACAGGAAAAGATCCTTGAACTTGCTGATATTTTTGAGCGCCTTAAAGAAGCGCTTGAAACCCACCGTCACGACATTCAGGTGCAGCTCGGCGCTTTCCACTTTACGAACTGGCTCTTTGACATATTTGAACAGCGGCAGCGAAAAAACTGCCCACCAGACAGCCACACTGGCCAGGCTCAACCGCATCATTAGCTGCGTTGCCGCGTCAGTGTCCATGTTCGGCAAGAGTTTCGGGCCAAAAAAGATCATCAGCACATTGATCAACAGCAGCAAGCCTCCGCCAATATAACCTACAGCATAGCCGCGCGAACTGACTTTGTCCATCTCGTCTTCACGCGCTACATGAGGCAGCAAACCGTCATAAAACACCAGCGAACCGGCAAAACCAACCGTGCCCAAAATATAGAGCACGCAGGCCAACAACCAGTCCGTAGGGGCTTTAACCAATAAAAGCAGCGCGGTGCTGACAACACCCAACCCCGCGAAGAACCCCAAAAAGAGCTTTTTAGAACCCTTGAAATCCGCGATCGCTCCAAGCACCGGGCTAATCAACGCCGCGATCAAGCTGCCAATCGCCACCACCGAGCCCCAGATAGCCACGCTGTTGCCCGGATCGATATAAGTACTGAAATAAGCCGGCAGGATTGAAGCCATAATCGTTGTCGCGAAGGCCGAATTCGCCCAATCGTACATCGTCCAGGCCCAGATAGCCTTCTTGTGTTTAGCTTCATTTTGTTCTTCGACCAATTTATCCTCACCCATTTCCATAAGATCTCCTCTCGATAAGCATCTGAATGAATAACAATGAAATTATAAAGCTTTGCGGCTCCTTTTATGCATATTTTCTAACCCCATAAATGCTGCCGTGCAACGTCAACTCCTAGCGCGCTGAATGTATGGTTAATCAGGCCTAATAGTGTCACTTCGTCCTCACATCTCAACAACTCTGAGAGTTCCAATCGCGTCAACTGATAAGGTTCAAGATAAGCCTTCAGATACTTCCTGAAGGCCTTTATCGCGCTCCCCCTGGGATAAGTGCGCGCCATTTCCGCATATTGATATCGAATCAGCGCGTAAACTTCGTTCGGCGTGACCTCATCGCGGTCTTTCCAGCCAAATATCCATGGGTTTTGTTTGGCGTAGCGCCCGATCATCACAGCGTCACAGCCGGTCTGGTCGAACATGCGCCGAGCGTCACCCACACTGGCAACGTCTCCGTTGCCAATCACCGGCACGGGCAGCGCCTTCTTTAATTCAGCGATTGGCTCCCAACGCGCCCTGCCGCTGTAACCCATTTTGCTCGTGCGGCCATGCAAAGTGATCACTCTGGCGCCATTTTCGACCGCGATTTCCGCAATTTCCCGATAATTTAAACAGCCGTTATCGATACCCAAACGCAGTTTGGCTGTGACCGGAACATTAACCGCCTTTCCGACCTCGATAAAAATTTGTTTGACCAGCTCCGGTGTACGCATCAAGCCAGCCCCCGCCCCGCGCGAGGTGACTCTTTGTGTACAACAACCAATATTGATGTCAAAGAAATCCGCTTTAAATTCCTCCATCAACCTTACGGCCGCGTTCGCCATCCGACAGGGGTCATTGTCCAATAGCTGAAAACCAAACGGCCGTTCTTGCTCTCGAAACAGCAGGCGGTTCTCCTGGAAATGCCTCATCACGGTGTAATCCAGCGTGTTGATAAACTCAGACACCGAATACGCTGAACCTAATTTTCGTGTAATCCAGCGAAAGGTTGGATCAGAGAGCCCATCCATTGGGGCAAGAATCAATCTGCCATAAACAGGAATGCTTCCCAGAAAAAAATCTGGCGCGGGCGCAGCCTGAGATTCCAACTTATTCCATTACTCTGAACAAAACAGTCGTCACCTGTTTGCTCTTCACCGCCAGCTTCACCCCGTCCTTGCCAAGCGGCAATTTTTTGATGAGACTTTCATCCAGGTTCACCAAAGCGGCTGATTTTGCCATCAGATTGGGCTTCACGCTGACTTCGATCGGCTGGTCAGACAAGTTCACGCCTCTGACAATCCACCCAGTCTCATCCTCAGCGACCTTAATCGAAGTCACCAGGAAGCAACTCGGTTCAACCACAACCATACTGTTCGGTGAGCTCAACGCGCCTTTCTTAGGCAGGCTGACCTGAGCGGTTAATGGGGTCTGATAGGCATGCGCCATCTGGGAGGCTTTCAACCAGTCGCCATCATGGGGGATAATCCGATAGTTGAACTGGTGCAGTCCCAACACCTGCGCCTCAGGCGTAGCCAGAGGCG
Organism: Chloroflexota bacterium; assembly: GCA_012729755.1. Classification (GTDB taxonomy): domain Bacteria; phylum Chloroflexota; class Anaerolineae; order Anaerolineales; family Anaerolineaceae; genus Mesolinea. The sequence continues at coordinate 35,893 of JAAYCN010000042.1, read as the reverse complement.
GCCCAGCGTGACCCTGACGGTTCCATAAGTCATCTCTCGAAAGCCAGCCCACTGACCTTAGCAGAGTGAGCGCGATCACTGCTGACCCATCCTCCGCGCGCAATGCCGCGGCCTCTGGCAAGCCCAGATTAGCGATCATCAGGCCTTTCCCCGCCTTGCTTACATCTGCGAAAGTGCGTTGTGGCGCTTCGGGTCGGGGCAGTTCACGCCAACTATTATCCGCCTCGGGCAGATCAATCGCGCGTTCGACAACGTCGAAATGCCCGTCATAACGCGCTGATGACACAGTTAAACCACTTGGGAAGCGCACTTCCAGCCTGTGATCGAGAACCTGATTCTCAAAGCTGACTTCAACATCCACATACGCGGCTCCATCAGCCAATCTCAAGATCACATCCAAGGGACAATTCTCGGTCATTTCCGACCGATATGAACGGTCATCAGCCAAAGAGACCGGCAGCTCATAGTTGTACCTGATATAGATTGTCTGCTCCAACTGACCTGTGCTGACTTCTGCAAAATCCACCTCGGGCAGATGCTGGCGATCATTTTCGGGCGGCGTGTAGTTATACTCATCCCCCCTGTCGCCGGTATCCACAAACTGATTGAGCCGATGATAAACCTGCCCGCTACGAAGATCGGTGATTGAGAACGTGCCGTCCTGGGCGTCGACGCTTACGCTTAAGTATTGGTTGTGAATAACCAAAGCATCCTCAGGCTCATCAGGTTCAGCCGCCTGGGTTTCTACCACTTCATCTTCACAAACGGCGACATGATAGGTGGAAAAACCAAACGCCGGCACATCCTTGGCGATAAAGCTGATTTCTGCCGATTTGGCGTTAAAAACTTTCGCTCTCACCGGCGTTTCAGGAGGATTATTCAAGATCAGATCCATGACTTGACCAAGCGCGATATTGAGGTTGGCCTCATCTGCGGGCAACAAAGCGCTGAACTCCGCTTCGATCGTCGCCAACCCGTCTTCCTCGGTCAGGCGCGCGCTGATCAGGTGTTTGTCATTGCGTCCTTCGCTGGCCGCGCTCATCAATTGGTTTTGCAATTCCGAAATCGGGAACACATTCGACTCAACCACCTCGCGGTCAAGAACATCGAGCTCAACAGGCAGCCGTAGGCCGTCGCTATCCAGAATAGCGACCTTCCCATTCTCAGGCAGATCCACGTCGATACTGACCTTGCCAGTCTGAGAATATGGCGCGGCGTTGAAAACATTGACCGCCGCGTAAACACCGTGTTGGTCGCTCAGGCTGTTGATGCTGGCATTGATAGACCTGAGCGATTGACTGGTCAGCGCCTCACCGATTTGGTCAACCTGATCAAAACGTGAAACCATATCTGAGTGCGTCGCGTCAATCGAACATCCACAGATCGAGTCATGCGGATGGTTCGAAATCAGCAGCTTCCAGGCCTGGTGAATAATCGGCGCCGGGTCAGCGATGCGCTCGCCTGTCTGGAATTCAGTGATCGGGGTAAAGGCTTCATCCCCCCTCGCGTTTAACTCCGCCCACAGGCTGAAAGGCTCAGCCCACCTTTCCAGCAGGGTTTGCGAATACCAGTTGCGCTGTTTGATCCACATGCGGGCTGAAAGCACGGCCGGCAGCATATGCGCCTTACGCGGATCTCTTAGCTCACCTTCAATCGTCTGCAGGGTCAGTTTTTCGTCTTCAATTTCCTGCGTTACCGCAGCCAGATAACCAGGCAGGGTTGAATGCAGCGCCACTCGATTCTTTCGATTTGTTTTATTGTAGTAATCAATGGTTTCAGGCAAGTTCGGGCGCGGCTCGTAGTGGTCCGTCCCGCGCATCATCAAAAAGTGAGAAGCAGGCGCATAAGGCGCTAATTTCTCAGCCTCCTTGTTTAAATAATCCGCTGACTCGTCCAAATCATTCTTTGGCCAATCCGCCACATTGCCGTAACCGTTATAAAGGTGTGCTAATAATACCTCGCTGCCGTCAGGTGCCTGCCAGCGCAGCAGCGTCGGAGAGCCTTCCCGCACGCCCCTCCATAAGCAGGCCGTGTCGATATGAAAACCATTCAGGATCTGCGGCATCTGGCTGATATGTCCGAACGGGTCGGGAATGTATCCCACCATCATGCGATTGTCGAATAAGCCACAGATTTGACGGCCGATGAGCAGGTTGCGGATGGTAGCTTCAGGGGAAACCAGAAACTCATCCGGCAAGATATACCAGGGCCCAATCAATACACGCCCGTTCTGAATATATTCTCTCAGTTTCGGGAAGTTCGCCATGCGCATCTGCAGATAATCCTCCAGCACAATCGTCTGGCCGTCCAACATATAAAACTTATATTCAGGGTCCGTGTCGAGAATTGTCAGCAGGTTGTCAACCAAATGAACCAGCTGCAGGCGAAATTGCTGAAAAGTCTTATACCATTCTCGATCCCAATGCGTGTGTGAAATAACATGGAGGGTTTGCATGATTGCTCCTTGGCACGAAATTTTCCGTCTTTTATCTGGCAAATTAATTATGCCATAGATTGATTCGAAAACTTATGACCTGAAAGCTTGAGGAAGACAATCTTCTTCTAATGAAACGCCATTTACCTGCCCAAATGCTTCAGCGCCCACAAAACCGCTTCTCTGACCACGTGATCCTGATTTTCGCTTAAGACTTCTTCCAGAACTGGCACGTTTTCATCTTGTCCTGAGTTTCCCAGCGCGATCGCCACATTCCGCCGCCAGCCAGCATAACCCGCTCTCAGCACAGCGGTACCCGCGTACCGTTCTTTAAACTGCCCTTCTGTCAACCTCAAGCTTTCGATTAAATCAGGGAATGGGCCTATCACCTGAGAAGACATTGCCGGCGAAGGCAAACCCTCGACCGCCCGATTATACGGGCAGGCGGTCTGACAGGTGTCACATCCAAAAATTCGATCTCCCATCATTTCCCGAAAAGCCTCCGGGATGCTGCCACGGTGTTCAATCGTCAGATAACTCAGACATCTTCGCGCGTCAATCGACCGGTCCGCTCTGATCGCCCTGGTAGGGCAAGCCATCACACAGCGTCGGCAGTCCCGACATCCGTCTGGCATTGGCTTGCTGTCCGACTCAAAGCGCGCTGTCGTCAATACCTCGCCCAAAAACAGCCACGAGCCATATTTTGGATTGATGACCAGGCTGTTTCGTCCGACCCATCCCAAACCTGCCTGATGCCCAAAAGATTTTTCCAAAATCGGCGATGTATCAACCGCGACAAATGCCTCGCTCCGCGACAAGGAGGTCAGTTTTGCCGCCAGTTCAGCCAGTGCTTTTCTCATCAGGTCGTGATAATCAGGGTAAGCGGCATAAACCGCGATGCGCCCCTTTGGTCTTCTCTCCGCCTCAGCCCTGTTGGGTTTGATCGGCGCATAGGCCATCGCCAGCGAGATAACCGTCTGACAGTCTTCCAACAGGTGCGCGGGGTGTTCCCGTTTTAAAATCGCCTCTGGCCGCGCCATATAGCCCATCCCCGCGTGACACCCTTCCTCCAACCAGCGCAGGTAGCGATCATAGCGTATCGAACGATGAGCTTCTGAAAACCCGCATAAAACAAAGCCGAGGCTTGACGCTTCGGCTTTAATCTGCTCATTCAGGTTTTCAGTTTGGCTGGCCACAATCAGTTCTATTGGATATCGTACTCAAAATAGAATCCTGAAAAAGCCACATTGGCGCTGTTAAAAATGCCCCAATTCCCTCTCAACATGCCAGTTTTGGTTGGTGCGGTCAGGGTCACTATAATATCAATCTGAGCGCCAGGCGGAACAGAAACCGGCATGCGATAAGTGTCAGGACTGGCTTTGATGTCGCCATCAATATAGCGAATGCTGTAATCGGTTGTCCAGGTCGAAGTGCCGATGTTCATCAGCTTTACTGTCACTTTGAAGGTTTGTCCCTGAAGCTGCGTGGCCTTGTCAGCTGGGCTGCTCGAGACCCACGTGCCGCCGTCGGTACCGCTGATTGGTTGAGCGCTAAGGGTCACGGCGGTCACCTCCATGGAGGTCGGAGTAGGCATCGGAGTTGGTGGCTCAGGGGTATTGGTCGCAGTTGGCTGCACTGTTGGTGTATTGGTCGGTCGGGCAATCTCGGTTTTTGTCCGCTGCACAGCCACAGTTTCCGCGATCATCATATTGACCTTATCCATGTCAGGGGTCGGAACTTTTTGACTGCAAGCGCTGAGGGTCATCACCAAACCAATCAACCCAAACACTAATATAGCGTGGAATTTTTTCTTGTTCATACAATCTCCAAAGCCGGAACGAAGCATGTTTCTGTTGCTTTTTATTGTAGGTTAAGCTCTTGTTTTGTCAAGCGAAGCTAAATCACTTCAGTTTGGGCGCCATGATTAGAATCATATCCCCTCTGGGGTCGCCTAACGCGTCCACTTTCAACATCAGTCTCACTGACCTTCCAGCCAAGGCGCTCAAATCCACATTCACACGGTTAAAAGCCCCATCATTCACCTCATGCCACGAATCCAGCCATTGTTCGCTGCCTCCTTCAAGATAGCCAAACGACACCCTGGCATCACAGGCTGACTGCGCGCGATCACAACTGAGCACCGCGCTGAATTGCGCTGCGGATCCGATCGTCACCTCCGGATAAACGCCTTTGATATAGCCATCCTTCACATCCTGCACGCCCAGCCATAACCCGAGCTCATCATCTTCCACGCCGTTTTCAAGCATCGGCGTGCTGTCCGAAAACACGAACCCCGCGAGATCGCCCGCTTTCCCCGGACAGGGCAGGTTCCCCAAACCCGATGACCATTGCGCGCTGCAATAACCGACATCAAGGCTGCTGAATGGCTGGGGCGCGACCGGGGCTGCGGTGACCGCGGCGCCTGCCACTTCAACCTCCGCCCAAAAAGTAGCGTCAGGATTATTAAAGGCGAACAGCACCCCATTCGCATCTCTCAGTTTATACTCAGCCCGATAGGTGCCGGCTGTTGAAGGGGTCGTGAAATTCACGCGGATCGTCAGTGTTTGTCCCGGGTCAACTTTCTCAGTCGCAAGCGTCTGAGCGGCTGGCCCCGACATCGAATCCCCCTTCACAAATACCGCCGCGTAAGCCGAAGTCCACGCGCACGAGCCGACGTTTTTGAGCGTCCAGGTCTTTTCAAATTTCGTGTTAGCCGGATATTTAGTCCCATCAGGCACAGTCTCATCCACAAATTCAGCCCGATTACAGGGAGTTCCATCGTCTTTTTCCACCACTGAGGTCGCAGCTTCCGTCTGCGCTACACTATTCCCCACAGGAGTTGCCACAGGTGGCAGAGTTAACACCGGCGTGGGGTTGGGAGTATTCATGCTCGGCTGCGCCATCTGCGTCTGCATTACTTGCGTGGTCATCGCCACCACCGTTGCCGCCGCCGCGGTGCGAATCGCATCCAGCGGATCAGACGGGGTCGGTGCCTGGTGGGAATTACAGGCGCACAACAGCATGATTAAAACGACCGCGATCAATATCAATTTTGATTTCATCTTTCCTCCTGAGCTGGAGTTCCTTCTTAAGTTCAACGGCGCCCATCAAAAGGGGCAGATTAAAGGGTGCAAGAACGACTCCACCCCAACTTCTGTTGGGGTGGAACAGCGTCAATGCCAGATGAAACTTATCGGGCAAACATCGTCTTCAAAAAGCTGCCTATCTTGAATTTCTGACCGGTCAATAAAGTTTGAGCGCGGAAAAGCTTAGCCACCCCGTTTACTATCAGCCATGCCATAACAGCCAGCAAGACAATACAGATCAAGATCTGCGCCAGGGGCACCTTGCCAATCGACAAACGCGTCATCATCGCTATCGGCGAGGTAAATGGAACTAAACTCAATACCACCGAAATCGTCCCATTTGGTGCCTGGATTAGCTGGCCCATCGAGAGAAGCGCGAAAATTAAGGGAATGGTAATGATGAACACAGACTGGTTGGCTTCCTTCAGATTGGTCGAAATCGCTCCCAACCCTGCCATCAGGCTGCCATAGATAAAATAGCCAAGCAAAAAGATCGGGATCGCCCATGCCAGAGAGGACCAGGGAATCACGATGCCTCTCAGCACATCAAACGACTTCCCAGCCACGCGCATCAGCCCAATCGCTGAGCCCAGCCAGACCAAGACCTGCAGCAACCCCACCGACGACAGCCCGATAATCTTACCGACGAACAAAGAAAGCGGATCGGTTGATGAGATTAACACTTCCATCACCCGATTTTCTTTTTCCTTAGCGACCGAATTCAGCATCATGCTCGAACTGAAAATAATGATGAAATAGAAAAACATCGTTATTGCATATGGCACAAAAAAATTCGCCATATTGGAGGTGTCGCGCGTGTCAGCCGTTTCCGGATTGATTGGCGAGGCTTCGAACTGGATGGGATTGGTGTAGCGCAGGTATAGGTCCTGCGACGAGCCCATCAGGTTGTAGTTGATCAAATCGGTAACCCCCTCGCTTTGAGCCACACCCGTAAACATGCTGATCTCTGGCTTAATCAGAACAACCCTGCCGCTCTCAAGATAATTCGCGTCAATCTTATAGAACCCCTGCAAACGCCCGGAGCTGACCGCTTCTCGCGCGGTTGCCTCGTCTTTCATCTCTATCAAAGCGCCTTTGGTCAACCAGTCAGGGTAATCTTTGATCAAACCAGATTGGTCATACACACCAAACGGCAGCGGATTGGCCACTTCTCTTGCGAAAATCTCCATCAGGTTATTTTCATTTCCGCGGTTAAGCAAGTTGAACAGGCCTAATAACAGTGCCGGGACGAGCGGAACTAAAATCAGAGCCAGCAAAAAAGATCGTCGGGTCACCGTGGTGAGAAACTCATGTCTGGCAACTTTCCAGAACTTACGCATGACTGGCCTCCTTGCTGAAAATATCTTTCAATTTTAAGCGGCGGTGATAACTTAACATGCCGCGTTTGAACACTTTGCCAGCCAGCCATACGCTAAAAACAGCGAAAATAACCTGACTGATGAATATCCCAATGATTTCAAAAGTAGACAGATTCGTAAATGCCATGCGCAGGGTGGTTGCAACCGGCGAACTCAGCGGGAAGTAACTCAACACTTTGGCAATCAACCCATTCGGGTGTTCCATGAAAACTGCCACGAAATAATAAGGAAGCGTCATCGGCAGGATGATTATGCCAGAAACCTGCTGCGACTCCTCTGTATCGGTCACAGTCGCCCCAAGCGTCGCCATTAATGCCGCCGTAAAGATAAACGCCGGCATTAACAAAAGCAGCGAAACAGCGAGGCTTTTGAATGAGAGGTCAAGCTCAAAGAGCAAGGGCACCTTTTCGCGAAAGATCAGCGCCGCGATAAACGCCATCGCCACCCACACCAAAAGCTGCGTCAATCCAACGCTGATATTACCGATAATCTTGCCAGCCATCAATTGGTTAGGAGAAGTTGAAGTAATCATCACTTCGATCGTGCGGTTTTCTTTCTCTTCAACTACAGCCTGCAGCAGATAGGAGCCGCTCATGATAACCACCACAAAAAACAGAATGCCGACAATCATGGGCACAAACATTTTCAGAAACTCGTTCGGCGTATTTGTCTTCGATCCATCCAGCGACTGTGAAATAAAATCAGGCCCTTCCTGCACACGCGCCAGGTTAGGCACAATCTCACCAGCCATGAGGTTGCTGCGCATGAAATTGGAGACTTCTTTCTGAATGCCTTCATTGATCGGTTTAATAAACCTATATTCGAGCTTAAACGAAGACAAATAGTTAGCCGGCACAACCACAAAAGCCTGAATCTCGCCTTCATTAGCCGCAGCGGTGGCTTCGTCAATCGACTTGTAGCCAATCAACTGCACCCGCTCGTCAAATAAACCGCCTTTAGAGTGTTTCTCGGGCGCCAGGGTAATTAACCCTGACTGATCCACATAACCAACTGGCGAAGTGTCGATAGACCAGGCCGACATCAGAATCGACAGCCCAAAGATCGCCAGCATCCCGAGCGGCAGCAAGAACAAACCTACCCAGAAGCGCCGCTTGCTGACATGATGCATATATTCATATTTGGCAACTTCGAGTGTCTTATTCATGCGGATTTTCATCCTCCTGCACAACCTTGATAAAGATCTCATCCATGGTCGGCGTGGCAATCTCGAAAGTTTTCAAGTCCACCCCAGCGCTCACTAACGAATTCAGCAGTTGCTTGGGTGTCACGCCGTCCTCAGGGATCAATCTTTTTACTGTGCCTTCATCGCGAATTTCCAAGACGCCTGGCAAAGCCCCAGGCAAGCCATTGCCCGTATTGATTAGAACTTCGTTGGTCGAGAACTGCTCTCGAATGTCCTGCAACCCGCCATACAACAGCACCCGCCCATTGTGAATCAAAACAATTCGGTCACAGAGCATCTCAACCTGATTCATCTGGTGAGTACACATCACAATTGTCTTTCCAGCGTTCCGCTGTTCAATTAACAGGTCTTTGACTAACTGAGTATTCACCGGGTCAAGCGCGCTGAAAGGCTCATCAATAATGATCACTTCCGGGTCATGAATCAACGTGGCGATCAGCTGTGCCTTCTGCTGCATGCCTTTTGAGAGTTCCTTAACCTTCTTTTTTTTGTGCGCGGCCAAATCAAATTTCTCAAGGTAGCCAGGCAGCTTATTCATGATCTCTGCCTTTTTCATCCCCTTTAGCGTTGCCAGATAAACCAGACAGGTCTCCAGCGGCACATCCTGATATAACCCGCGCTCCTCCGGAAGGTAACCGATGCGGTTCTTCTTTTCTTCATCCATCGTCCCCCCCAGAATGTCCACCCTGCCCGAATCAGCTTTATAGATATCGAGCAGGATGCGAATGCTGGTTGTCTTGCCAGAACCGTTCGGGCCAAGCAGCCCAAAGATTTCGCCTGGGTTAACTTCAAAAGACACGTCGTTGACTGCTTTGGTCGTGCCAAAGGTTTTGCTTATTTTTTCAACAGTGATTGTGGGCATTAAAGCTCCTTCTAATCGTTTAAGTGAATTCTTTCACGTATTTATCATACCAGTCGGCCATGAACCAACCGTAAAATTCTGGTTATGATCAGATTAACTCTACCCCAATGGAATTCTCCGCACAATATAAAATATACTGTGCTGTGAATTGGCGCGTCTCTCCATACTTAAAATAAAAACCTGTGGAGCGAACTGAACAAAATCAGGCTCCACAGGTTTATCTGCTTCGATCTTGATCAGCTTTTTGACCCTGCCATCAGCAGGCCAAGTTCTTCACGTGTCGTTTGCTTCGCGTCTACGACATCCACAATCTCGCCGCGGTACATCACCGCGATACGGTCGGAGAGAGACATGATTTCATCCAGTTCAGATGAAATCACTAATACCGCCGCACCTTCATCGCGCAGTCGAATCAATGTCTTATGAATGTACTCTATCGAGCCCACATCCAAACCTCGCGTTGGCTGATTGGCAATAACCACGCTCACATCTCTGCTTAGCTCGCGGGCCACGATCACCTTCTGTTGGTTGCCGCCCGAGAGATCCCCCGCGGAAATAAACGCGGAAGGGGTACGCACGTCAAAGCGTTTGATCAATTCCTCCGCAGTGGTCAGAATCGCCTTCTTATTCCTCACGCCATGCTTCGAGTAAGGCTCTTTATAATAAGTGCACAGCACGAAGTTATCTGTCAGCGGATATTGCAAGATCAAACCGTGCTTATGCCGGTCTTCCGGGATATGCGCCATGCCGTGTTCGACCAGCGCGCGCGGGTTAGCCTGAGGCGTTTCCATGCCGCTGATCCAAACCGTCCCGCCTTCATGTTTGCGCAAGCCGGTCATCGCTTCGGCCAGTTCCGTTTGTCCATTGCCCTGCACGCCGGCGATTCCCAACACCTCCCCCGCTCTGACCGCAAAGCTGACATGGTTTACCGCCAGCCCTTTCATTGGGTCTTTGACTACGAGGTCTTTAACCTCAAATTGCACGCCTTTCGGCGCGGCCTCGCTTTTATCTACCACTAGGCTGACCTCGCGGCCGACCATCAGATTGGCCAGGTCATGTTCGCTCACCTGCCGCGGGTTCGCTTCGCCCACTACCTCACCCCGCCGCATGATCACAATGCGGTCAGCGATTTCGAGAACTTCTTTGAGTTTATGGGTAATGAAAACAATTGATACACCGCTTTCGGTCAGATGTCGCATGATCTGAAAAAGTTCCTGAATCTCCTGAGGGGTCAGCACTGCGGTCGGCTCATCCAGAATCAAAATTTTTACGTCCCTGAATAAGGCTTTGAGAATTTCAACTCTCTGCTGAATACCCACCGGCAGATCTTCAACCACCGCGTCTGGGTCAACCTCCAAACCATATCGGTTCGAGAGCTCCAGAATCTCCTGCCTGGCTTGAGTTTTATTCAGGAACGGACCCTTCATCACTTCCGCGCCAAGCATGATATTTTCGAGCACCGTAAACACCGGCACTAACATAAAATGCTGATGCACCATGCCGATGCCCGCCGCGATCGCGTCATGTGGGTTGCGGATGTTGTATGGCTCGCCGTTCAGAAATATTTCTCCCGAATCCTGATCATACAGGCCATAGATAATGTTCATCAGCGTCGTCTTGCCCGCGCCATTTTCTCCCAACAGCGCCAAAACTTCGCCCTGCTCAAGGCGAATAGAAACCTTGCTGTTCGCCAGAGTGCCGGGAAAAGTTTTGGTAATATCTTTCGTTTCGAGCACAGGAGTATCCGTGGTTGTTTTCATGTTTACTCCTTCTCGTAGGGGGTGCCTTCAGCGGCAGGCGGCCGAGAGCGGCCAATGAAACCAGAGACGACCACAATCGTCAGTGCATATGGGATCATGCCGATAAACTGGTGCGGAATATTGATGCCCATGAACTGCAGCTGTGTCTGCAACGCGTTCGCCAGGCCAAACAGCAAAGCGGCCAAAGCGGAGCCGATTGGGTTCCACTTGCCGAAAATCATCACCGCCAAAGCGATAAAACCGCGGCCGTTGGTCATATTGCGTTCAAATGTTCCCACGCCCTCCAGGGTTAAGAAAGCCCCTGCCAGGCCTGCCAGCGCGCCGCCGATAATCGTGTTGAGATAACGCGTTTTAAAAACGTCGATACCCAGCGTGTCAGCCGCGCGCGGGTGTTCTCCAACCGCCCGTGTTCTCAGACCCCAGCGCGTGTGAAAGAAGATGATATGGCTGATAATCACCATCAAAAACGCGATGTAGGTGATCGGCGGGTTGTTAAACAGCACTGGACCAACCAGGGGGATTTTAGCCAAAGGTCCCAATCTGATTGGACCGAACTTGCCCTTAGTGGTCATGCCAACCTGGTAGAAGAAGCCAGTGATCCCAATCGCCAAAATGTTAATCACCGTACCGCCGATAATCTGGTTCAGCTTGAGCTTGATCGAGATGACTGCCAGGAAGTATCCCAGCAGCGCCCCAGTCAGCGCGCCTGCCAACAGCGCCAAAATCAGATTGCCCGTCCAGACATTAGTCATATAAGCGGTAAAAGCCGAGAGCAGCATCTGCCCTTCGATACCGATATTAACAATGCCGGCCCGTTCACAATAAATGCCGCAAAGCGCGCCTAACATTAAAGGCACCGCGAAGCGTATCATCGCGCTCATCACGGCCTCTGTCACACTCGGGTTTTTCATGAAAGAAAAAACCGCGACTGCGATCACGATCACTCCAAAAATCAATGGGCTCGCCCAGGCTGGCCTGCGTCTGATTTTTCCGTTGTTCATGACTCCAACCGTCATTTTTGCCCCCATCCCGCGGTCAGGGTAACCTCGCCGCCTGTGTCTTTTATGATTCTGAACAACTTGCGAATCACCAGGTCTGCCGTCACGAAGAACAGCATCATACTCTGGATGACGTCAATGATCTCATGCGGCACTTTTGCGTCAAACTGCATGACGTTGGCTCCACCTTTCATCGCTCCGAGCAGCAGCGATGAAAGAATCACCCCAAAGGGGTTGCTGCGCCCCAGCAGAGCGACTGTGATCCCATCGAAACCGAGCCCGGCATTAAACCCGGGCTGGAAGCGTCCCACCACCCCCAAAGTCTCAACGCTGCCTCCAAAGCCAGCCAAAAGTCCGGCGACCACCAGAGCGCTGGTCATCAACAGCTTCGTTTTCATCCCCGCGTAGCGCGAGGCATGCGAGTTCAATCCAACCGAGTTGATTTCAAACCCAAAGTTAGTGCGCTCGAGCATATACCAGATAATAAAAGCGATCAAGATAGCGATAATGAACCCAACCGGCACCGGCCCAAAAAATGGGATGCGCGCCGAGTCCTCAATTAACGGCAACCGGGCAATCACGTTCGTGCCCGATCGGTCCTTCCAGGGACCATCCGCCAGATAATCGGTCAGATTGATCGCGATATAGTTAAGCATGATCGTGGTGATCACCTCATGCGCTCCCGAATAAGAACGTAACAAACCCGGGATCAAGCCATAAAAAGCCCCTGCGGCACATCCCCCCAATAAAGCCAGCACGATATGCAAAACAGGCGGCAGCCCTTTAATCGCGAAGCCTAAAAAACCAGCTGTGATCGCGCCCATCAACAATTGACCCTGCGCGCCAATATTAAAAAGCCCCGCCTTAAAAGCGAAGGTTACCGATAGACCCGCAAAAATAAGTGGGGTGGTTTTTTCGAGCGTGCGCTTCAGATAATTGGCGTTGCCAAAAGCTCCCTTAAACAGAGCAGCATACGCTTTGAGCGGGTCTGCGCCTGACACAAGCAGGATTACCGCTCCAACCAACAGCGCAGAGAGAATCGCCAGCAACGGCACGCGGATGGTTCTCCAAATTGTCATTAACCAGTTATTTTTGGAGGGTGTTTTTTGTTCCACGCTGGATTACCTCCTTATGATTTGAAAAACGAGGCGACGTGAACGCGTCGCCTCTCAGCACAACTAATTCGATATGGGCTACTTTTCGGGTAGCGTAATGGCATTGGCGTCGTAGGCTTTCAGCCCCTCGTCAAGCGCGTCCTTGATTTCCTGGGTAATAATCGCTTCGAAATCATGGAAAGGAGCCAAAGCGGAACTGCCAATATAGTTTCCTCCCGGGAAGCTGCCATCCTTAGCCATCTTGATTAAATCAACGATGGAAGGAGAGATCGCCTTGGTCGCTGATGAAACCAGACATTTGTGAGCTTCCGGAACAGTTTCCCACTGGTCGGTGTCAACACCGATGCAGTACAGACCCTCATTGCTGGCTGCTTCAATCAAAGCGCCGTTGCCGGTCTTGCCGCCAGCGCCGAAGACAACATCAGCTTTTTGGCCAATCGCCTGGCGGGCAGTCGTGGCGCCCCAGTCGGGATCGGTGAAAGCTACATCCATGCCACCGGGATGATAGGTGGAAATGACATTGATCTCAGGATCAACCCATTTCGCGCCAGCGACATAACCGCGGTTGAAATTGACCACCGGGGGAACCAAATCGGTGCCTAAAACTGCCGCCACCACCTTGGTCTTGGTCAGCTTGCCAGCCAAAACACCGGCCAGGAAGCCTGACTTAGCTTCATCAAAAATCAAGCCAGCCAAATTCGGAACGACTTCGCCCTGGAACTGGTCAACGCCGATAAATTTGACATCAGGATTAGCCTTGGCAGCTTCCACTGTTGCGTCCCCAAGCGCGAAACCAACAGTCACAAGGATGTCATATCCCTTGTCGAGGAACAGCTGCATGTTGGCCACATAGTCTTTGGCGTCTTTGGTCTCAACATAGTTGACGATCGCATCGACTTCTTTGCCGCCAGCCACAACACCTTCCCACGAAGCCTGGTTAAAGGATTTGTCATCCACTTCGCCAACATCAGTAACCAAACCAATGCAAATCACTTCGGGTTTGGCACAGTCAGCCTCAGTTGCGGCCGCAGGCGCTGCCGGTTCAGCTGGTGCTGCCGGTTCAGCCGGTGCCGGGGTCGGGGCGGGCTTGGCGCACGCCGCCAGCATCATTGAGGCGACAATGATCAGGCTGAACACTAAAACAAATTTCTTGCTCATATGTTTTCTCCTCTGGTAATGATTAAATTCCCCCGAGATTTCTCGGGCTCGCGTAACTATAAGTATAAAATTGAATCGAGATTCAAGCAAGCGGTGAATCCTTACTTTGAATCCTTACTTTCTGTTACCTGTCCACAAGAATCTAAACCGGGCAATGTATTTTCAATTTCAGAAAAAAATTGTTTTAAGTCTTGTTGATTCGGATGACCTAAGGCATTGTCATAATTTTTGACCATACGTTTTGCGTACATTCGATAAAAAATAGAATTGAGCTTTTTTTTTATATTTTTTTCTGATTTGAATCGGCATCTTACCCTGACACATAAAACTCCCAACTAATTTTATAGATGCATTCAAGTATTTCTGTGTTCTTTTCAGAATCTTTTTGTAGTAAGCAGGACTTTCTCCAAATCCGGATGTCCCAAAAAGAAAAACATCTTTGCTTTTTAACATCTCCAGGAAGTGTTTAGTGTCTTTATCACATTCCCCTCGGCACGTCCAAAAGCCTACAAAATATAAATCTGCATCAACCTTATTAGCCTGCCTTGTTTCACAAAGAATACAATCCCTTTCTTTTAGATGAGAACTTAATGATTCTGCTAAAAATTTAGTATTGCCAGTTTTGCTGCTGTATACGATTGCATATTTCATAGACGCGTTTTGTTCCTTTCAATGTTTTTATTGAAAATGATTTCTTGGTTCAGATATTTAAAATTTATACGCCAAAAAGAGATACCCGCAAACGTAAGTGCAAACACTCATCCCGTATAGAATACTGCGATTAATTCTGAAGAGACTAAATCTGATGAGCGGCGGCCAAATGCCACCGCTCATCATAAATGTCATAATCAGGCAGGACTCATTTTTATGAATACATCAGACAATTCCTGATAATTTGAAGCTGCGCAGAGAAAAAATCACAGGCATAAACGTTTCTCAACAACCCAACTTTTTCAGAATAGTTTTTTAAGAGACACCAGCAATAGAATGATTCCTGTGCCGACTAAAATGTGTCCTATCCCTGCAATACCGGAAATCGCAGCGTCAATTCCTGATGAAAGGGTAATGCCTGTGACCTGTGGAATTCCGCGAATAATCATCATGATAACCATCAAAAGAACACCTGTATTGTAAATGTATAGAAAGGCACGAAATGTTTTTTGGGTATGGAGATTGCCATTTTTAGCAAACAGTGCTACGACCAAAAAAACCATCATACCAAGTAAAAACAAATGTGTATGTACTTTTCCGAGTGTAGTTGAACCGGAAAATCCATTCCATTTAGTAAATTCTCGGTAGAACACACCTCCTGCCATAGCGGCGACAGCATAAAATAAAGAAAAATTCAAATACATTTTCATTTTAACGATCTCCTTTCATAGCATTGTATCCAATAAGTACTGTCCAAACATATGCACACGTTTTTGGAACCATGAGAGCTCCTACAATAGGCATGGAATCCGCAAACAATACCACTGGAATATAAAAACCAAAACTCAAAACAATCGTGAGCCATAAATATTTAAAACTGTGATCGTTTTTCTGTTTTGCGGTTTGATAAAAAATAACTACGATCAAAAGTCCCAAAAGTGCAAATGGAATATTTCGATAGATTCCCCAGGATAATGGCAGCGTCGCACTTAACCACTCATTCTGAGGCATAAAGCAGAGTATTGCACGGGAAAGTGCAAGAACCCATACAGCTGCTGTGAGTTCTGTTTTCCCTTCAATCTTATAGCGCTCACGCCACACATAGTAGAGCAGCACATAAAAAAGGGTCATGGTAATGGAAGTAATCAACTTCCCAATTCCAAGAGCTGAAGTATAGTTTTCTAATCCAGTTGTACACAGTGCAATGGACCGAGGAACCAAATGGAATGCATCACCAAATCCTAAAATGACAGCCATCACTCCATATAAAAGATACTGACGTTTTCCATTGCTCCCTTTTATCATTTTTATGCCAAGAAAAATGACGGTGGATAGATAAACAATGTCGAAAACTGTTTCAAATATAGCTTGCATGATTAATATCTCCTTTCGATTTGAACATTGTTCAATAAATATTCCAAAAAATCCAGTCAGTTAGACTGGAAGAGTAATCAAAAGATTAATATATCGTGCGACGAATGACCTCCAGAAGCAAAACACAGTTGTTCTTTTTTTGTATCAATAAACAAATGATATTTGATAACACAAAATCAACAAAATCAGCTTCAGAAAAGTCAGTTGAAAAAGCATCTTTGCAGACACGCTCATCTGCATGCAGTGAGCTTAACATCTGCTCTTTGATTTGAGCGAGATAGTGTTCCATCGAATCTCGCGCTTTGTTTTGACTTTAAGTTGAAAAACTGATTGAGTGTATTGTAAAGAAGTTGGGGTACCTCTGTATGCCTAACTGAATATGTCCGAAGCATCGATCTATAAATTCAGGAAAAGGCAATTTACTTATATCAGTATCCTTTATTCTAAAAATATCTTCCCACACGCTTTCAATAGTTGCAATCAGCAAATCATTTTTTGACGGGAAATAATAATATAAGGAACCTAATGCCACTCCACAGGATTTTGCAACTGCACGCATATTCAAAAAAGAAAGACCTTTATCTGAAACTAACTGCCTGCAGGCTTCCAAAATATCTTTCTCAGATGTAACAGAAGTATTCATAATTCACTCGTCACTTTCAATTCGAACAACGTTCAATATATTATTCTCAATTCTTGTTGTTGTCAAGGTGTATATTGATTCCAGGGCAACCACGTCTAAATGAACAACTTTAGCCAAACAAAATGCAAGTCTTTTGGTTTGATATCAGGCTTCAGCTAGCGAACAAAACAAAACTTAAAAGGGTGTTCCAACGTGTTTTTGTTGAATTCACATTAGCCAGCACACATTGAGTTTTGCTCCGGAGGATGTAGGTCGGATGAAACCCGACAAAACTTAGGCTTCCCCTGGGGGGAAAGCTGGCGAGCGCAGCGAGACTGAAGAGGGTATTTCGATGCGTTCGCTCAGAGATTTTCCACCGGTATGAATCTGACAAACACGTTTCAGGCAGGTCGCGCGCAAGCCGACGAACAATTCAAACAAAAAAATCCCCGATTTATTTGATCGGGGATGCAAAACACTGACTTAAACTATTTAAATCTCCGAGCCTTCCGCAAAGGTACTGGGACGCGTTGTCTGCGCCTCTCCACCCTTCATACCCAAAATTGAGATCAAAGCTGCCAGCATGAAAATCGGGCCAATCACAAAGATTGAAGCGTAATTATTGCCGGTCAGCTGCACGATCCAACCATTAACGTTTGGCCCGGCGATCGCCGCGAGGGTTGAGAACAGATAATACAGGCCCGTATAAGTGCCAATCTGCACAGCGTCGGTCAGATCTACCACCATCGGCAGCGAATTGATGTTAATCAGCGCCCAACCCAGGCCAGCCACCAGCAGCATCACCCCCACCACCGGCACGTTCCCCAGAATCGGCAGCTTGAACAAATTAACCGTCAGCGTCTCTTTGGGGATAATAAAAATCGACAGCATTACCAAAATCATCACCACCAGCCCCGCGCTGATCGTCGGTTTGCGCCCGGCCTTGCCGCCGATATACCCAGCTGGCAGCGCCATCAAGACAAACGCCAGCGAGTTCAACGTCAACAGCGACACCGCGTCCCCTTCCGCCATCCCCAACGAACGGTTGGCAAAAAGCGTGAAGAAGGTTTCTATTGCGTTCATCGCCACAAACCAGAAGAAGATCGCTAAAAAGATGCGGATGGCGTTGTGCTGACGTTCCTCGAAGATCTGCCTCAGACTGCGCCACAGATTGGGCTTTTCAATATTGGGGTTTTCTTCATAGATCTTTGGCTCGCGAATAAAGAGGAACACCAAAAACACCCCCACCAACACCAAGACCGCTGCCAGCCAAAAGGGATAAGCCTGATTGATTTTATAAAGCTTACCGCCAATCAGAAAGGCGATAATCGAACCAACACCGCCCATAAAATTGATTACGCCGTTCGCCTGTGAGCGGAAACGTGAAGGCGTCACGTCCGGCATTAAGGCCACCACCGGCGTACGCCAGATCGCCATTGCCAGCATGAAAGTAATCGTACACGTCACAAACAGGGGCAGCTGCGCCGAGCTCGGAATATCCAACATCGGGATCGCCGCCATCGGCGCGAAGAAAAAGGCAATTGCTGCGATCGGCGCGCCGACCAGCATGAACGGCAGCCGCCTGCCGATCTTCGTGCGCGTGCGGTCAGAGATCGAACCGATTACTGGCTGCAAAAACAGCGCCGCGATATTATCCAGCGTCATAAAGAACCCGATTGTGGCTGGCGAGAGGTTAAACTTGTTGCCCAGAAAGAGCGGCACAAATGAGTTGTAAACCGACCAGGCTACCATCACCGCAAAAAAGCCAAATCCCAATAAAAATGTCTTGCCGTAATTCAATTTATTTTCCTGCATGCTGCTCCTTTATATTTCGTCAAGATAAAAGATTAATCTCAAATCAAATCGTGTTGTTTTCTTCAGCCGCGGCGCTGTTTAGCCCATGCGCCTCGAGAAAAGCCCTGTCCTTATCAGTCAAATTGACTTTTTCAAGCAAATCAGGCCGCCACTTGAGCGTGCGCAATAAAGACTGTTCATGCTTCCACTCATTCTGCTTCGCCAGATGTCCGTTGCCTAATACCTCCGGCACCTCCCAGCCCCGAAAGACAGAAGGCTTTGTATACTGTGGATATTCTAACAAGCCATGTTCCGCAAATGAATCATCGCTGGTGGCTTCATCATCACCTAACACACCCGGCTGCAATCTCGCTATCGCGTCCAGAATCACCAAAGCCGGCAGCTCACCGCCTGTTAACACATAATCCCCAATCGAAATCACATCAGTTGCCAGATGCTCACGAATGCGTTCATCAAACGCCTCATACCGCCCAGCGATCAAGGCGATATGATCATGCCCCGCCAGTTCTCTGGCGAGTGCCTGATTGAATACTCTTCCCTGTGGGCAGAGCAGGACTACCGGGCAAACAGGTGGTGCCCCCAAAATCGCTTCAACCGCTGCGAAGATTGGCTCCGGCTTCATCACCATTCCCCCGCCCCCGCCATAAGGCGTGTCATCCGTCGTATGGTGCTTGTCAGTTGCCCAATCGCGAATATTGTAAGTATTCACCTCAAGCAATCCATTCTGAATAGCGCGTTTGAGGATAGAAATATTGAGATATGGCGTGAAAACATCCGGAAAAAGACTGAAAATATCGATTTTCATGCTCTGATTCTATCGGAATGACTCGCTTTGGGCAAGCAATCGCCAGTAACTTCCAGTGCAACCGTGTCTAAATCAGCGGATTTAGCCAAACAAGAGGCAAGTGATTCGGTTTTATCCAATAAGAATTTTTAAAGTGGCTAAACGAGGCTTCCCCCAGGAGGAAGCTGGCGAGCGCAGCGAGACTGAAGAGTGTGTTTCGACGTGCTTGCTGAATTCGTATTACCCAAGATGTGTTGGGTCTCATTTTGCAGGTTTCGCTGACAAATACGCTGTAATTATCCTCGACTAATCCCCCGTTAATCATGGCAAAAAATTACAAAATCGTATAAAATAATAACTGTCTATTCCAGCGCGTCATCAAGGCGAAAATGGTTGAATCACTGACTTATCAGATCGATAATATTTCTTACCATGTGCCCACGGATCGTCTCTATGCGGTTAGTGGCACGTGGGTTCAATCCAAAGGCTGCCGCCTCCGCATCGGCCTAACCGAAGAAGCTGCCGCGAAACTCGCCAATATCACAGCGCTGACCCTGCCCAAAGTAGGCAGCAATGCCTACGTCGGCAATAAGCTGGTCCAGATCACCACATCTGATGGTCAGGTTGAAGTAGAAAACCCCCTGATGGGTCGCATTCGCGCGGCTAATACTGCCCTGTTGAATGATCCCTCTTTAATTAAAACGGATCCATACGGCGAAGGCTGGTTCTACGAAGCCGACCCCTTCAATTGGGAAGAGGACAAATCAGCCCTATTAAGCCCAATGGACTATAACTACCTGCGCACTGAAGACGACCAATAGTCCCAAAACAATCAAACCCTAAAAGAAATGGCTCGGAAAGTAGCCAGTGACATTGACCTCAGTGCCTTCGATCAGAAACGCGTGCGGATCGAGTTCAATCACCAGGCGGCGTAAGCGAATCAACTCATATTTTGAAACCACTGTCGTAATCAGATAACGCGGTTCATCCGTATATGCGCCTTTTACTTCCCAATAGCTGGCTCCTCTGACAATCTTTTTCGTGATCAGGTCCAACACCCCCCGATCTTTTGAGACGATTGTGACCTGAATCTTGCGATTTTGAAAATGCACCTGGTCAATGACATACACCAGAATCAGCGTGAAGATAATTGAGTAAATCACAATGGCAACCGGGAAAGTAAACAATGTGTAAGCGTATACCAATAAGCTGATAATCAACGCGACCTTTCCAACACTATAACCTTCGTGTTTCAGGCTCAGGTATACACCCAAAATATCCACCCCGCCGGCTGACCCTCCACTGCGCAGGCTCAAACCCGAACCAAGCCCTGCTACCAGTCCGCCGATGATGCACAGAGTCAGCGTATCAGTGATTCCCGGAATGATCTGTTTTACCGGAATCAACTGCATGGAAATTGTCACCATGATGATCGTCAGCACTGTCTTGAAGAAGAACTTGCGGTTGATGATCGTGAACGAAACAACCAGCATCGGGATATTCATCGCCAACAACAATAAGCCGCGAATGTCTGCCATACCCGGAAAGAAGTGCCTGAGGATGTCCTGAATGATCTGCGCAATGCCAGTGTAATTGCCGATATAAAGCCCAATCGGGAAAACAATCAGATTGACGCCAGCCGAGTAAATCACACCCCCCAGCATGCAGAGCAAATAATCGCCAATATCCCGCCAGGTTCTCGCCGCCCTCATCTTGCGCTCCAGGCGATCTGCTTCGTTCAGTTCTTTTTTCTCCCTTTTCATCTCACATTCCTCGACTTCAAAATAAGCCTATCATACTCTATTTGATCCGTATTTTCTCTGTCAAAAGACTAACAAACATGAACATTTTGTAAAGTTTTTCTTTGATGAGATAGAATCATCTCCAGAGAAAGAAAGGATCCTTATGAGTGTAAAACGCTTTGAAGATATCGCTTCTACCCCCGTCGCCGCCAGTGAAGGAATTACCCGCAAAATGCTCATCAGCCCCGAAGAAGGCCCCCATTTTGCCATGCGCGCTTTTCGGATTGAGCCTGGCGCCTCAATGCCCCTGCATGTCAACCAGGTCGAGCATGAACAATACGTCCTGCGCGGGCGGGCTCAGGTCATCATCGGTGATCAGACCCTTGAGGTGTCAGAAGGCGCGGTCGTCTTTATTCCTGCCAATGTGCCCCATTCCTATACATCTTTGGGTAACCAGGCTTTTGAATTCCTCTGCCTCGTCCCCAACCTGCCGGATGAAACAATACTGGTTCAAAAATAATCTAACGATCAAAGCGGCCGCATACTGACACAACCACCCAACCGCCTGGCTTCGGCATGAAGCCAGGCGTGAAGACCTTGCCATCAGCAGGGCCGCTTATTCAGCTTGCGATTCTTTCTTCCTCTAAAACAACGACTCTCGCGGGTATTTTTCCTCCAACTTGGCTAACAAGTACGACGCGATCCCCCCAACCACAAAGCACCCCGCGCAAACCGCTATCATCGACCCGCTGGTCTGCCCGTGAATCACCGCGATTGCCGCCGATGAGCCAATGACAATCCCCAGAATCAGATGATACATCACCCCATAAGCCCGATCGAACATCCAGTTCACCAACTTTGCCAAAACCAAAACGCTGATCAACACACCAGCAATTAATGGCAAAATCACACCCATATTCAGCGCCGCGATACCATCCGACATCGGTTTATACAGACCAATATAGATTAGGAAATTCGATGGGCTCATCCCCGGCACGACTACGCCCAGTCCGGTCAACAGTCCAGCCAACAACCAGCTGACCAGCGTCTGCGGCAAGTTTACATTCGTGATCGTTTCCATCCAGCGCATCAAAAAATAAGTGCCGATCGCCAGTAAAATCAAAATCAGATAATGGTAGCCTTTCCGCCCGTTCTTCCCCGCGGTCTGATATAAGGAAGGAAACGTGCCGGCGATAAAACCCAAAAAGAGCCAGATAAACGGCGCTTTGAAGTTCTCAAAGGAATATGAAACCAGCTTTGAAAAAATCACCACCCCCGCAGCGCCGCCAATACCCACCGGAATGAAGTAGAACAGGTTTTTTATGAACTTATCTTTCAGGTGCCCCAGAAACCGCATCAACGGCTCATAGACACCCAACACCACCGCCAACAAGCCGCCTGAAAGGCCGGGGGTAATCGCCCCAAAGCCAATAATGACGCCTTTGATCAGCCTGAGAATCCAATCCACAGCCGGATTGTGCTTTTTCGGTGTCTTTTGAGTCAATTCATCTGTCTGGTTAGTCAGTTCTTTGTCCATGGTCACCTTGCGTTATTAAAATTTACCCATTCCAAAAGGGCAAAGCAAAGTATACAACAGAAACCAAACCACTTGGATTTGCTCCTCACCGTCTTGCTCCTCACCATCTATTGACCCGCGCCGCCAACCAGTTGCCCAATAACTGGATGCCTTGCACGACGACAATCAACAAGATCACCGTCACCAATAGCACTGTGTCTTCGCGCCGCTGATACCCAAACCGGATAGCGACATCCCCCAGGCCGCCCGCTCCAATCGCGCCTGCCATCGCCGAATACGAGATCAGGCTGATCACCGTCAGTGCCACACCCAACAATATGGATGGCAACGCCTCCGGAATCAATACCTTGCGCACGATTTCCCCATTCGTCGCCCCCATCGACCTGGCGGCTTCGACCAAACCCCGATCCACTTCCCTGATCGCCGTCTCGACCACCCGCGCGAAGAAGGGCACCGCGGCAATCGTCAACGGCACGATCGCCGCTGTCGGGCCAATGATCGTCCCCACCAGCGCCCGCGTAAACGGAATGATCACCACAAGCAGGATGATGAACGGCAGCGATCGGGCGACATTGACGACCAGACCCAACACCTTATTCAGCCAGGGACGTGGCGCCAGCCCTCGCGAATCCGAATTAACCAGCAAAATCCCCAGCGGCAACCCCAGCACCACGGTAAAAAGCGCCGAAACGCTCACCATGTACAGCGTCAGATAAGTTGCTTCCCACAAACGCGGCAGCCAGCTTGACCAGTCCATCATCTCACCTCCACCCTTAGGTTCAATTCGCGCAGGTGCTCAACCGCTTCTTGGGTTTGCTCCCCTTTCAGCTCAACCTGCAGCTGGCCAACCCGCTGCCCGCCGATGGTCTGAATCGACCCACCCAGAATATTGACTTCCACGTCAAACTTGCGCACTAAATTAGTCAGCACCGGTTCATCCGCCGAGCCACCCAAAAAAGTGATCGCCGCCCAAACAGAACCTTCCGCAGGCTGTGAGTCAAGGATTGGCGGGAAGAATGCCTGCGAGAGCCGGCTGGTTGGGTTGGCGATTAAGTCGCTGATCGCGCCCTGCTCAACCACCCTCCCTTCTTCCAGAATGGCTACATGGTCGCAGATTTGTCTGACCACTTCCATTTCATGCGTAATCAACAAGATCGTCAACCCCAGCCGCTGATTGAGATCCTTCAATAACGTCAGGATCGCCCGGGTATTAGCCGGGTCCAATGCCGAAGTAGCCTCGTCGCAGAGCAGCACAGAGGGGTTTGTTGCCAATGCGCGGGCGATGCCCACCCGCTGTTTCTGGCCGCCTGAGAGCTGCGCCGGATAAGACCCGGCCTTATCAGTGAGCCCCACCATTTCCAACAGCTCCTCCACCCGTTTCTCTCTCAGTGGCTTTTCCATTTTCTGGATTTCCAGCGGAAAAGCCACGTTTTGAGCCGCCGTCCTCGAACTTAATAAATTAAAAAGTTGAAAGATCATGCCAATGCGCTGACGGGCCTTGCGCAGCTCCGCGTCCCCCAGGGTGGTCATGACCTGTCCGTCCACTTCCACGCTGCCCTTATCAGGCTTCTCGAGCAGGTTCACACAGCGAATTAACGTGCTCTTCCCTGCGCCGCTCGCCCCCACCACGCCAAAAATCTCACCGCGCCCTACCTCAAGGTCAACCTCATGCAGCGCGTGCACGGCGTTGCCACCATTTCCAAATGACTTGCTGACACCTTTAAGTGTGATCATCTTCTCACTCTGTTGCGGCAGGGCGTTTTGAAGGTGCCCTGCCATTCATTGATTTATCACTGCGTTAATTTAGCGTGCTGAAAGCCGGGATTACCGAACCGGCGTATTTTTCTTCGATAAACTGCTTGACCTCATCTGAAGTAAGCAGTTTGACCAATAACAAGATCGCCGGGTTGCTTTCATTACCCTGTTTGACAGCTAAAATATTAACATAAGGGTTATTCTCACCGCTCTCCAGCGCCAACGCGTCTTTGGCTGGGGTCAGCCCTCCCTGCAGGGCGTAGTTGCCATTGATTACCGAAACAGACGTGTCTTCAAGTGATCTGACCAATTGCGCCGCCTCAAGCTCAGTGATCTTCAGATTTTTGGGGTTTGCAACAATATCCGCGACAGTCGCCTCAAAACCCACGCCCTCTTTCAATTTCAACATTCCATTAGCCGCCAGCAGGTTCAGCGCCCGCCCGCCGTTCGAAGCGTCATTCGGAATGCCCACTACCGCCCCATCCGGCACTTCGTCAAGCGACTTCAGCGCTTTGGAATAAATACCAAGCGGTTCGATATGAATCCCAGCCACTGAGATCAAATCCGTGCCATTGCTGGCATTGAAATCTGTCAGGTAAGGCAGGTGTTGAAAGAAGTTGACGTCAATCGACTTGTCATCGAGCGACAGGTTCGGCAATACATAATCATTAAACTCGATCACTTCAATCTCCAGACCCGCGGCCTCGGCCAGGTTTTCTTTGACGAAATTAACGATATCACCATGTGGCACCGGGCTGACGCCGATCTTGATTTTTAAAGGCCCAGTCACAGTGGCTTCCGCCGGCGCTTCGGATGGCGCGGCTGTCGGTGCTGCCGTCTGGCAGGCGGATAAAAGACCTGCCGCAAACAGGCTGAAAGCCGCGAATGTCAGCGCTGCGTTTCGGATATTTAGTTTTTTGTTCATTTCTTCTCCAATTTCTAACGATTAACAAGCTAAACGAAAAAGCCACCGGTAGATCGGTGGCTGTCTGTCGACTGATCTTCACCCATCTACCTTACCAGATTGAATCAGGCGATGGGCTCGTTCTTAATGGCTAGATTGTGGCAACTTCTCCAGCGCAGAACGAAATCCATCGCCTGCGCATGACCATAGTGTTAATCATTGGAGTGAATTTTCCTGCCATTTTTAACCTTGCCGTGCATAATAATCCATGCCCCCCAGCGTGTCAAGTGAAATTCCCGCTACAAGCCCTCCAAAGCGACGTCCGCCTCAGCCACCCGGCCATTATCAGGATTCCAGCCCATG
Organism: Chloroflexota bacterium; assembly: GCA_012729755.1. GTDB lineage: Bacteria > Chloroflexota > Anaerolineae > Anaerolineales > Anaerolineaceae > Mesolinea. Next base: position 10,350 of record JAAYCN010000042.1, on the reverse strand, counting down.
CCCTGCCAATACAGCGGCACGAGCTCCTCAATCGGCACGCTCCATCCCTTATTCGCGCCTTCTCTCAGCGGAGGTTTGCCAATCAGCCGATTGCTCATCTCGTGTCTGAGTGGGGCGCCGTGTTTCTGATTAAAAGCCTGCCTCAGGGTCTGAATATTCCTGCCCATATCCAGGTAGTCATCAGGGGTCTTGTTCCAGCCTGTCGCCGCGTTCAGCCACTCAAAAATGGGCAGGCGGTGCACGCCGATAAACGCGCCAAACAGACACAGCCCCGCTCCATCCATGATCATCTTCATTTTGCTGTTGGCGACAGCGATGCCGGCGTTGTTCTTGTCTCCGCGATATTTCCACTTTTTCGGGTAAAAAATTGGCGACGGCTTGGGCACCTTTTGTGATTTGCGCCACATCTGGAACATTTCATAATACAAAATTGACCCGATCGTGTGCCGGCCTGGTGTCGGTTCCACCGCGTAGTGCAGCGCGAATCCCGGGTCAGCCCTGCCGTCATGCATCGCCGGCTCCTGACCCCCTGCGTGGATCGCGTATTCTTCACACGCTTTGTTGAGTTTCTCTGCCGCCGCTTTCGCGCCATCCGCCAGGATATCGCCCAACCCGCGCCGCTCAATCATCAGATCAATCAATGCTTCCGCGGCTGCGGCGTTTCCCCAGCGCAGCTCAATTCCACCTGTGTTTTCCAGCGTCAACTTGCCATTCTCAAAAGCTTCAATTGCCATCGCCACAGTTCCGCCAGCTGAGATCGAATCCATGCCGGCGCGATTTAGCTTCTCATTCATCACCATCAGCGAGTCCAGATCGCGGTTCATCAGCAGTCCGCCCAAAGCCAAAATGGTTTCATACTCTGGCTTATGCGTCTCTCCGCCATCGGACATGCGGCAATAGCCTCCACAGCCAATCGGGCAGGAATAACAGTGATACCTCTTCAGTTCGAGCTCTCTGATCGCATCCGGATTAATTGACGCGCTGAGCTTCCCGGTGAAATCCTTATCTGACCCAGCCCAGTTCTTGATTGGCGCGTCGCCGGTGACGATCGAAAACTCATTCATCGAGATCGTGCCCCATTTTTGCAGCATGATCTTATACAGCATGCCGTCCTGGCGCATCGCCAATGGCAGAAAAGCCATCATCTTCCCCAAAAACCGCATGAATTTACCGCTCGGCAGATTAGGTTTAAATTTAGCGTGTTTCATAAACCCCTGCGTCAGGGCTTTCATCTGTTCGCGATCAGCTGCTTCAATGCGCTGAGTCCCATTGAGAGCGATCGCCTTCAGTTTTTTGCTTCCCATTACCGCGCCAAGCCCGCTGCGCGCGGCCATTCTGCCCTGATCGTTTGAAACCCCAGCGATCAGCGAGAGTTTCTCCCCGGCCGGGCCGATACAAACCACCTGCGGTTTACGCTTTTCCGCCGCGGCCTGAATGAGAGCCTCTGTCTCTCTTGTGTCTTTTCCCCATAATTCGCTGGCGTCTTTCAGCTCAATGCCAACCGCGCTGACTGATAAATAAACCGGCTTCTCGCTTTTACCAACGAAAAAAATGCCGTCATAACCACATTGCTTAATCGCAGGAGCAAACGTGCCGCCACAGTTGGCGTCGCCCCAGGTTTGCGTCAATGGAGACTTCCCCGCCACCATCCAACGCCCTGTCATCATCGAACCGGTTCCCGTCAACAGCCCCGGCACAAAAGCCAGCACGTTCTCAGACCCGAGCGGATCCGCGCCGACAGGAATACGCTTATAGAGATAATAGGCTGCCAGTCCGATTCCGGCCAGGTAGTGCTCATACACTTCCTCCGGAACTCTTTCTTCCACGCACGTACCCGCGCTCAGGTCAACCCAAAGGATTTTCCCGGTTACTCCCTTGATCATATGCGAACTCCGGTTAGCCCTGCCAGGCCGCGTCAAGCAGTTGTCTGGCTCTTTCAAGCGTTAATTCCACCGGATTCATCAGCGCTGAGCCATCATTAATCCCCAGCGCCGCGATCTTCTCGAACAGATCCTTGTCCACCCCCGCTTCCTGCAATGTGCGAGGCAGCCCGCTAAGCTCATACAAATCCTGTTTTAGCCGCTCAACCTCGGCGATAGTTTTCGCGGGTCGTTCTTCGGGTGGAGTCGCCACATAAACCTCAGGCCCCGCCAGGTACAGCAGCATCTCACCGATCCGCTCAGCCGCTTTGGGCAGGTTGAGCCTTAGCCCGTGCGGCAGGTAGACACTCATCGCCACCCCATGCGGCACGTGGGCCACCGCCCCAGTCGCGTGCCCGATGGAATGCACACACCCCACCATTGAGTTTGAAAAAGCTGTTCCCGCCATCGTGCTCGCGTTGGCCATCGCCAATCTGCCGTTCTTATCCTGCGGGTTGGCGGTCACATGCCTCAACCACCGCCCCACCAGCATGATCGCTTGAGTGGCGAACACATCACTGATCGGGTTCTGCTGAATGCTGATATACGCCTCCATCGCGTGCGTCAGCGCGTCCATCCCCGTCGCCGCGGTCAGTTTTGGCGGCAGCGTCAAAGTCATCCGCGTGTCGAGCACCGCAGCTTTCGGCATCAGCAACTCCGACACGATTAACATCTTCACGCCCTTTTCCAGATCCTGGATTACCGCCGTATTCGTCGCTTCCGACCCTGTCCCCGCGGTAGTTGGCACGACATAAAATGGTTTCAGGGGGCCGGTCAGAATATCAGCGCCGCGAAACTGATTAATGTCATTAGAATCATGGCTGACCAGGATATTCACACCCTTGGTGGTATCAATCACCGACCCGCCTCCCAGCGCGATCAAACTGTCACAGTTCTTCTCGCGAAACAGATCGGCGATCTTGTTGACGACAAGGGTCGACGATTCCGGCGGCGTCTGGTCAAAGATCGCGCCAATTGTAATCTCGCTTTCCGCGAAGGCGTTCAAAAAGACCTCCAGCAAGCCCGCCTTTCCGACCCCAGGGTCAGTGATCACCAGCGGTCGGCTCAGTCCAGCTTGTGCCAACTCGACCGGCAGCTTGTTCAGCGCGGTATGACCCGAAATGATTTTGACAGGAAACGAAAATTCATAATATTCAGGGAAGTTCATCTTTCCTCCTCTTAAATGCCAAATAAAATGCCAAGCAGATAGGTTTTCAAACGCAGCGATTGTCTTCTCCCCCATGGAATCGGCGGCGGTTCTTTCATCAATCCTCTCGAGATCAACCTGGGGAACAGATACGCCTCTACCACATTGATCACTCTCACCACCGAAACGGTATACGACAGGTCGCCCTTGGCGCTGATCGAATGCCGCGCGTATGCCACATCCGACCCTAATTGACCGGTAAACATCTTAAACGCGCTCTCGACTTCATTAATATAGATCGTCACATCAGCTTCGTCGTTGGGGAACTGGCTGCCCAGATATTTCAAACTCAAATCGGGCATCCGTCTGACCGCCATCGACCCGCCTTTTGGCTTGACCAGCATCGCCAGCGTGAAACCTTCCGGCCAGGTAGCCGTCTCGGCTCTTATCAACGGGTCTGCTTTCGAAAGTGATTGTAATGCCCGCCCAAGCACAAACAAAACAACCTTGTTGATGGCTCGCTTAAAGGGCTTTGTTCGGGGCGGTATTTCAGGATAGTGATTGATCATTTCAAACACTCCTTGGTACAAGATGACTCTATCGTATCACCAATAATTCAATTTGTGTCATCAATTGACGGCGTTTAACGTCTTTTATCCCCAGATAGCGACCCGACGGCCTTCAACTTCCGCCACCGTGACTGGCACGCCATACAGCTCGCTCAGCGTCTTGCCCTCAAACACATCTCCGGCGGACCCCGCCCCCATTACTTTGCCGTCCCTCATTAGAATCATCTGGTCTGCCAGTTGCGAAGCTACCTCAGGCTCATGTGTAGTGAAAATCACGCTGACACCCTGACGATTCAGCTGCCTCAGGATGCTGATCAGTCGCGCTTTGTTGCCCAGGTCGAGATGCGATGTAGGTTCGTCCAAAAGCAACAGCTTCGGCTGCTGGGCCAGCGCACGCGCGAGCAGCACCAGTTGCCGTTCCCCGCCGCTCAAGGCGGTCACCGGCCGCGAGGCCAGCTGTGAGATCCCCACCATTTCCAGCGTCTCCATGGCGATCGCCTCATCCTGCGCGGTCGGCTGGTCTAGCGGCGCCAGATAAGGCGCGCGGCCCAACAGGACGTAATCCACAACTTCGAAATCAAAGCTGATATGCTCCGATTGCGGCACGAGCGACATCGCCTGCCCCATTGCGCGCCTCGAATAATCAGCCAATGGCTTGTTGTTAAGTTTGATCATCCCGGAGCGCGGCCGCAACCATCCCAGGATGAGCTGCAAGAGTGTCGTTTTCCCTGCCCCGTTTGGCCCGAGGATGGCGGTCAAGCTGCCTTTCAAGACATCCAGGCTCATGCCGTCCAAAACCAGCCCTTTCGACCCCGCATAGCCAAACGTCACCGCCTCAAACTGGATGACGGACTCTTTCACTGTCTCATTCGGCTTGTTGATTTCGTTCATCCTGTCAGGGTCGCTTTCCGGCGTGCATCAGATAAAGAAAAACACTCGCCCCGATCAAAGATGTTAAAATGCCCAGCGGAACCTCACCCGGAAAAATCGTCCGTGCCAACGTGTCACAAACCAGCGTGAACATCGCCCCAATCAGCATTGAGGCTGGGATCAATTCTCGCGCGTCCGCTCCGAAAACGCGCCTTACAATGTGTGGGATGATTAACCCCACCCAGGAGACTATTCCCGCCACCGAAACTACCGCTGCGGTGACCAACACAGCCATGGTCAACAGAATCAGTCGCTCTCTGGCTGGCGCGGTGCCGAGCGAGAAAGCGGTTTGATCGTTCAGTGAGAGCAGATTCAACCGCCAACGCATCAGCCAAATCACGCTCAATCCGAGTAATACAGCCGGAACGATTGAAAGAAATTTCGGCCAATTCAACGTCCACAAACCACCCAACATCCAGAAGGTGATCTCAGGCAGCTGACTCAGCGGATCAGCCACATATTTCAAGATTCCCAATCCCGCTGAAAACAAAGCCGACACCGCGATCCCTGCCAGAATCAGCCTTAACAGCCAACCCCCAAACCGCACATGCCGCGCCACCAGATATGAAAGGCCAAGACCGACAAAAGCGAACAAGGCCGCCACAGGCTGCACAAGCCATGTCATCCCGGAGAACGTAATGATGCTGAACGCCGCTCCAAACGCCGCCCCTTGCGAGACACCCAGAAAGCCTGGCTCAACCAATGGGTTGCCAAAGATCATCTGCAAAACCGCCCCTGCCGCCGAGAGAGACATTCCCAACAATACTGCGGTGAGAATCCGTGGCAATCGCAGGTTAAATACCAAACGTTGTGCCAGCGCGTCATTCAACAGTCTCCCGGGAGACATTAAAAAAGGTCCCGGATAACGTCCAATGAAAACCGCCAGAAGGATCAATAAAAAGAACGCGACCGCCAGCCAAACAATCGTTGGTCTGGCGGTCTGGTGATTATTTTGAGCCAATGCGCCTCCGTGCGCTTATTTCACCGTCCCGGTCAGAATTGGCAGGATGTTTTGTTGGAAAGAGGTTTTGTCCATGCCATAGAGTTCCCGATAAAACTCTTCCGCCGCATCTGTCAGAATGAAATTCGGAAAGCGATCCGGGTGCAGCAGCTCAGTCAGCCACTCCACCCCCATAATCCACCGCGTATCCGGCTGATCGAACGAATACACATCCGCCGCCATCCCATAGAATTTGCCGTTCTTCACAGCTTCCAGCGCCTGAAACTGTGGATCGGCGTTCAGTTTTTGAACCACCTCCGGGATGTTTAGCGAATAAGCTGTCACCACGATGACCTCTGGATTCCATGCGGCGATCTGTTCCAGGGTGACCTTCATCCAGCCCTTTTCCAACTGTGCTTCACCCCAGACTGGTCTCCCGCCAGCCATCTCTACCAGCATGGTTTGAATCCAGTTCTTTGGCGCTACATTAAAAGCCACCGCGCCATCCGTTTCGTTGTAATACAGCAGCAAAGTATCAGGTCGTTCCTCTTCGCTGAGCTGTTCAGTCTCGACCAACACACCTTTCAGCTTGTTCTTAAAATAATCAATCAGCCATTGCGCCCGCTCAGGGTTCTGAAAGAGTTGTCCCAACGTCGCGAGATCTCTTGAATACTGCTCAGGAGTCTCAAAATCCACAAACACCACCGGGATTCCCAGTGCCGCCAGACCATCTCCCATCTCAGCGTTGGTCGTTTTCATGACCACACAATCAGGCTGAAACGCGGCGATTTGTTCCGCACCCGCATTGCGGTCGAACGATTGTTTTTGGGCATAATTCGCGTCGATCATTTTCAAAAAAGCCTCGCTTTTTTGGGTCATCGCCGCGATAGCGATCAGTCTTTCGCTCGTTTCGGGGAACATATAAATCGCGTCAGCCACCATAAACACTCCCCGCCCTGCCAATACGATACGCTCAGGGATCTTGTCAAATCTGACCTCCCGACCTAACGCGTCGTTTACTACATAGCCGGCTCCAGCTTCTGCGGCTGGTTCCGCGGCAGTCGCTTCGGCTGTGGGTGCTTCGTTGGGCTTCGCCTCATTGGCCAGCGCCTCAGTTGCGCTGGGTTCAGCGACTGGTGCGGTTGTCCCCGTGCAGGCGCTCAGCGTGAGCGTTATCAGGGTGAGAATTAGGATTATGTTACGCTTCATCTTTGCTCCAAACTCGAATAGGCTACTCATTTATTGAGTAGGGGCCATTCTACCATATTTGCCGCTAGATCAGGCGCCGAAAAACCTTCAGGTATAATCAACATCACAATGGCTCGCAATCTCTTCTCGTCAAACACGGTGGATTACGCCCTGTTAGGTTTATTCCTTGATCAGTCCAGGCATGGTTACGAACTCTACCAGCTCTTTCAATCTCTGCCGGGCATGCAGCGTGTTTGGGTGATCAAGCAACCGCTCTTTTATGCCAAATTGGATAGATTTGAAAAAATCGGATTGATCGAAACAGACAACTCAATCGTCCAGCAAACGCAGCCGCTTCGCAAATATTTTCGGCTCACCCAGGCCGGAAAAACCACCTTCAACGAGTGGTTATCCACGCCCGTCCTCAAAGCGCGCCTCATGCGGCAGGAATTCCTGGTTAAGCTCATCCTCGTCAGGCATCTCAAACCTGCGACCTTGCCCCAGTTGATTGAAGCGCAAATAACTGCTGCCAGATCCTGGGTGGAAGGAATTGAAAGCGAGGCCGAACGAACATCTCCGCGCGACGAGGACGGGTTCATTACGACCTTCCGCCTCCACCAGATTCGCGCCATTTACGATTGGCTGGTCTCCATCCGCGAAAAACTCGCTTGCTGAATTGCTGTTCACTTCCCTAAAACTAAGCCCAACCACTGGAACTGTCCGCGTTTTCGCCGCCTTCGTGTAAAATAAGATAGAGTCACAGTCAAGGAGGAGAAACGTTTTGGGTAAATTTTCACGCGATAAATTAGCCAGCAAGCAAGCCGTCATCGAGAAATTCCAGGATGGTCAAACCATCCTTCTCGGCGGTTTTAACCGGGTAGGCGCGCCGGGCACACTCTTCAAATATCTGCATGAGAGCGCCGCGCGCGATCTGACCCTCGTCTGCAATAACTGCAGCAATGACCCCGCCGGGATCTGGTATCCAGCCTCCCAGGTCATCTCTGAAGGCCGTGTCAGACAGCTCAAGATCTCATTCACCCGCACCAATACTGAACTAATCAGCCTTTACGAGAGCAGGAAACTCGAGGTCGAACTCATCCCCCAGGGCACCCTCGCCGAACGCATCCGAGCCGCCGCCTATGGGTTGGGCGGTTTCCTCACCACCGTCGGCTACGGCACACTTCTCGCCGAGGGCAAGCAAATCATTCATGCCAACGGCAAAGACTATTTGCTCGAGCTGCCGCTCCATGCCGATCTTGCCCTGGTCAAAGCCACCAAAGCCGACCTGATGGGCAACGCCGTCTGTCGGGCAACCACCAAGAACTTCAACACCATTATGGCGCCAGCTGCTGATTTCACCATCCTCGAAGCCGACCAAATCGTGCCTGTCGGCGAATTACCCCCCGAAGAGATCGACATCCCCGGCATTTTCGTTGATATGGTCATCCAAAGTGAGGAGGTGCTCAAATGAGTGATGTCAGACATTTCATTGCCCGCAACGTCGCCAGCCTGCTCAGGAATGGCGATGTCATCAACCTCGGTGTCGGCATCCCAACCCTCACCACCCAGTATCTTCCTGATGATGTTGAGGTATTGATTCAGGCCGAGAATGGCGTCATCGGCTGCGGACCCGAAGCAGTCGGTGAGCAGATCGATCGCGATATCATCGATGCCGGCGCCAAATGCATCACGGTCATTCCCGGCGGTTGGTTTTTCGACAGCGCTGTCTCCTTCGGCATTATCCGCGGCGCCCATCTCGACGCGACCATTCTCGGCGCCTTGCAGGTTGACGAAAAAGGCAACCTGGCCAACTGGTACGTACCCGGCAAACTCCTGCCCGGTCCCGGCGGGGCAATGGATCTGGTCGCCGGAGCGCGTCAGGTCATCGTTGCCATGGAGCATGTCACCAAATATGGAGAGCCTAAAATCCTGTCCGAGTGCACCCTGCCGCTCACCGCAATTGGCGTTGTCACTACCATTGTGACCGATGCCGCCATTCTCAAGCGCGCGGAACTAGGCCTCGAATTGGTTGCCATCGCGCCCGGTGAGACCATCGAAAGCGTCAGAGCGAAAACCGGCTGCCCGCTGCACCTGCCAAAAGAGGGGCAGGTAGGCGAGATGCTTCAGTAAAGACGGTTCAGCGGTGGTCTGCGGAACCATTCCCGCTGGTCTGCGAAAAGGATCAGGAGGAGCAAAAACCCGCTGAAAGCGAAACCCGCCGCGATATCCGTCAGGTAATGCACCCCTAAAACCAGCCGGCTGAAACCGACCAACAGGGTCAGCAAAACCGCACCCACCAGCAGCGCTCGCCGCGCTGCTTTGGTTTTAAGATACGGCAGGAGAATATAAGCCAGGCTGCCGAAAAGCGCCACTGAGATCATCGCGTGCCCCGAAGGAAAGCTGAAACTGGTCATATGATGCACCGCTTCCGGATAAACAGGTCTGGGTCGGGCGATCAAATCCTTCAGAATGTTGTTCAGTTGCCAACCGCTTAAAATCGCCGGCAAAAAGATTGCCAATTGGTGCCACAGCTTCTTAATAATAAACACAAGACTGATCAAGACGGTCACTACCGTCACAAAATTGGTATCGCCCAGTATGGTGATCACCGCGAAAATATCGTGTGTCAGCGGTTTTACCCGCGTCACTAACCCTGAGCCGAATGCCTGGTCCACTTCCGCTGTCCCCCACCCCCAAACGTACGCTCCAGTTAATAGCATAAAGACCAACAAACACCCCGTCATTCCCAGGACCCAACATATTTGTTGTTTTCGTGACATGCCCGCCTTTTCTCGATGATGCGAATATTATCGGCTTAATTTTACCTGTAAGCCGCCAATTTTTATGATCGGCAACATGAGTTAATTTCCCCCTGCTCCGCTACTTCGTTAGCGATCGGCTATGTCCTATATAGCCACAGCTTATAAAATGTATCCATATGCTACCCCACATAGGGTAATCACAACTAAATGAGCGGCCTTAGCAAAACAAAATGCGAGTTTTTGGTTTGATATCAGAGCGAGGCTAAAGAGGGTGTTTCGGTATGTTTGGTCAAATTCGCGTCAGCTGACAGGATTAGGACTGTGTTAGGTTGTGTTCCAGCAGGTTGGGGTTGGGGTGACCACACCCATCCCTACGAGAGATGTATCAGGCAGATCTGGTGAAATCCGACGAAACAGCTCCGCGAGGCTTCCTCTTGGGGGAAGCTGGCGAGCACAGTGAGACGGAAGAGGGTGTTTGATCTGTTTGATCAGGTTGATAATTTCTGGCGACATTAGAACCTCTCCCCAGTTATACAGACCCTCACCATCTATCCGGTTAATACACCAAATAGAAGACCTAAAGACCTGTTTTATTGAAAAATAAGATGCGATTGTCCTGCCCCCCACAAAATATGACATTTTCATTTGTAAATCACACTGCCGCCCACAACACTGCCGCCCACAACCTGCCTCCTCACAGCTGCCGCTCACAGCCTGCCGCTCACAAACCTGCCTCACAACCTGCCTCCTCACAAACCTGCCGCCCACAGGTGAGAAGCCAGCAGATGGTAACCACTCCAATCACCGAGCTGGACAGCGATATTATCCAGAAGGATAGGGGGTACGAACCTGATTTTAGCATCTAAATCAGGAGAAGCAGTGACAAGATGCATCC
>JAAYCN010000041.1 GCA_012729755.1 Chloroflexota bacterium | reverse complement strand
TGAGATCTTAATTCAAAATTAACAGTGTTGTGGTGGATGGTCGACGCCCGGATATCTGTTGTATCATAGTCAAAGCCCCCTGCATAGGCAGATCCGTCATCGGCTTTATTATGGTCGAGCTCGCAATACCACAGGCTCAGTCGCGAACTCCAACTGGAGATCCCGCCACCAAGAGAATTATATGTGGAAGTCTTCAGGGCTTCGTTATTGGTCAGCCGGACGTGAACTAATGTTACGGTGGCATTAAGAATCTTCAGTCCTCCGCCACGACGATCGTCATCACTCATTGGCAATCCGTTCTTCAACACCAGGTTTTCCAGATGAACTTTTTGGTTTTTCCCGATCTGCATGACCCGATCGATAAAATTGGCGTCGATAACCGAAGGATTATCCCATCCCCCGGTGCCGATGATCGTGATATCAGTTGCTTCACCAACGGCGAGATCCGGAAAGTCCAAATCGCCATAATGGTCTTCCGGTTCTCCCTCAAAAGACGGTTCTGTCAGCGTCAGTTTGTAGACCCCGGGCGGGACTTCAATGGTGACATTCCCGCCGGTGTAACGCGCTGCTTCATAGATCGCAGCGCGCAACGAGCATGGTCCTTCATTCATATGATTCGCGCTGCAAACGCCGTTTTGCACAAGGTCTTTGAGGTCCTCGGTAGTATCTACTATGTGCAAGTCTGGTTCCTGAGCGTGAGCCTCGCGGCCGGTAATGCCCAGCCCCAGCAATAACAATACAGCGGTTGCCAGAGACAGCGTTCTGAAGATTTTCTTTTCCATAAGAACCTCCTTGGAAAAAAGCGGGGTGTTCAGTTGTCTGAACCTAAACATTGGGCAGTTTAATTACCCATTATATCTTTAATCTGTCAATCGTCGTCTATTTTGCTGAAAAAGTTTTTCAATCTTAAATCAACTCGTCAAATGTATTTTCCGCCTTCCCGAAGCGAGAGAGGCGCCAGCTGTGTGCGATATCGTTCAATAAACTCACTCACCCATCTCGCGTTTGCCTTGCTGTAATCGCGCAAAGCCCAGCCAATCGCCTTGTTGATGAAAAACTCCCTGACGCCAAAATTGTTTGCCAGAATTTTCTCCAATAATTCCGTATCCGTCCTGAGTTTATGCGAGAGCTGATGCTCAATGGCAATACGCCTCACCCACAGGTTTTCGTCTGTGCTCCAGGCCACCATTATCGGCTTCAATTCAGGGAAGTTCAGCATGATCTCCCCGACGATATGCGCGAGAGCGTCTACTGTGTCCCACCAGCTTTTCTTGGTTGCCAGACGTTTTAAGCGGCCGAGATGCGACCTGTCTAACAGGCTTTTATTGCGGTCAAGATAATCAAGCGCCACGTATTGCAGCTCGCGATGTGGGTCAGCCCAGCAGGAATCGATAAATTCCCAGCACAGGCCGCCGGCAAGTTTATGCCTGATTAAAGAGCCGCGGACAGCTTCTTTGCGGGGTTGGCTCGGCACGCCCAAGAACTCAAATTGATCGCGCATGTATGCCTTCATCAGCAGGGCTTTCTCGGGATTTGCGATGGCAGTTAACGCGCCCAAAACCTGTTCGAAAACGGGCATCCCCAAATTCCTCACTCCCCCAGCCGCAGGTCGACAGCCTCAATCGGCAGCATCTTCTGCAAACTCCCCAGCGGCATCTCAAGCTGTGTTCCCAATATCCCCGCGCTGAAAAAGATCGTCTCCTGAGTCAACGCGCTCTGGTCAATAAAAGTCTTAAAGCGCTTTCTCATGCCGATTGGCGAGCACCCGCCGTGCACATAGCCGGTCAGGGGCAACAGCTCTTTTGACGGCAGCATCTCAATCGACTTTTCTCCGCCCGCTTTTGCCGCTTTTTTCAGGTCCAGCTCCGCGTTCGCCGGCAGCATAAAAACATAATGCCTGCCCGACTTTCCCACTGTCACCAGCGTCTTAAACACCCTTCCAGGCTCCACCCCCAACAGCCCTGCCACCTGTTCCGCGCTCAATGCCCCTTCACCTGGCAAGGTATGTGTCTGGCAGGCCAGATGCGCCTGCTTGATCAGGCGCATCGCCACGGTTTTATGCCCTGGGTCTTTCTTTGCCATTTAAGATCACCGCCGATTAAGCGCCGCGCTTACTTTTGTTACCTGTGGGTTTGCAGGTACGGCGATGGTGAGCCTGAACATACTCACGCAGGAACTGGCCCGTATAGCTCTTCGGGTTGTCACAGATGTCTTCCGGCGTTCCTTCCGCGATCAGCTCTCCGCCGAATTCGCCGCCTTCAGGGCCGAGATCGATCAGCCAATCCGCTGTTTTAATAATGTCGGGGTTGTGTTCGATGATAAAAACCGAGTTGCCTGCGTCAACCAACTGCTGCAAGACATCAATCAGCTTGTGCACGTCTGCCGCGTGCAAGCCCACCGAAGGTTCATCCAGCACGTACAAGGTCTGGCCGGTCGCGCGCCTCGAGAGCTCTTTGGCCAGCTTGACGCGCTGCGCTTCGCCGCCTGAGAGCGTGGTCGCCGGTTGCCCAAGCTGGGCATACCCAAGCCCCACCGAAACCAGAGTTTCCAGCTTGCGCGCGAATTTTGGAAAAGCCGCGAAAAACTCACTGGCCTGTTCCACTGTCATCGCCAACACGTCAGCGATATTCTTATCCCTGAAACGTACCTGCAGCGTCTCATGGTTATAGCGCGAGCCGTGACACACCTCGCAGGGCACATACACGTCAGGCAGAAACTGCATTTCAATCTTCAATTGTCCCTGCCCCTGACAGGCTTCGCAGCGCCCGCCCCTGACATTGAACGAGAAGCGGCCTTTTTCGTAGCCTCTGATCTTCGATTCGGGCAGCTCGGCGAATAAATCGCGAATGTCATCAAAAATGCCCGTATAAGTCGCCGGATTCGAGCGCGGGGTGCGCCCAATTGGTGACTGATCAATGTTGATTACCTTATCCAGCGCTTCCGCTCCTTCAATCCGGTCATACTCACCCGATCGCGTGTGCGCGCCATACAACTGCCTCGCCAGCGTATTGTATAAAATTTCCACTAACAGCGTTGACTTGCCCGACCCAGATACGCCGGTAATGCACACCAGCTTGCCGAGCGGCATATCCACCGTCAGGTTCTTGAGGTTGTTCTCACGTGCCCCAACGATCCGCAGCGTTTTGCCATTGCCATCGCGTCTGCTGTCGGGGATGGGCACGAACTTGCGCCCCGAAAGGTAATCACCGGTAATCGACTTTTTGTTATTCTCAATTTGTTCAGGTGTGCCTTCGGCGACGACTTCCCCGCCGTGTTCGCCAGCGCCAGGGCCCAGATCGATCACCCAATCAGCCGAGCGGATGGTTTCGTCATCGTGCTCCACCACCAAAACGGTATTGCCCAAATCGCGCAACTCCTTCAGGGTTGCCAACAGCCTGCTGTTGTCTCTCGGGTGCAGGCCGATAGAGGGTTCGTCGAGCACATACAGCACCCCCATTAGCTTTGAACCGATCTGCGTCGCCAGGCGGATGCGCTGCGCCTCACCGCCCGAGAGTGTCGAAGCTGAGCGCTCAAGCGTCAAATAGTTCAACCCCACATCCACCAGAAAACCCAGCCTCGCCCTGATCTCTTTCAAAATCCGGTCTGAAATCGCCATATTCCGCTTGCTCAACGGGGTTTGCTCTGGTGAGGCCAGGCGGTCGACCCATTCAAGCGTGCGACTAATTGGCCAGCTGGTGACCTCGATGATGTTCTTTTCGTCTACCAAAACGCCCAAGGCTTCCCTGCGCAGGCGCTTTCCCCGGCATTCCGGGCAAGGCCTCTCAGCCATATATTCGCCGATTTTCGAGCGAATGTATTCCGACTGGGTCTCCCGATATCGCCTTTCCATGTTGGGGATGACGCCCTCAAAACTGGTTGAGAAACTGCTTCGGCGTCCGTTCCGCCCCCGATAATTGACTTTGATTTCGCGGGCTCCGGTGCCGTATAAGACATAATTAAGCTGCTTTTCGGTAAATTCCGCGATTGGCTGGTCCATCTTAAACCCCGTGTCATCGCCCAAAGCTTCCAGCATCTGCCAATAATAGCCGCCCTCTTCGCGCGGACCGTTCCACTCCACGGCGACGATCCCGCCCTGCCTGATTGACAGCGAGCGATCCGGAATCAGCAGGTTCGGCTCGATGACCTGTTGAAAACCCAACCCCTGACAGGTCGGGCAGGCTCCATGCGGCGTGTTGAACGAAAAAGTGCGCGGCTCAATTTCAACCAGGATGGAGCCATGTTCCGGACAGGCTAAATTCTCCGAGAACTGCAGGTCCTGAGGCGGATCCATGCTGAGATTATGCGCGGTCACGTATCCCTCGCCGAATTTGAGCGCCGTCTCAACTGAGTCGGTCAGCCGTGACCTGAACCCATCCGCGTCTTCAGCGTTTTCCGACTTGCTGATCACCAAACGGTCGACCACTGCCTCAATCGTATGCTTCACATAGCGGTCCAGCGCTATCGGCTCGTCCACATTGTAGACAATCCCATCCGCTCTCACCCGGGTGAAGCCCGCCTTGCTGATCTCCTCGATCACAGCCTGGTAGGTGCCCTTGCGTTCCCTCACCAGCGGCGCGAGCAGAAGCAGGCGCGACCCCTCCGGCAGCATCAGAATCGTATCCACAATTTCCTGCGCAGATTGTTTCTGCACCGGCCGCCCGCACACCGGGCAGTGCGGAACGCCAATCCTCGCGAAAAGCAGACGCAGGTAGTCATATACTTCGGTCACCGTACCCACAGTTGAACGCGGGTTGTGTGTCGTCGCCTTCTGGTCAATCGCCACCGCCGGCGATAATCCCTCGATCGAGTCGACATCAGGCTTATCCATTTGCCCCAGAAACTGACGCGCGTAAGACGACAACGACTCGACATAACGCCGCTGCCCCTCAGCGAAGATCGTGTCAAACGCCAGGGATGACTTTCCCGAGCCCGATAAACCGGTTAGAACCACCAGTTTGTCGCGCGGGATTTCAACAGTAATGTTTTTCAGGTTGTGTTCTCTCGCGCCAACCACGCGCAAATTTTCAGCAGGCATAAGATTAATTCCCAACCTTTAATGATATCAAATGTTCTATGAATTCGCGAATAATTTGTGAATAATTTGTCTTAGCTCTCGGGGTGAATGCGTGTCTTAGCTCCCAGGGTGAACGCGATCATCCTGGTGTGAGAATTTTTGAGTTGACAGATTTCATCATTCAATGGATAATTTAAGTACCCTGTTACAGGCTCTCGCCGGCCCTGGCGATTATTCTTGATGCCCTATTGATAGAGTCCTGTTTTGTTGCTGCTTTCACCGCTTTGAAAACGCGGCGAATCACTCAACGCAGTACCTGTTTCATCCTGCGGGAGGCTGAAATGAAGAAAAAGTCCATCTTATTGACATCCATCGTACTTGCGCTGTGCGCGCTGCTTCTCTCACCCATGCGCGCCAAAGCCCAGGAACCTGACACAAAAGTTTTCTATGTAGATACCACTCAAGACCTGGTTGATAACATGCCAAACGGCATCTGCAGCGTCGGGCAACCCACAGATGGGCCCTGCTCGCTTCGTGCGGCTGTTCAAAGCGCTTATCAGGTCATGGAAGAGAACAACAACAAGAATCTCCATATCCAGCTGCCCTCCGGCACCTACGTGTTGACCCAAAATGACCCCTCCTCCGGTGAAGACAGTTATTATGGCGATCTCGATTTTAAAGACCTGCCAGCTGAACCCGAAAACAATAAACGAACAGTGACCATCGAAGGCGTGGGCGATGAGCCTTCGGTGATTAACGCCAACGGGATTGACCGCGTATTGGAGATTGGCAAATACTACAATATCATCCTGAAAAACCTGGTCATCACCGGCGGAAAGGTTGTGGCAAATTATAATGCGGCAGGTGAAGGGGGCGGTATCCTCAAGCATGGGGATTCCACCTTAGAGCTTGACAAAGTCCGGATTACCGATAACGAGATAGTTTGCAATAACTGCATAAGTTCAAGCGGGGGAGGCATAGATTCCGCGGGAAAACTGACCATCAAAAACTCCGAAATTGACCATAATACCGCGAGGGTTGGGTCTGCTATCTCCCATTGGGATTATGATGACCCTCTTTTCATTTACAGATCGTCAATCCATTCGAATTATATGGATGAGGGACGG
>JAAYCN010000040.1 GCA_012729755.1 Chloroflexota bacterium | reverse complement strand
ACGCCGCCGCCGACCCCTTCGATCGTGCGCCCATTGAAAATGATGAGCGCTTCGCTGTATCCGTTATCCAGACTGATATCGCCCATATTGGCGGCCATGGAAAAAGTGGCGCCTGGCGGCACCAGCAGGCCGTGGAATTCACTGGCTGCCTTTTCAATATTCTGGATGCGCGGTTCGCTGGAGCCAAAAAAGTAGGAGCTTTCCTCATGCACCAGTTCCGTGATGCCTAAATCCGCCGAAGTGGCGGCATCATTAACGGCTGGCGCCAGAGTATTGAATACCAGAGCTGCTGAACTGCGCTTTTCATTGATGGCAGCTTGAATGGCAGCCAGGCTTTCTTCTATATCCAGTTCACGGCCGGTGACCGCCGATGTGAGCAGATCCAGTTGCCGGGTATCGTCATTAAAGATAAAACGCGCGTTACGGGGCTGGATGGCGGTGCGCTGCGCCAAGTCGGAGAGATAGGCCAGCAGAAGATCATCACGAAATTGCGGTTTGATGATCGTCTGGCCAGCGCCTTGCTGGCGGGTGAAGGTCAGCATAGGAGCGACTTGTTCGACAGGTAAAGAGAAAGACCCACCGGCATCCGCTTGTCCCGCGGGAATGGTCAGTTCAAACGGGCGCGAGAGAATTGTCTGGGCATTCGCCGCAAAAGGCGAAGCGTCTAAAATATCGGGAGGTTCCTGATTAATCGGCAGTACGATGGGTGATCCGTCCAAGCGGCGGACATAATCGGCGATCATCTCAAGACTGGCTTCAATGTCAAGCTCCAAGCCGACCTGTCCGGGAATAGCTATGACCTGGGTGCCGCTCAGTCCCAACTCTGCTTCCTTAACTGGGCGGTTGTACTCGTGGGCGATCTGACTGAGATAGTTAAAAGCCGTTTGCTCATTAAAGGTGACCATGGGCTGCAGGTCATGGCTTGCTCGCCGGCCGAAAAGCTGGTATGCCAGTATGCTGCCCAGTGATCCCTGCCTGCCATAAAGGTAAGCCTCGCGTGCTGAAGCTGGCGCGTCCAATTCAAGTCCTAACTGGGATGGCAGCACTTGCCAAACGATGTCACCATACTGCAGGGTGATGCTTTTTTCATCACCAATTTCTGTTCCATTGAGGATAGCCAAAGCTGCCTGCCCGGGTTCCAGTCCAGATAGGTTGATGCCGTTCATTGTCACTCCGGGCATAACGCGGCCTGCGTGCCAAACCTGATCAACCAGAACACTGGACAGGGCGAAAACCAGGAATAGAAAAAGTCCCGAAAAGAAAATAAAAACAGCCTGAAGCAATAAACGGGCGGTGGGAGAAATCGGCGCGGGAGAATCTTCCTGCATGGCGAAAATTATAGCATTTAGACTGATAAGGATTGTTTGACTCAAATTTAGACGAGAAATCTGTGGAATTGTATTAAAAAAAGATAAATATCCCCCAATAACCTTGACAGCCCTCAATTAACCTCTTAGAATACGAGTACACAGTAACCTCAAGGAATTTGCGGAAACGCAAATTGTTTACAAAAGAATAACCGAGGTGTGCCTGAGAGGCATACCGACATCGAAGCCGGTGTTCTCCAAGAGAAAGTCGGAAAACATCGGTGGTTTTGTCTCCAAAACCCTTGACACGATTGAGCGATGTGGTAAAATCTGCCTCTCGATTCAAACAGGACCTTAACAACTGAAGAGTGAAAGGAAGTGCACCAAAGAGATTCATTGAGTTAGAAACTCGTAAGCAACACCAGTTATGGTGTTAGTTTTTGCGGAGAGTTTGATCCTGGCTCAGGATGAACGCTGGCGGCGTGCTTAATACATGCAAGTCGAACGAGGGACTTCTGTCTT
>JAAYCN010000039.1 GCA_012729755.1 Chloroflexota bacterium | reverse complement strand
TGCATCTTGTCACTGCTTCTCCTGATTTAGATGCTAAAATCAGGTTCGTACCCCCTATCCTTCTGGATAATATCGCTGTCCAGCTCGGTGATTGGAGTGGTTACCATCTGCTGGCTCAGCACCTTAATATTAAAAAATAATATTAAAAAAGCCTCCTAAGCAGCAAAGGAGGTCTTTAGCAGTATGAAGAGACAATGAACAGGTCAACTTGCCAGCCGCTTTTCAAGCGCGGCGACACAGTCGTTTGCCCATGTCAGGCAGAGTTTGTAATAGGCTTTGGCGAAATTATCGGTAAACTCCCAATAGAGTGCCTGGTCGGGATGATTGTCACGCGTCATGCCAAAGGGGAAATCCTGTTTGTTTTTAGATTCGAGCTCAGCTAATTTTATTTCGCAGTTTTTTTTGAATTGCTGAAAGACTCGAATGTTCTCTGCGGTAGAATGCTCACCCGAAAAAAAGATTTTCATCATGAAAACGCTTTTATTGAGATGCCCCTTGTCGGTGTGGTTTTCCAGAAGCCACTGCAAAAACGCCTGGTGGCCGGAGGATGTGACGCTGTATATGCGCCTATTTGGCCTGTCGGTCTGAAACTCAATCACAGAAGTCAGCCAACCGAGATCTTCCATATAGTTTAATTCACGATAAATCTGGCTGGCTTGTGCATCCCAAAACCCTCCGATGGTGGCGTCAGCGGCTTTTTTTAGATCGTAGCCAGTCATATCCTGATAACTAAGCAACCCCAATAACCCAAAGCGTAAAGACATATAATCCTCGATGTGTGCCGAATTGATATAGTGAATAAATTGTGTTATTACTTATGTATATTATAACTAAATTATTGCTATTTTGAATCTAAAATATTTATTACTTGATATATGTCTAATGTAAACAGCTTAGATTATTTGATTAACCAACAGTACCGACGGCCTAATAACCTCAGCGCCCGTATTTTGCTGCACCAGCGATATGGGACTGGAGCGGGCAACTGGTACGATTTTGTTTTAAAGCAGCTTTGTCTTAAACCCGAAGAACGGCTCTTCGCGATGGGGGAAGGCAACGGGATGCAATGGCGATCCGGGTTTGCTCCTGGCGCGCAGCGCAACGAGCTGTTTCTGTCTGACCTCTCCCTGGGGATGATTTCGGAGGCAGCACTGGAACTCAACGAGTGTTCAGGGGTTTTATGTTTGTGTTGTGATGCTCAGTCGGCGCCTTTTGAAGCCGGGCAATTTGACGCGGTTACCGCGCACCATATGCTTTATCACGTCCCTGACCCTGACAAGGCGATTGCTGAGGCGGTACGACTCTTGAAGCCCACCGGCAGGTTCCTGGCGGCAACCAATGGGGTCGGACATATGGACGGTTTGTCGAAATTGTTGATTGCTTTTGCGCCGGAGGATGAATCGTGCTATCGTTATTCTGATAGTTTCACGCTTGAAGATGGACTTGTTCGGCTAAGGAGGCATTTTAAAGTTGTTGAGCGAGTGGATTATTTGGACGACCTTTGGGTCACTGACGCAAGCGACCTGGCGAATTATGTTTTTTCAATGTCAGCAACGGACGGCACAATCAGTGAAATCAGGCGAAACGAATTGGCCGCTTTTTTTCAGTCAATGATCGATAAGGAGGGGGGAATATTTATCGCTAAATCGACTGGCATCCTGATTGGGCGCGAGCCGATTAGTTGAGCGTTCGACCGCTGGCGACAAAAATCACGACGATGGCAAGAACCGCGCAATAGAGGGCGAAGGGCAGCAGCGATTTGGATTTGAGGTAGCGCAGGAACCAGCGGATTGAAAAGTAACCGACAACACCGGCGATGATAAAACCGATTAACAATTGGGGGACCATTTGTGTCAGGCCGGGGGTTTTAAAAAGATCAAGCATCTCTAAAGCTCCAGCGGCCAACATGATGGGGATGGACATCAGGAAAGAAAATTTGGCCGCGCTCTCTCGT
This sequence comes from Chloroflexota bacterium, assembly GCA_012729755.1. Lineage (GTDB taxonomy): Bacteria > Chloroflexota > Anaerolineae > Anaerolineales > Anaerolineaceae > Mesolinea. Next base: position 2,406 of record JAAYCN010000039.1, on the reverse strand, counting down.
GTCAGACCCCGCCACTGCCCTCCGGAAATCGTCGCGCCGGATCGCGAAATGCCCGGAAAAATCGAAACAGCCTGGAAAAGCCCAATAATACCGGCGTCGAGAGGTTTAAGTGAATCAAGCTGGCGTGTTTTTCGTGACCAAATCTCGGCGGCAGTGAGCAATATGGCGGTGACGAAAAGGAAAACAGCGGTTGCCACCGCGCTGCTCATTGCCTGGCGGACTTTTGACTGCAACAGCAACCCAAATAAGCCAGCGGGAATCGTGGCAAGAATGATTAACCAGCCTAACTTGCTGTTTGGCTCATCAAATGGGCGTTTTGTTTTGATCCCCTCGAACCAGGCTTTTAGAATGGTGATCAGGTCGTGCCAGAAGTATACGATCACTGCTGCCAGAGTGCCCAGCTGGATTAAAGTATTAAAAATCATTACAAAAGCAGGATTTAAATCCCACTTGAGCAGGAAAGGCAAAATGACCAGATGAGCGGTTGAGGAGATGGGCAAAAACTCTGTTAAGCCCTGAATGATGCCTAAGATAAGCGCTTGGATGAAGGTCATGGTTTTTCCTTTTTGTGCTTGAGGTTGGTAAGAGCGTCTGCGGTGAACTGGTTGAGGTTGCCATCGAGGATGGCTCGGCGCAGGTCTGCTGCAAGCGCGATCAGAGTATGAAGGTTGTGGATGGAGAGCAAGGTTGAGGCGAGGATTTCGCGGGCATTAATCAAATGACGCAGATAGGCGCGCGAGAAGTTTTGACAGGTATAGCAGGCACAATCCTGATCGATGGGTTTTTCGTCCTGGGCAAAAGCTGCGTTCAGCAGGTTTAAGCGCCCATGGCGGGTCATTACGGAATTATGGCGCGCCAGGCGGGTGGGCAGCACACAGTCAAAAATATCCACACCTCTTAAGACCCCCTCGATCAAGTCTTCCGGAGTGCCGACCCCCATCAGGTAGCGAGGCTTGTTTTCGGGCAGGATGGTATTGACTACCTCGATCGTGTGATACATATCAGATTTGGTTTCGCCCACCGACAGACCGCCAATCGCGTGGCCTGGCAAGTCAAGTGAGGAGACAAAACGCGCTGATTCTTCGCGTAAGTCCTTGAAAACTCCACCCTGGACGATGCCAAAGAGGGCCTGATCGGGGCGAGTCTTCGCCTGGGCGCTGCGCTCCAGCCAGGCGTGGGTGCGGCGCAGGGCCTTGGTGGAATAAGCATAATCAGTTGGGTCAGAACACTCATCAAAAGCCATAATGATGTCCGCTCCGAGGTTTTCCTGAATGGCAATGGAGATTTCAGGGGTGAGGCGCTTCGTGGAACCGTCAATATGAGATTTGAAGGTTACGCCATCTTCGTCAATCTTGCGCGTTTTGGCGAGCGAAAACACCTGAAAGCCCCCCGAATCTGTCAGGATGGGATTTGGCCAGTTCATAAACTTGTGCAGTCCGCCCATTTTGGCGACGATTTCATCTCCGGGTCGCAGGAAAAGGTGATAAGTGTTTGCCAGGACTAATTGAGCGTTAAGCTCGCTTAAATGCGTTGGCGTGAGGGACTTGACCGTGGCTTGTGTGCCTACCGGCGCGAAGATTGGGGTTCTCAACACACCATGGGGGGTCGAAAATTCACCCGCGCGAGCTAAACCATCGGTTCCGATAACTTTGAATTTAAACATATTGATGCCAATGGTACATTTTAACCGATAGTGGAGATGAGAACAGATTTTTCTAATCCTAATAACAATTCAGGCACGCTAATAACTTGCTCATCCAAAAAGGGGCATGTATACTAACAGTCGAAATGCCAATGATCAGCGCCGAATTTCACTGCCATACCTGCTATTCAAAAGACAGCCTGCTTACATTAGAAGCGCTGATTGCTGCCGCCAGCGCCAAGGGCCTGGATAAAGTCGCGGTTACGGATCATAATCGTATAGCTGGAGCATTAACAGCGCATAAGCTCGCGCCGGATTTGGTTGTAATTGGCGAAGAAATCGCGACCACTGAAGGTGAGCTTCTGGGATATTTCGTCAGCGAAGAAGTCCCCAAGGGGTTGGAACCGATGGAAGCTATCAGAAGGCTCAAAACGCAAGGCGCATTTATCAGCCTTTCGCATCCGTTTGATACTGATCGAGGGGCTTGCTGGACGCGAAAGACGCTTGAGGAAATCGTCGATCATTTGGATGGGGTAGAGGTCTTTAACTCACGCTGTATTAATACGCGTTTCAACGTCCTGGCTGCTGACTTTGCCCGGGAATTTAATCTGCTCTGTCTGGGCGGTTCGGATGCGCATAGTCAAAGTGAGCTTGGAAGAACAAGGCTGACCATACCTGATTTTGACTCGGCTGATTCTTTGCGCGCGGCTCTTCGAGAGGCCAGAATTCACAATCGAAAGTCATCTCCTCTGATTCATTTTGTT
>JAAYCN010000038.1 GCA_012729755.1 Chloroflexota bacterium | reverse complement strand
GATATGGATAATACGCTGGCGCATTTCATCGCTCACCCCAGGTTTGTTATTAATCGCCCTGGAGACAGTCATCATTGTGACACCAGCTAACTTTGCTACGTCTGACAAGGTCGCTCGATTTTTCAAATTGCTGCTCCTATTACGTTTCTGCAAATTTGTTTCTACAAATTACTCTAAACCAGTTAATGCTGTTATAATTATAACATTAGCGCTAACGTTAATAACATTATATATGATTAAACAAAAAATGAATACCAAAACGAATGGAAAGGCAGTTAATGGATTCCGATCTATTGTTTGGCTCTGTTTCAGCTCAAAAACCAGTCGCCCTCGAACTTTACTCCTTAATAAAAGATCTTCCGATACTTTCTCCTCATAGTCATATCGATCCTGCACTTTTTAATACACGGTTCGATAACCCTGTTGAAGTTCTGATCCAACCTGATCATTACATCCTTCGAATGCTTGTTTCACAGGGAGTTCCATACAGTCAGATTTTAAGCAAAGAGAACCCTTGTGACGTTTGGCAGCTCTTTGCAGATTACTTTTACCTCTTCCGCGGTACTCCCTCGGGTCTGTGGTTTAACCATACACTTAAAAACATTCTTGGTGTCAACGAAAAGCTGGATTCCTCATCGGCAACTAGTATTTATAATCAAATCGTTGCGAAATTCGCAGAACCAGAATTCACCCCGAAGAAATTGTTTAATAAGATGAGGATCGAAGTGCTTGCGACAACTGATCCGGTGACTAGTGCACTTGAATATCATCGAGCGATTCCAAGCTTGGGCTTAAATGGCAGGGTGATTCCGACTTTTCGCGCTGATAATATGATCAATATATTGCTACCCTCCTGGACAGCAAACATTCAATTGTTAGAGACTGCTAGCGGAGTCGAAATAAAGGACTTCAACTCATTTATAGCTGCCCTTGAACAGAGGCGGGCATATTTCAAGTCGCTCGGGGGTACAGCTACAGACACCAGTTGTTCTCTTCCAGAAACAACATTTCTATCACACGCTGAAGTTGAAACTATTTTCCAACGGGCATTAAAAGGTCAGGCTGGGAAGCAGGATGCAGCCCTATTTACTGCGCACATGGTGACAGAAATGGCCCGCATGAGTGTCGAAGACGGTATGGTTATGCAGCTTCATTCTGGAATTTACCGTAATCATAACCCAGAAATTTTCAACCAATTTGGCCCAGATAAGGGCTTTGACATCCCTATCAGAACTGAATTTACTCGGAATCTAAAGCCGCTTCTTGATCGCTTTGGCAACAATGCAAACCTTACACTCATTCTTTTCACTTTGGACGAAGCACTTTACTCTCGCGAATTGGCCCCTATTGCAGGTGCTTACCCTGCGATTCGCATTGGGCCTCCATGGTGGTTTTGCGATTCATGGAACGGAATAAATCGCTATTTCGATCTCGTGATGGAGACAGCTGGTTTATATAACACAGTGGGTTTTATAGATGATACACGGTCATTTCTATCAATTCCAGCCCGTCATGATTTATGGAGACGAGTATCAGCCAACTGGTTGGCCAGGTTATTAGTACAACATTTAATCGACCGCCGTGATGCTGAAGAAATGGCTATTGAATTAGCGGTAGGGTTGGTTAAACGTACTTACCATCTATAATCAGCATCGCGTTATTTATCTCACAGTGTATCTGAGGAGGAATTATGACCAGTGAATTCGCGAAAGCGTATGATTTTAGCGGACAATGTGTAATTATTACCGGCGGCGCAGGCGTTCTGGGAAGTGAGATGGTTGGGGCACTGCTCGAAGTAGGTGCAAATGTTGCTATCTTTGACATCAACCTACAAAACGCCCAAAAAGTGGCTGACAGGCTTAACAGCGATTCAAAACCCGGACGCGCTATGCCGTTCCAGTGTAATGTATTACAAATTGAGTCGATCATTGAATCAGTCGAAAATGTCTTAGACAAATTCGGACGCATTGACTGCCTGATCAATGGTGCGGGCGGGAATAAGCCTGACGCTACGACAAATCTTGATCGTTCCTTTTTTGATTTGCCAGCTGAGGCGCTGCGTTGGGTCTTCGAACTCAATCTGATTGGTACTATTCTGCCCTCTCAGGTGGTCGGTCGCAAGATGGCTGAGCAGAAGCGTGGCGTGATTTTGAACATTTCATCAATGAACTCTTTCCGTCCATTAACCCGAATCCCTGCTTATTCAGCGGCAAAAGCAGGGGTGAGCAATTTCACACAGTGGTTAGCAACCCATATGGCACAAGAATATTCCAGCATTATCCGAGTCAATGCCTTAGCGCCCGGTTTCTTCCTGACAGATCAAAACCGGTTCCTATTGACTCAGGAAAGCGACGGTAGTCTGTCTGCAAGGGGCAAAAAAATTATAGATCTGACTCCGATGGGCCGTTTTGGGGATCCAAAAGACCTGATCGGACCGATGCTCTGGCTCCTTTCACCTGCGTCAGGTTTTGTGACCGGCATTGTGGTTCCTGTGGACGGAGGTTTTTCAGCTTTTAGTGGTGTCTAATATTACGTTTATTAAGGAATCAAACAGGAACACGGGTCTATATTTTGATTTTTAACCTACTTTTCTGACATTGGAGGACATGATGCTCAAAACCCAAATTGTAACAAGACCGGGTCGACCGATCTCGGAAGATGAAATTTATGCAACTTTGAGCAAGGGTCTTGAGAATCAATTTTCTAATCAAAACATCTTGGTTTTAATTCCCGATCATACGCGCTCACTGCCTTTGCCTGTTTTGTTCCGCGTATTAGTTGAAATTTTGCATGACGTACGCCAACTTGACTTTATGGTTGCCCTGGGGACACATCCAGCGCTCACCACCGAGAGCATGTGTCATCTTGTGGGGATCACCCATGAAGAAAGAACTACACGGTACTCCAGAATTGGATTATTAAATCACGCATGGGATGATCCTAGCGCTCTCATGCAAATCGGCAGCTTTGAACAAGATCAGATCAAACAAATAGCTGGTGAATCCTGGCATTCTTCACTTCCTGACCATGTGGATATTCGTATCAATAAGGCGGCGCTTGAGTATGATCATATTTTGATCCTTGGGCCGACTTTTCCGCATGAAGTTGTTGGTTTTTCGGGCGGTGCCAAGTATCTGTTCCCGGGTATTTCAGGTGCTGAAATGATCAATGCGACACATTGGTTGGGCGCCCTGGCAGGTGTTGTTGGCACAATTGGAATCAAGGAGACACCCGTGAGAAGGATGATTCATGCCGCGGCAGCAAAACTCACCACTCCAGTCACGCTAATCGCGCTAACTGTTGAGGGACATGATCTTAGCGGCATCTTTATTGGTGATTTGATAACTGCCTGGGACGCAGCTGCGGACCTCTCAGCCCAACGCCATATTAATTGGTGCGAGAAACCGTTTCGAAAGGTTCTGTCCTGCGCTCCGCCTATGTACGACGAACTTTGGACCGCAGCAAAAGCGATGTACAAAATCGAGCCGGCGGTGAGCATTGGCGGTGAAGTAACTATTTTCGCCCCTCACTTAAGTGAGGTCAGCCTTATTCATGGAAGATATATTTACGAAGTTGGCTACCATATCTTGCCATATTTTCTGGCGCATTGGGAACGTTTCAAAAACGTTCCGCTCGGTGTTTTGGCACATTCCACTCACCTGCGTGGTTCGGGTGTGATCGAAAATGGTGTCGAAAAAGCAAATATAAAAGTGAACCTGGCTAGCAAGATTTCTGCTGCGGATTGTGCCAAGCTTAATCTGGGCTATATAAATCCCGCTTCAATTAATCCTACAGATTGGGAAAACCGCGAATCAGAAGGCATATTATATGTACCAAAAGCAGGTGAGATTTTATTTAGAGTGAAGTAAGGGAGATCATAATTGCATGGAAAAAAATAAGAAATACAAAATTGGTGTTGTCGGTTTAGGCGTTATGGGTCACAATCTGGCCCTGAATATAGAACGTAATGGCTTCTCTGTGGTGGGATATGACCTGGACAAATTTAAAACCGAAGCTTTTCTAAAGGGTTCTGCAGCAGGGAAAAATATCATTGCCGTTGATTCACCGCAAGCATTGATGGGTGCGCTTGAAAAACCCCGACGGGTTTTAATGATGGTTCCCGCAGGTGCTCCCGTAGACAATGCGATTGCCAAACTTAAGCCATTCCTCGAAGCTGGGGATATTCTGATTGACGGAGGTAATTCATTTTTTCAAGACACAGAACGCCGGAGCAAAGAACTCGAACAAGAAGGATTTAACTTCATTGGTGCTGGTGTCTCAGGAGGTGAAGAAGGCGCCCTTCGGGGCCCCGCTATTATGCCTGGAGGTCAGCTTGGGGCTTGGAAATCGTTGAAAGAGATTTTTGAAGCTATCTCAGCAAAAGTAAAAGGTGAACCGTGTGTCGCACATATTGGCCCGCGTGGTGCAGGTCATTATGTCAAGATGGTGCATAACGGCATCGAATACGGCGATATGCAGTTAATCGCGGAGTCATACGATATCCTGCACCGCGGATTAGGCTTAAACAATGTAGAGCTGCATGATGTTTTCAGTGAGTGGAATCAGGGCAAACTTGAATCTTACCTAATTGAGATTACGGCTGATGTTTTCGCCAGAAACGACCCTGAAACAGGCAAAGCTATCGTAGATTTGATTTTGGATGAGGCTCAACAGAAAGGCACGGGTAAATGGACGAGCCAAAATGCGCTTGACTTGGGAGTGCCAACCCCCACGATTAACGCCTCTGTTGAGAGCCGCATCATTTCGGCATACAAACAGGAACGGATTGATGCTTCTAACCTTCTGTGCGGACCGGAGATGAAGCTCATAGGAGACAGAAACTCTTTGATAGATATGGTAGGTGATGCCCTCTATGTCGCTAAAATTTGTTCTTATGCACAAGGCTTCAGCCTGTTGCGTCTTGCCAGTAAGGAATATGGTTATGACTTGGACTACGCTGAAATTGCCCGCATTTGGCGCGGCGGTTGCATTATTCGCGCTCGCTTTCTGGATGATGTCGCCGCTGCTTTTATTCGAACCCCTGATCTCTCTAACCTCATGATCGATGCTGAATTCTCACGCATTATGAATACACACCAGTCTGCATTGCGTAATGTTGTAGCGCTCTCTATTAGAAGCGGGATACCATGTCTGGCATTATGTTCTGCCCTAGCCTATTATGATGCCTACCGTAGCGCTCGACTTCCAGCTAATCTCACCCAGGCTCAGCGCGATTACTTTGGAGCCCATACTTACCGCAGGATCGACCGCGATGGAGTTTTCCACACCGAATGGACGAGAAGTAGAAGTTCGAACAATAATAACGACTAATCTTAACCTTTGCTCTATCGTGAATCAACTATGTGCATTGATTTTACAATTAATCTTCTTAAGGAGTGTCATTATGAAATACGGATTGAATATTAAATCAGAAGCTGCTTTGGATTTTCTTGCTCTAGGTGCTCTTAACCATCGGGTTGATCCGGGAATTGTGCCGTTCGGCAAGGCCACCGAATGGCGCGTCCATCCTAGCGGCGGTGAGTATAATGTGGCTGCCAACTTGGCAAATTGTTTCCGACTGCGCACCGGCATTGCCTCAGCTATGGTCGACTATCCAATTGGTGACCTTATCGCAGAGCGGGTGCGTGCCATGGGTATAAAGGCCTTTTATAAGCATTACGAACATAATGGAGTAAATGGCCCCAATATGGCGACGGTTTATAGCGATCGTGGCTTTGGTATGCGTGCACCCGTGGTTTTTTACAACCGCGCCAACGAAGCTGCTTGCCAGCTGAAACCTGGTGATATTGATTGGGTGTCCATTTTTGCCGACGGTGTGCGTTGGTTCCACAGTGGAGGCATTTTCGCAGCTCTTTCAGAAACCACTGGCGAAGTCATTATTGATGGGATGAAAGCCGCGAAAGCCTCCGGAGCAATCATTTCTTTTGACCTGAATTATCGCGCAAAATTATGGAATCTATGGGGCGGCGCAGGACGTGCGCAATCAGTGCTTCGTCGAATTGTAGAAAACGTTGATGTTCTGGTCGGTAATGAAGAGGATATGCAGTTGGGTCTTGGCTTTCATGGTCCTGAAATTACCGCTACATCTAAACTCAATCCCAGTACATTCGTCAGCATGATTAGCCAGGTTGTGGAGAAATTCCCTAATATAAAAGTGGTTGCAACCACTTTGCGTGAAGTGCATTCGACCAATCGGCATACCTGGGGTGCAGTTGCCTGGATTGATGGTAAGACTTATCTCTCGCCGACATGTGAACTGGATGTTTATGATCGCGTTGGAGGTGGCGATGGCTTCGCTTCTGGGTTCTTCTATGGTTTGTTAGCCGGTGAGCCCGAACAAGAAGCTGTTAACTTGGGCTGGGCTCATGGCGCTTTGCTTACTACCTTTCCGGGTGATACGACAATGGCCACCCTCGAGCAGGTAAAAGCTTTTGCGAAAGGCGGTTCCGCACGTATCCAGAGGTAAGATGCGCGGCTAACAAAAAACGTGAGTAAGTAGAGAGGAGGAAAATATTCAAAGAATTTTCTTGGCATCTTCCTCTTTTCTCGTTCATTTCTTCATTGCTTGCTAATCACCTTTAGACTTAATGAACCATCAGAATGGTGGTGTTAAGTCTGTTTTGCTGCCCCAGTCAGACTATTCCATATGCCTGTGCCTGGCATATACCAGCATCAAGGCAGATTGACCGTTCTGGAAGGCACCGATACTTCTTGTCTCACGTCTGATCTCCTGGTTCAGTCGTTCAATCGCATTGTTAGATCGGATCCGTCTCCAGTGTTCTCTGGGGAAGTTCATATAGGCCAAAGTCTCGGGCGCTGAACTTTCTATCTTTCTGGACGCTTCGTGAAGCTTCATTTCCTTCAACTTCTCCGCCATGTCCACAATCTTCCTCATCGCCGCAGGTTTGCCTTCCCGGGCATGAAGACCTTCAGCATAGCTGTGACCGTTTTCATCTTCCTTCTGGGAACAACCGAGAAAACATTGCGATAGAAATGCCCGACACAGCTTTGATACCTGGTTGTGGGAAGATTTCAATCAAATTTTTTATCACTTGAGGATAACTGTGTGCAAGGGTCATACTTAAAGCTCTTTAACTGCGCAAACCTTTTCAGGGCTGACGGATAAAAATCGCTATCCAAACCCGGACGATTCGCACTTGCGAATACTGACACAAAATAAGCACTCAGACAAGTTAAGAAATCGCTTCAAGTCCTTGACTTTGCAGGTCTTCCAAGAGGGTATAATCTGACCAGCAAGTTGTTAATCCCTCCTCTTGGTGGTTTGAGGGTTCAGGGTTGATTCATAATAATACTTTTGTTAAGGTTCCGAAATATATAAAGATGATGCTACACTATTTTTGGTGGCAATAATTTTGTGACAATAGTAATTATTTTATGAGGAGATAGTATGGAATATCGAAAATTGGGTAGAACAGGTCTTAACGTGAGTGAAGTCGGTCACGGCTTATGGGGAATGAGTGATTGGTCTGGCGCGGATGATAAAGAATCATTGACGACTCTTCAGAAATCTTTAGACAGTGGGTGTAATTTTTTTGATAGTGCATGGGCCTATGGTAGCGGTCATAGTGACTTGCTGTTAGGCCAATTGATTAAGAACAATCCCGGTCGAACGATCATTGCAACGAGTAAAATTCCGCCTAAGAATCTCAAATGGCCAGCTTCTTCTGAATATCTATTCGACGAAGTCTTTCCCCGACAACATGTCTTTGACTATACACAAAGGATTCTGGATGGCATTGGGAAAGATTCGATCGATCTCTTACAATTCCATGTCTGGGATGATTCTTGGGCGAACGAAGACGAATGGAAAGAGACAATTTCTGACTTAAAATCCAAGAAACTTATACGTCATTTTGGTATCAGCCTTAATCGCTGGGAAGAATGGAACGGTTTGAAGGCCATTCAAACCGGATATGTCGATACGGTTCAGGTTGTCTACAATATTTTTGATCAAGCTCCTGAGGATGAATTGTTCCCGCTGTGCCAGAAAATGAATGTGGGCGTTATCGCCAGAGTTCCATTAGATGAAGGGGGTCTTACCGGAAAACTTACCGTTGACACGCAGTTCCCTGAAAAAGATTTTCGCACTCGCTACTTCGGTTCAGGCAATTTACAAGCTACGGTGAAGCGGGCTGATGAATTAAAGAAACTTCTCCCAGAAGGTATGCTTTTGCCTGAAATGGCTTTACGATTTATTCTTTCAAGCCCAGCTGTTAGTACTACTATCGTGGGAATGCGCAACTTAGGTCATTTGCAGGCTAACTTAAAAGCCAGCGATGGCAGAGGGTTACCCGAAGAGTTGCTTTTGAAACTGCGATTGCATCGCTGGGTTCGTGGCACTCGATCCAATAAATAAACGTCGAGCCTGCTAACTATAGATAATCAATACGACATCATAACTGCCGGCATAACCGGCAGTTATGATTAGTCCAAGTTCTCTCGCTTGACGCGAACTTGGCCGAACACACTGAACCATCCTCTTCAGTCTTGCTGCGCTCGCCAGCTTCTACAAGGCTGTGTTGATCTTCTTTAATAGGCTTAATGAGATATCACTCTTTAACTCAAAGGAGTGGATAATCCAAGGATACATTTGAACTGAGCCTAAATTTTGGGACTTTTCTGAAAAATAAGATGGGGATGTTCTGATGAAAACATGGACAGGGCTGCTTATTGGTACGCTGGTGAAGTAAAATTGTCCAATGGAAGCAGGCAGACCTTGGAAAGGGTTCATCAAAGCGAGCGGTGAAAAGCCGAAACTGGATAAAAATGTGCTCAAACAGGTATGGCAATATGCCAAATCCTATCGGGACGGTATCGTTGGTTCGTTGATCGCAATTTTGTTGGGCAGCGTTTTACGACTGATCACACCACTATTCCTGCGGCAGATTATCGATAGAGCCATCCCAGAAGCGGATCTTACTCTTTTGATCTGGCTGTTGATTGGGCTGCTCATTACCCCCGTGGTCGGTGGCTTTCTTCAGGTTATTGAACGGAACTTCAGCGCGAGAGTGGGTGAGGGCATTATCTATGACCTGCGTATGGCGTTGTTTGAACATTTCCAGCGGATTCTTTGCGGTTCTTTACGCATACACCACTTGGTGAGATGATCAGCCGATTAAATAATGATGTGGTTGACGCGCAGGACGCAGTAAATCGCACGTTGGTAGCCATGGTAACCAATACCATCCATGTGGTGACAGTTTTAGTGGTGATGGTCTCGCTTGAATGGCGCCTCGCGCTGCTTTCTGCGATTATTGTGCCTTTGTTTGTGTTGGTTGCGCAGCAGTTGGGGGAAGTTTTCAGGAAAATCGCACGGAAACAAATGGAAGTCAACGCGCGCATGAATGCTGGAATGGGGGAGACGCTCAACGTGGGCGGCGCTCTGATAATCAAATTATTTGGGCGACATGAGGATGAGGTGACCCGGTTTGGGGCGCGCGCGGACGAGGTGCGCAAGTTGGGCATTCAGCGCGCGAGCATGGCGCGAACTTTCATGGCGGTGTTGGGGCTGCTTACCGCGATTGGCACCGCCCTTGTGTACGGACTGGGTGGTTGGATGGTAATCAGAAAGATGTTCACCATCGGCACTATTATTGCTTTTGGCGCTTACCTGACGCAGTTATATGCGGCGTTTCAGTCTCCGGTGAACGCGCCGTTGAGTTCGCCACTTCTCTGGTGAGCTTTGAACGTGTTTTTGAAGTATTAGACCTGCCCATGGACATTAAAGAACCAGAAGAACCTCAACCGCTTGATAAAGTCGAAGGGCACTTGGCGTTTGAGCAGGTTAGCTTCAAATATCCGGATGATACGGAGGGCTTGTTAAGTGAGGTTTATCGGCCGAGTTCTTCGGAACAGGTCGTGGAGGGCATGCTGACTGAAACAGGGTTAACAATGAACCTGGTCATTCCTGAAGGTAAGAGTCAAGCCCGGGAAATGGCGCTTGAGGAGATCAGTTTCGAGATCAGACCACGTCAGCTGGTTGCCCTGGTAGGGCCAAGCGGGTCTGGCAAAACCACACTGACATATCTGGTTCCCAGACTGTATGATCCAACCAGTGGAGTGATCAAATTGGAGGGGAAGGACCTTCGCACGCTTTCGCTCAAAGAGTTATCCGAAGCGGTTGGTATGGTGACCTAGGAAACCTACCTGTTCCATGACACTTTTCTGGCTAATCTGCTCTATGCCAAACCAAATGCCACTCAGGAAGAGGTGGAAAAAGTCACCAGAACCGCCAACATCCATCAATTTATCGCTTGGCTACTGGAAGGCTATAACACCATTGTGGGTGAGAGAGATTACCGATTGAGCGGTGGCGAGAAACAGCGTTTGGTGCTGGCGCGGATGCTGTTGAAGAATCCGCCAATTCTGATTTTGGATGAGGCAACCTCTGCATTAGACAGCGAGTCGGAGGCTTTGATTCAGGAGGCAATGGCCAGGGTATTTACGGAGCGAACCAGTATCGTTATCGCGCACAGGTTGAGCACGATACTTTCGGCAGATTTGATTCTGGTCATGGATCGCGGTCGGATTGTGGAACGGGGAACTCACCGAGAGCTTCTGGCTTTGAATGGGTTATACGCGCATCTGTACGAGACGCAGTTTAAATTGAAATCGTGAACGATTAACTATTAAATGAAGAGAGGCTGTCGCCATACTTTTGGGACAGCCTCTTGTGCGTATTTGTTTCGGTTACTTTTGGCCGCCGAGGAACTGGCTGACATCAATCATCGGGGTGGTGCCGCCCATGACGCTGGGCAAGATGCCATTCCATTTGGTCAGGAACAGGTAGTTGAGATATTCCTGGGTCAGAGCGCCGGTATTCTTGAGCGCTTTTTGGGCGTCGGCCTGACCCTGGGCCTGGGCGACGGTTGCCTGAGCATCGATTTCAGCTTGCAACAGACGTTGCTTGGCGGTTTCGACTGCCTGTTGGGCAACTTGTTTTGCTTCAATGGCGGACTGGAATTCAGGCGAGAAATCGAAGTTGATGATGTTGAAGTTCTCGACAATAATGTTGTAGGGTTCCAGCTGTTTGCTAAGCTCTTCTTCGGCTTTGATGCGCACCTGGTCGCGGACGGTAATCAGCTCTTCTGCGGTAAACAAAGCTGTTACCGCTTTGAAGGTGTTCTGGACGGCTGGAGCGACAATGATGTCGGTGTATTGTGTGCCGATATCCTGATAGACCTTCATCGCCTGTGCGCCGTCCAGATGGTAGTTAACCGCAATGGATGAGGTTACTACTTGCAGGTTCTTGCTCATGGCAGTGGCTTCAACTTGATCTTTCTGGGTGCGGATAGACATGAGAACGACCTGCTCCATAAAGGGGATGCGCAGGTTGATCCCTGGTTGGATCACGCGATGCGCGGCGCCCCAGCGAGTGACAACGCCAATGTTGCCGGCGGGAATGATGGATACCGCGGAAGAGATAATAATCAGCGCGAGAACGACTGCTACTATGCCGATGACAATACTGCGGCCTGTTTTAACTGCCTTAGGGTCGACTGGTTTTCCAGCCTGTGGATTTGTGTTAGTAAATTTTCCATCAAACATGTTTCACCTCTCTTATCTTATTATCACCGATAGCGGGAGATTTTACAGTAGATAATGTAGTGTTTTAAGGAAAGCTTAACAGCTTCTTCGACATTGTTGATTAATTTTGGTTGAAAAATAAAGCACGAGGGACAAGTGAATGTATAATGTTATCAAATTCTTCGACTCACTGCGCCTTCGCCACAAGGGCATGGTCAGCTGAGCGGCAGCAATCATCAAATCCCAGCCGGTGTTTGCTCAAGGGTGTAACTGCAAACGGTTGCGCCTCCCATTTTGGAAAGGAGAATGAAATGAAGAAGTTCTGTTTTGTTTTAATGGCTATGTTCCTGCTTTTGGGAACAGCATGCCAACCCGCTGTTCAGGCGCCTCCCACAGTCGAGACACAGGCTCCAGCAAATGAAGCGGAAATCCCGGTAACTGTGCTTGAACTGGTGCATGGCGATCAGGTTGTCTACCTGACCATGGATCAGCTCAAAGCGCTTCCGGCTGTTGAAGGCTTGAGCGGGATGATGTCGAGCACGGGTAAAATCACTGCCCCAACCATGTATAAGGGTGTCTTGGTTGAAGAGCTGCTCAAGGCGGTAGGTGGAGTTGGCCCCACGAACAGCGTTGAGGTAGTGGCCAGTGATGGCTATTCGATTACCTACTCTCCGAATCAGTTGGCAAATGGCGAATACATGACCTATGATGTGGCCAATGGCGATGAGATGGAGAGAATTGGCAAGCTGCAAACGATTATCGCCTATGAACGCGAGGGCAAACCGTTGGACGTTGACGCGGAGGGGGCATTGCGTCTGGTGGTGATTGGTGAGTCGAACCTGCAGGTGGTCGATGGACATTGGCTGGTGAAAGAAGTTAATAAGATCGTGCTTAAGGAAGCGGTTGAAGACTGGGTGGTTGATTTTGTCGGCGCAATTGAAGCGCCAATGGATAGGGCAACTTTTGAGTCAGGCGCTGCGCAAGATTGCCACCTCTATAAATGGACAGACGCGGATGGCAACGAATATGCTGGCATTCCACTTTATTATCTGCTTGGCAGGGTAGATGATGAGGTCAAGCATGGCGATGACGCTTATCGTGACGATCTGGCGAAAGCCGGCTATATGGTGGATGTAACCGCAAACGACGGGTTCACCGTGACCTTTGATTCCTTTACCACCATGCGTAATGACAAGATGATTGTGGCTTATCTGATGAACGGGAAACCGCTCGAAGGCGATGCCTTCCCCTTGAAGCTGGTGGGTGAAGAGTTGAGCAAAAAAGAAATGATCGGTGGAATCGCAAAAGTAGTCATTCGTTTTGAAAAAGATGAAGCAGCAGAACCACCCGCGGAAAAACCTTCTGAAGCAGCTGAAGCGCCCGCGTCTGAGGCGCCAGCGGTGGAAGGGCCGGCTGACGCAACAATCACGCTGACCGGCTTAGTTGACGCGGAAAAAACGATTGACATGAAATCGTTGATAACTTTGTTTGGCGTGATGAACACCAAGATTGAACACCCCAAGAAGGGTGAAATTGATGTCACCGGCATCACTATGAGCGAACTACTTAAAGCGGTAACTATAAAACCCGAAGCCGCGACGGTTATGTTTGAGTCTAAGGACGGCTATACGTCAGAGTTGCCTTTGGCTGACTTGCAGAAATGCGAGAAATGCATGCTCGGTTGGACTGCTGAGATGTTATTAGCTTATATGCCTGGTTTCGAGACCAGTTTCTGGGCGAAAGACCTGGTCAAGATCGAATTCAAATAAGCTTTACTCAATCTGGGTGGAGTTTCGCTCCACCCAGATGATTAATAAAATGAAAACAACAAACAAATTGTTTGCTCTTTTATGTCTTTGCCTGGCAATTTTCGGCGCTGTTTCTGCCTGCGTAGCTAAGCCCAAGTCGACAATTGTGGTCTTTGCGGCAGGAAGCCTGATGCAGCCTTTCAAGGAAATCGAAAAAGCTTTTGAAGCGAAATATCCCCAGTATGATCTGCGGATGGAATATCATGGTTCGATTCAGGTGATGAGGCATGTGACTGATCTGCATGAACCCATTGATATTGTGGCGACTGCCGATCAGGCATTGATACCGATGCTAATGTACGCGACGAATGACCCCGCGACAGGCAAGCCGTATGCCAATTGGTATGCCTCAATGGCAACGAATAAGTTAGCGATCGCCTATCAGGCTAAATCAAAATACGCTGATGAAATCACTGCTGAAAATTGGTGGCAGATTCTATCGCGACCAGATGTGAGGGTGGGGCTCTCAGACCCGCGTTTTGACGCAGTTGGCTATCGACAGCTGATGGTTTTTGCGCTGGCACAGGCGCTATATGGGAACGATCAGATCTTCAATGACTTTCTTGAAGGTCAATTCACCCGGCCGATTAATCTGGTAGATCTGGGGGATATGCTGATTATTCGAATTCCTGAGATTCTGGAAACAACTGGCTCAGCGCATTTGGTGATGAGAGGCTCGAGCATCGCGCTGAACGCCTTGCTGGAAGCCGGAGAGATTGACTACGCCTTTGAGTATGAAAGTGTTATCAAACAGCAGGGCTTTGAGATGCTGAATTTGCCGGCAGAACTGAACCTGGGCGATGAAGCGCATGAGGCGAACTATCGCCGGGTGACAGTGAAGTTGGATTTTCGACGTTTTGCGTCGGTAGAGCCAGTTTTCAACGGAGAGTTAATCCGTTATGGATTGACTATTCCTGAGAGCTCGCCTAACCCGGAAGGCGCGGCGAGATTTTTCGCGTTCTTTTATGGCGAAGATGGGCAAAAAATCATGGCGGATAACCATCACCCGCTGATTAGACCGATCGAGGGGGACCATCTGGAACTGATGCCAGATGCGTTGAAAGGTTTGACCGGAGATTAATGAAAAAACAAAAATTACCAGAGTTGTTTGTGGTGGCAGCCGTACTGCTGGTAATTTTTGTAATTCTGCCGATTTTGCTTACCTTCGCATCGACGTCGGCGACAAATTTATTTGAGACTCTCATTGATCCTGAGGTGGCGCGATCGATCGGGCTGACCTTTTTGGCGGCGGGGATCGCTTCGGCGCTGGGCGTGTTGATGGGCCTGCCGCTGGCTTATATTCTGGCTAGAAGAGATTTCAGAGGCAAAGGATTGATTGAAGGATTGATTGACTTGCCTCTGATCATTCCGCACACTGCCGCTGGAATCGCGCTTTTAATGGTCTTCGGTCGTCAAGGCGTGTTGGGGAAGCTGGTGCGGCCGTTAGGCTTGTTTTTTGTGGACACACTGGCTGGGGTGGTAGTGGGTATGCTTTTCGTGAGCATTCCATTATTGGTGAATGCCGCCAGAGACGCTTTTAAGGCTGTGGACAGCGATCTTGAACAGTCAGCTCGGGTTGATGGCGCTTCGGCATGGAAAGTATTTCTAACGATCACCTTGCCGCTTGCCTGGCGGGGTGTCGTCAGCGGGGTGATTACGATGTGGGCAAGAGGAATCAGTGAATTCGGTGCAGTGGCAATTTTGGCGTACAGCCCCAAGATTGTGCCGGTCTTGATTTATGAGAAATTTCAGGGGTTCGGTTTGAAGGCCGCCACACCTATCGCGGCAATCTTGTTGGTGATTGTTGTTTTGGTGTTCTTTGTGTTGCGCTCGCTGGCTGGCGCGATAGATGATTGAAGCGGGTCAGACCGTATCACTAACGACCCTTGTCACTCGAACTGGCTCTGACGAATCAGTTGTGTAATGTAAAGGCTTATTCTCAGCCTATTCTTTCTCACACTTTGCTCTTACACTTTCTCTGTTCTCTTTCTCAGCACTTCCTCACGTTTGCCCTGACAACTTTCTCACAGACAACTTCCTCACATTCTCTGGAGGCCGTTGAAAAAAAGCAGTTTATTCAGCAGGAACACTATTGATTCCCGTTGTGAAGCGGACCAGGGCTTCACTTTGGGTCTTTTAGCCTCGTTTTATCAGGTTTTTAGCTCCTTTTTCACCTCTTTTCCTATAATATCGACAATCCTCCCTCACTCAGCCTGACAGGTCCCCTCACACGGGTCATCTTTATCCGTATTGACATTGGCTTCACTGTGGACGCGGTCGATGATCTGGATCGCGCCAAACCGTACCCTCGTTTGTGGGCTGTCTCAATGATCTCTCTTAGCATCTCTTCGATTACTTTCAGCTTCCCTCTTTTCCGTAATCGCTCCCGATACACGCTCAGGGTGGAGTGATCCGGCGCTTTCGGTTCTATCGTCAGTCCCGCAAACCATTTGGCTGGCAGGTTCTCATTCAAATATACTTCCGTTCGCCGTTCGGAGAGATCATACAGGTAACTGATCAGCAGGCTCCTGTGCAACAGCGCCGGGTCATAGGCTGGTCTTCCCGTCAGCCCTTCGCCTTTATAGAGTTTGGTCAGCTTTTTGGTGTAATATGTCCACTCGACCAGACCATTGAGTTTACGCAGAAAGTGGCTTTCGGGTACGATCGGGTCGTAAAGGTAGTCCCCAAATATGGATTGCTGGTCTGTCTGGATGT
>JAAYCN010000037.1 GCA_012729755.1 Chloroflexota bacterium | reverse complement strand
CTATTTGCCGATGGCCGGTCATGTACTGGGTCTGGCTCTCAAACCCCATCCTCAACTCGACCTGGAAAACGACCTTCAGCAGGGGTTAGATTTTCTTAAGGCCAAGCAGCTTAGCCAAGGTTGAACTGACGCGTGCCGCAATGCCATGCTCAAGTTCCACCGCTTCTTAATGCACCGGCGCGGCCTGATAGAAACTAAGGTCAAACCGTACGATCCAGCGAAGCGATTTGGGGAAGGACTGCCCGACTGGCTGGTTCAGGAGTTGACCCGTTTTCAGCATGTACAACAGCGCAACTGGCGCACTGCACGTCTGGAGTATGCCATTCGCCGCTTCTGGTACAGCCATCTCCACCTGTGGCGCTTTCTATGCGAGCATTATGCGGTGAGGGAACTGAGAAATATTCGCCGCACCTACCTCCAGGATTATATAGACGAGCGGTTAAAAACCGGTAACGCCATTTCAAGCATCAATAGCGAACTGCGCAATTTCCATAGCTTTATGCTCTTTCTGCAAGGGCAGGAATACGCTGTACCTCAAGTTCTATTGCGGATGCATACCCTAAAAGAGCCTGACCCCCTGCCCAGGTATCTCACCGACGAACAGGTTCGTTTGCTGCGGGATGAAATGGAAGGACGCGTGACAATGGCTGAGAGGGTTCACCAGCGGCGGGATGCTCTGCTCGACCGGGCAACATTTTATCTGCTCTGGCAGAGCGGACTACGCATCGGAGAAGTGGAAGAACTGCGCCTGGAAGATCTGGACCTGGCCGGGCGCAAGCTGACTGTGCGCCAAAGCAAAAACTTGAAGGACCGAACAGTCTACATGACCGATACCACCATGCATGCGATAAAGAGTTACCTGATAATGCGGGGACCGGGACCAACCGACCATGTGTTCTTATATCGCAACCAGCCGGTAAGTAATGATCTAGTACGGGAGCGGATCAAGGCCGCCGGGAAAAAGGTGGGGGTGAAAGTCTATCCACACAGGCTGCGCCATACCGCGGCCACCCAGCTTTTGAACGCGGGCTGCCGGATCACTTCAATCCAGAAGTTTCTGGGGCACAAAGAGCTGAGCACTACCATGATCTATGCCCGGGTTCACGACCAGACGGTGGAAGACGATTATTACCGGGCGATGAGCAGCGTCGAAAAACGTCTGGAACTGCTGGGCAAACCAGAAGAAAAGCAAGAAATTGGTAAAGAATGGAACCGTGAGCAAGTTCTGGCGCTAGCCACGCAACTAACAGAGCCAGAACTCAACCTGGAAACGCGGTTGGCGTTGGTGGCACAGATCCGTATGTGTTTAGTGGGCGAGGAAGCTGGTTTGAATGTGCCAATTTCAAATTGTTATGTGGAAATACAACAAGACCACCCACCGCCTACTCCTTCTTTTATGTTGTAATATCAATTTCTATACAGTTGTTAAGGCTCAAAGTTCCCATCAGATAAAAATCTGTGTGGATTTACGACCTATTTTATTGACATTTAACAGGGAGCCATGTGCTTCCTTCCACCGCTATTGAAGTGGCCACATATTTTTGATTACTGAAAGACAATCGTGCTGGCCCTCCAAAGAGATGCTTGATCATGGGGTCAGAAAAATTACCCCACACTTCCTGCAAATTCTCATTGTAAACATAGTCGCTTGATCGAACACTATTTAGGATACCTATTGTATCGTTCGGTGACATTTCAAGTGTGATAAGCTGACAGTACAAGAAATGCTGGTGGATTTTGACCAGTTTTTGGTCTAAGTAATTGAATGAAACAATCCCAGCAGCGATCAGGATGATAACACTTCCGATTAAGATAACTTTACTTCGCTTTTGTTTCATGGATCACCTTCCAGTTGGGCTGGTCACTTACCGTAGATTACTCAATATCCATGCTTCGGGATCAAAAAAGTTGACATACTCTAAAGCATCACAAGGATCCATCTGTCGTTTTAATGCATCTTCCCATCTTAAGATATGCCCAAGTTCAATTCCTTTTAGACTCAAATCATAATCTTGCTTTGAAGCACCTCTAGCAGGAGGAGGAGTTCTTGGGTCATCAAAATCAATTTCTTCCCACTGGAACCAAGGGTCATGGTTAATATTGGCAAACTCAGAAAATCCCCTTCCGAATTCATCAAAGTATGCTATTGCCGCATAGAACCAGAAATGATACGCTTGATTAGGAGTTTTATCCCAGTATTCCTTTCGCCAATCCCCTCTTTCTGAATATATCCAATCTAGTCCCTGTTTATCTTTTATTTTTTCTAAACTTGGATTATTAAAAGGCAACCAATCCTGCCCGACCCAATCATTACTTGATATTGTGATTTGTTGCCAACCTTGGTACCAGATGGGCATTTTTCGATTTGGATCCATCCCATTAATTACACGGGTCAGTCCCCACATCATTCCGCGATAATCATTCCCAAAGTCTTTATAGGCATCCCCTACAAGTTCCGCAAATCCTGCTACAGGAGGGGTAGCACGTGAAATTACTCTTCCTTGAATATCTTTAGCTTTTTCGAGCAAATCTGTCGATAATACCAGACACTCAGCTTCTTCATCTTTATAGCATCGTATCATTCCGCTAGGATCAATGTAATTTACCGGGTTCCCACCCGTATAACTGTAGCGGTTCCATTGCTGTGGTTGGTAAGCGTCAGGTAAAATGGTATCGAGCTGGATGAACTGGTTAAGATAAGGTGCGTAATCCCGCGCCCTAAGATGGACTAATCCATTCAACTGCACTTCACCGGTGTAGCCGTACACCGTTTCACTCGCGCCGTTTGAGGTGACTACATTGCCGTAGGGATCATAGTTGCGTGTCAGGATGAGCGCGGCGGATGCATCCGTCATCTGGCGCATGGAGCCCAGGGCATCTGGCAGGAAGTAGCCGGCCTGCGTTTCGGCGACCTGGGCGATGCGGCTCGCTTGCCCTGAGCCTGTCGAAGGGCCGTAAAGGTAGGTGTTGGTATTGTCCTGCAGTACCTGCGTTAAACCGGCGTTGATATCCAGCGTATAGCTGGTTGTCGCGCCGCCCGCGATCTGCTGCAAGCGGTCGCCCAGGCCGGAGTATTTGTAGGCAATGCTGGTAAATAAATGGGTCAGGCAGGCGATCCCGCCCTTACCACTGGTGCTATTTATCGCAATCATCAATTGTTGCTGAATCCCACCCCAACAACCTTTTTTTATATAATAAATTGCCATTTTCATCAAAAACGATAAGCAAATTCCCCAATTGGCTTGAAGTAATTTGATCAGAAAAATAGATACTCAGCATACCGGGCGTGTTTTCAAAAGACCGGTAATATCCAATATTCTGAATACTTTTTTTGACATTTTCTTTTGTCTCGCCATATCTTAAAATCGAACAATAATAATAGTTTCTAATTGTATCCCAAGAGGGATTTACTCCAATTCTTTCAGCAATAGCTTCCTTCTGTATTCGTTCATTATCAGCCCTTAGTATCAGAAACCCAACAAAAAATCCACATAAGAAAATTAGGAGATAGATAACTATTAATCCAAATGTTTTTGATCTAGATTTCTTCATTTTTTACTCCTCCCCTTCTTTTCCCCAAGTGGATCGTTCATAATAGAGATTCTTAAGATTAGAATAAATCCAATTCGGAATGGAAAAAGGATCGGAATTTTCACTTGATCTTAATTCTGACCCTAGAGCCATGCCATTTATTGATAAATTAGAATCTTGCCTGGAAGTATCATTAGTTATATTTTCAGAAATCCATTCGAATATTTTTCCACTAACAGGAATTTTTGCCAAATTTGACAGGTCTGGACCGAAACAATCTTCTAGTTGGTATGGATCATGTAAATTATTTATAGCTGTTGGTAAACCCCTTTCAATATCAGTTGTTGCATAATATTGCATAGCCACATAATACCAGAAATGAAATGCTTGATTTGATGTTGAATCGAAATACTCAGGATTCCAATCACCTTGATTCGAAACTGGAGATTTTCCCTTCATCCCATAGGGCAGCCAATCTTGGTCTACATAATAGGGATTTGCACCAGGATTAATATGTAATGTATTCCTAAGTTCTTCACCTGGGACACCTAACATCCAAATTCTGATTGACTGAGTATTCGGGTCCATACCTAAGAGAAGATTTGTTAATCCCCACATTACACCTTCTGTTTCCCTGAAATCAATGGCGGCTTGTCTTGCAAGAGAAACAAACGCTGCTACAGGTTCTAGGTTTCCTTTCATCACCTCGAGTTTAAGATTATCAGCCATTGCGTTCAAATTT
>JAAYCN010000036.1 GCA_012729755.1 Chloroflexota bacterium | reverse complement strand
CCAGAGATGAAATTTGGGTTGAAAAGTTGGATCGTCTCTTTGGATTAATAAACATGTGCCCTTGCTTCATCTATCATTACCGCACTTTTTTGCCCTGATTTTGCCATAATGAGAATCGCTGATGGTGTGAGTGTGAGGGGGTCAGTTGTGAGAGTCCAACTGATTTGAGACGGCCTCGTGGGCTCTCCCCAGTGGGGAAAGTCAGCATAGCCGGGAAGAGGTTCTAATATCGACAGGTTATATGGAGTTCAGCAAACACACCGAACCACCCTCTCCAGTCTCACTGCGCACGCCAGCTTCCCCCATGGAGAAGCCTCGCGGAGCGCTCGAAATGGTATGATTAGACTGAAAAGGAACAAACCGATGACTGATCAACTCTACGGAGGCATTGAGGGCGGAGGCACAAAGTTCGTCTGCGCGATCATGGAGGCCAACGGCCAGATATTGACCGAGTCACACTTCGACACGACTAACCCGCAAACCACGCTTTCCACCTGCGCTGAATTCTTTGAGAGTCACGCTCATTTGGGCACCCTGAGCGCCTTGGGCATCGCCAGCTTCGGACCCGTCGACCCTAATCTCAACTCACCCACCTACGGTCACATTCTCAACACCCCAAAACCTGGATGGTCCCACACTGATGTGGTCGCTTTTTTCAGGCGACGGCTCGGCCTGCCGATCGCTTTTGACAGTGATGTCAACGGCGCCGCGCTGGCTGAACAGATCTGGGGCGCGGGCAAGGGACTGGCAAACTTTGTTTATTACACAATCGGTACGGGCATCGGCGCCGGAGTTATTCTCGACGGGCGGCTTGTGCACGGCGCACTGACACCGGAGATGGGACATATGCGCGTACCCCATGACAGAGCTATTGATCCCTTTGAGGGCTCCTGTCCTTTTCATGGGGATTGCCTGGAAGGGCTGGCTAACGGCCCGGCGCTTGAAAAACGCTGGAAAACCAGCGCTGAGAACCTGCCGCCCGACCACCCTGCCTGGCCTCTTGAAGCGGACTATCTCGCTGCCATGCTGCACAACACTATTTGCACCTTCACTCCGGAACGGGTCATTATGGGCGGAGGTGTGATGTCACAGACTCAACTCTTTCCGATGATCCATCAGCGCCTCAAACGCTCCTTAAATAATTACATCCAATTACCCGCAATCGAAGACCGGATTGAGGATTATGTCGTGCACACACCTCTTGAAGGAAAAGCAGGCGTGTTAGGAGCGCTTGCGCTGGCTCTCTCACTCAACCCGAAACAGAATCAGAGAAGACACAATGAGCGACACTTCGCGGAATGACTGGAAAGAAGTTCCCAAAGAATACCAACAAGACGGACCTCCACCACCCGCGGGAGAACACACAGCTGAGATGAGCAGCAGCGAATTGGAAGAAGCCATTAATGACATCAGAAAAGGCATTGAATCAGCCGCCGCAAAAGTCAGTTCCTGGTGGAAAACTAAGGGTGAGCAGGAGACCAGCGATTTTCTCGATCAGGCCGAAGACAAAATAAAGCGGGCTGCTGAGCTTGTGAAAGCCGAAGTGGACGAGACTGTCAAAGATGTAAAGACACAGCCACCGAAATCGCGCGAGTCAGTCATCGGCAAACTCGTCGGGGAAGTTGAAACTCTATTTAACAGCAGAGATAAACCCGAAAGAAACGGGTAATTGCGCTTTATCCGTGTTTAACTCACTATAAGCCAAGCCAAACATGGCCGACTCAATGTATAATTAGGTCCTATCAGCTATATTAGGGCAAGTAATGTGCCAACCCGAAAGGAGTGACTCCCCCGTGCGACCCTGGTTGAAAATAGTCTTCATCACTCTTGGCGCTATGGTTGTCGTCTATGGAGCATATCTCCTCTCAGGCAGACCTGCCATCCCCCTCCCGGCCTATCACATGCAAGTTGACTCTACAAATCAGCTTTACCCGATCGTCAAAGCTACTGAATCAGGCGAAGTAAAGCTCACCCTGGTCACAAGCGGAAGGATTGTTGCCTCCGCCGACGGCAAGGAATTGGCCAACATCCGTTACACCCCAACCACTTTGCAAAACGCGCTCGATGTGGTTAGCCCATTTATGCCTCCGCTTGACCCTGAGAGCAGTTTGGGCAAACTCACCAACACGCTGCCTTTTACCCGCAAAGTACCCATGTTTCTGGTAGAGGCGCTTTATCATGTCGTCCGCTTTCAGTTCAGTGTCATTGTTTCCGCGAATTAACGCAATTATTATGCAGGTTTTACCAACTCAGCATCATGTCGAAGGAGCACATAATGAAACATAACCGTCCAATCCTCGCTTTTTTACTTGCTTTATTGATTGTTCTGGGAGTGACCTTTAGCCAAAAACCACTTTCCGCTACGGCGCAGGAGGGCTCGACAAACCAGATTTATGTCGATATCACCTTTGATCCCAAGGCCAAGACCTATTCGATCGGCGGTTTCAGCGAGGCACAGCTCAAACAATTTGGCGCGCCCGCCCTGCAGGATGAGATCTGGGATTTCCTCGGCGCCTTACAAGGCGCCAACCTGAAAGTTGACAGCGCAAAAATAGATTTAACGGTCGATCAGGCTAATCTGGCAACCCTGAACTGGAATCAGAAATCCCGCGCGCTGATTTATACCCTGGTGGATACCTATAGCGGCATGCCACTGATCGATCAGGCCCGCGCCGAAGACTGGCTGTCGAAAGCGAATATCGAATTTGCCCTGCGCAAGAGCCCTGAGATCAGCAAACCCCTGTTGCTCAATCTGGCAACCGCGTTCAATGTTGACATCACAAAAGAAGGCATCGTCAATGTAGAAGGCTTCAACACCGGCACAAGCCTCACCCCCGAAGTGATTCGGATTCTCGAAATGGGGAAGATCAGCAACGCTGCTGTCTGCTGGGATAAGGGCGCCCTGGATGCCACCATCAACGGCGCCAAACTGCCCCAATTGGTCATTTATTCGGATGGTTTAAGCGTGTTGGACAGGGCTTTCGGTTTGAATATCGGCGACGTTCAGCAGCTGTTCCAGTCCAAGCTCGGCGCGAGCATCCTGTATGGGGATGGCGATCACGGCGCCACACAGTGCGGCCAGTAAGTCAGACTGACTGTTTCAATTGTTTAAAATCGGGCTGCCACCTGATGAGTGGCGAGCCCGATTCATTTAATGGCGTATTGGAAATTTTTATTCTTGTGTTGGGTATTACACAACCCACCTCTTATCCATTCATCATGCAGGCCGGGTGGAGGAATAACTCACATCAACCCTCCCACCGAAACCCGACAAGCTCTTTTTTCCTTATGTTGGGTTGCGCTCCAGGAGGCGGAGACTGGCAAAGGCATGTGGTCGCTTCACCCAATCTACACCACTCATTCTGTTATGACTACGCGCAGGATATTAAAGTGGCGTAAATCTGAAAGCTTTAACATTAATATTTGCTAATTGAAGTAAAATTAGGTGTATCAATTTAAGGCATCATACTGTCTCCATTGGAGAAAGGAGAAAGCATTACCCAACGCCGTCCTATCCTTATTATTGTCAGCAAATCATAAACCAAAGAATATAGGAGAAAAGATGAAAAAAATTGTAACCTTATTCAGTATCCTGCTCGTCTTGTCCATGGTCCTCGGCGCATGCCAGACCCCCTCCCCCGCTCCTGCTCCTGCTGAAGCGCCCGCTGAACCTGCCGCACCGGCCGAGGCTCCCGCTGAGGCGCCAGCCGAAGCTCCAGCTGTAGACTGCAAGGCCACTTCTGCCTCTGAAGCGGTCGGTACCTACCAGGTTCCCGCTCCGATCGAAGGCTGCTACAATGTGGCGTTTGTCTATGTCGGCCCCCACGACGATGGAGGCTGGTCACAGTCTCATGATGTAGGCCGCATCTGGATGCAGGATAATATGGAAAATGTCCATACTGCTTATGTCGAGAATGTGGCTGAAGGTGTGGACGCCGAACAGGTCACCCGCTCACTTGCCCGCAAGGGTTTTGACGTGGTCTTCACCACCTCCTTCGGTTTTATGGACGCGACCGAGATCGTTGCCTCTGAATTCCCGGACATCGATTTTATTCACGTTTCCGGCTACAAGAGTAACGAAGAAAACTTCGGCAATCTGATGGGCGCGATGGAAAACATCAAGTATCTGGCCGGTATTTTGGCCGGTTCGCGCGCCAAGCTGGACGGCAACCCCAAGCTGGGTTATATGGCCACCTTCCCCATCCCCGAAGAACTCCGCCTTGGCAACGCTTTCGCCCTCGGCGCACAGCGTACCTGCCCAGAGTGCACCATTGACGTGCGCTTCATCAACACCTGGCATGACCCCATCCTTGAGCAGGATGGCGCGAAGAGCCTCTTCGACGCCGGCGCTCAGGTCGTGATGACCGGCGCCGACACCCCCGCCCCCGCCCTGGCCGCCCCGGAAGGCAAATGGGGCATCACCTATGACTATGTCGGCAACTGCACCGTTCCCACCTGCTTGACCTCGATGTACTGGAACTGGGGCCCCATCTACAAGCGCATCGTGGAAGGCTCCCGCGAAGGCACCTGGAAAGGCACCTGGGATTACTTTGACGGCGATTCCGGCGGTCTCGGCCTGCTCGGCTTCATGGAAGGCGAAGAATTGATGCCTGGTCTGAAAGATCTTCCCGAAGAAGACCTGAAACTCGTGCGCGACTTAATCGCCAAGATGCTGGCTGGTGAATTTACCCGCTTCGACGTCTTCAAAGGCCCGATCACTGACAACAAGGGCAATCAGGTTCTGGCCGACGGCGTCAGCCTCGAACAGATCGACCTGGATGGTTTCAAACAGTTCGGCAGCGCCTGCAACACCTGCATGTACTGGTGGAACGAGAATATCGTGGCTGAATTGCCTGTGGTTGAGTAATTTAGATTTATATGGGAAGGATGGCTCTCCTTGAGTCATCCTTCCCTGTTAGTTTAGGATAAAACCAATTTCATGAATCCCATAGAACCCACAACCGAGACCTTCGCGGTCGAAATGAAGGACATCACGCTGCGCTTCCCTGGCGTTTTGGCCAATGACCGGGTTAATTTCACCCTGCGAAAAGGTGAGATTCACGCGCTCCTTGGCGAAAACGGAGCCGGCAAGAGTACCCTGATGAACGTGCTGATGGGTCTTTATAAGCCCAATGCAGGCTCAATCTTTGTCGATGGCAAACGGGTCAGTTTTAATTCGCCGAGAGATGCCATCGCCGCCGGCATCGGCATGGTACATCAACATTTTATGCTTGTGCCCAATCAAACGGTCACTGAGAACATCCTGATTGGTTTGGATGAGCCCAAATTTGTACTCAACCTCAAGAAGTACGACCAAAAAGTCAAAGATCTGGCTAACCAATTCGGAATCCAGATTGACCCAACCTCACTGATCTGGCAGCTCAGCGTGGGCGAACAACAGCGTGTCGAGATCCTAAAAATTCTCTATCGCGGCGCTCAGATTTTGATTATGGACGAGCCCACGGCGGTGCTCGCGCCGCAGGAAGCCAATGAACTCATCGATACCCTAAAAGGCATGGCCAGGCAGGGCAAATCGATCATTTTCATCAGCCACAAGCTTAATGAGGTTACCGCAGTAGCGGACCGCCTGACTATTTTGCGCAAAGGCCAGACAACCGCCGAAGGCATCACGCTTGGGGGCATTACGCGCGAGTCCCTGGCTTCGCTGATGGTTGGGCGCGAAATTATCTTCAACCTGCACAAGCAGGAGCAGGCCGCTGGCAACGTGGTCCTGGAACTGAATAAAGTTTCAGCACTCAACAACAAAAACCTGCTCGCCCTGCGCGACGTGGACCTCTGCCTGAGGGAAGGCGAGATTTTGGGTATCGCCGGTGTGGCCGGCAACGGGCAATCTGAGCTGGTCGAAGTGATCACCGGCCTTAGGGAGTGTACAGGACACATCCTGCTCGAAGGTAAAAACATCGCCAACAAAAGCCCGCAGGCTTCGATCGCGGCTGGCCTGGCGCACATCCCTGAAGATCGCATCGGCGTCGGCTCTGCGCCCAATTTGTCGCTGACCAAGAATGTGATCATGAAAAACTATGATCACGAACCGATAAGCAGCGACTGGCGAATTAATTACACAGCCGCCGACTTACGCGCCAAAGAGCTGAAAGAGCAGTATAAGATCCAGGCGCCCACCATCGAGACACAGGCGCGCAAACTCTCCGGCGGCAACCTGCAAAAACTCATTTTGGCGCGAGAGCTCTCTTCAAAGCCGCGCCTGATCGTTGCCATGCAGCCAACCCGCGGGCTGGACGTTGGCGCCATTGAAGGCGTCCAGGAACTGCTGCTGGAGGAACGCACTCAGGGCAGCGCTATTCTTCTGGTCTCAGAAGACCTTGATGAACTTTTGTCGCTTTCTGACCGCATCGCGGTGATGTATGAGGGCGAAATTGTCGGCACGCTGAACCAGAAAGACGCCGATATCAATACCATCGGCTTAATGATGACCGGCTCCTTGCGCGGAGATTCCTCCTGTTCGCCGGAGGAGCAAACCACGCCGGCGCAGGCAAGCGCTGAGGAACCAACATCTGAACAGGAGGCTGTGACGACTTTCACTGAACCCAGACAATTTGACCGCAGCAAGATCGTTCCCATGCACCGTCCCTTCATGGAAAGCAAACGTGAAGACAAACAAACTGATGATGAGGGAGGTGAATGATGGGCCTCCGTCTTGAATTCCAAAAACGAACTGAAGATCATCCCAAGTGGCTGCCCGCCGCTACCAGCATCGGCGCTGTTCTGCTGGCGTTTGTGATCAGCGGCTTTATTCTAAAAAGCGTCGGCGCTGACCCGCTCTATATCTATTCCTATTTCTGGACAGCCAGCTTCGGATCATGGGGCTCCATCTCAGACGTGGTCGTCAAAGCCACACCACTGCTCCTGATTGGGCTGGGCTCAGCTCTGTCCTTCAAAATGAGACTTTGGAATATCGGCGGCGAGGGCCAATTTTATATGGGCGCTTTCTTCGCCAGCATGGTCGTGCTACTGCCGATGGTAAACCTGCAGACCACCCCGAAGATTGTGGTTTTGGGGCTAATGATGGTCATGGGCATGGTCGGCGGCGCATTGTTTGGTTTTATTCCGGGCGTCTTGCGCGCCAAATACAATATTAACGAAGTCATTACCACTTTGATGCTCAATTACATCGCGGTGTATTGGAACAACTACTGGATCTTCGGCAAGTACAGCGACGCCGGCTTCCAGATGACCAAAATGTTCCCTAAAGTCGCCTGGCTGCCCCGCCTGGCAGATTACGCCAAGCAATACAAGTTCTTCTCGGGCATTACTCTGCATGCCGGGGTCATTTTTGGCCTGATCGCCGCGGTGATCGTATGGATCATCCTCAATAAGAGCCGCTGGGGTTATAAAATCACCCTGATCGGCGATAATCCCAAGGCCGCTCGTTACGCCGGCCTCGATATCACCAAGAATATCATTCTGGTGTTCATGTTCTCGGGGGCATTGGCCGGATTGGCCGGCATGGCCGAGGTGAGCGGCGTGGTGCACCGCCTGCAGGAACGCATCTCGACCAGCTATGGCTTCTCAGGGGTGATTGTCGCCTGGTTGGCCAAGCTTAACCCTGTCGCGGTAATTATTGTTTCCATCCTGTTCGGTGCGCTGATCGTCGCCGGACGCGAAATTCAACCTTCCGGCGTCTCATTCCTGATCCAGGGTATTACGCTCTTCCTGGTGATCTCGAGTGATGTGCTGCTTAAATACACGCTGCGCATCGAGCGCACAGGCAAGCACAGCAAAAGCATTGAGCCTGAAGCAGCTCTGACTGAGGAGGCGAAATGAACCTTAATGTGATTGTCCACGCGGGTATCTCTACCGGTACGATATTGCTCATCGCCGCGATTGGTGAAATTCTGACTGAACGCGCCGGCATTAAAAACCTCGGCGTCGAAGGCATGATGCTGCTCGGCGCGATGGCTGGTTTCAAGATCGCCCACGAAACGGGCAATGTCTGGCTGGGCTTATTGGGCGCTATTTTTGCTGGCGGCATTTTGAGTCTTCTCCATGGATTGGTTACGATTTCATTCCAGGCAGATCAAACCGTCAGCGGCCTTTCGCTGACTTTTCTCGGTACGGGATTAGCGCTGGTGATGGGCGAAGGACTGACCGGTTTAACTACTCCGGTCGTCCCCAACTACACCGTGCCGATTCTGTCTCAAATCCCCTATCTGGGAGAGGTGCTCTTCACCAACCACAACCTGCTGACTTATTTTGGCTATTTGCTGATCCCAATCAGCTGGTTCTTCATCTTCAAGACCAAGCCAGGGCTGCACATACGCGCGGTGGGTGAAAAACCGGCCGCAGCAGATACCCTGGGGGTCAGCGTCTACCGGATCCGCTATCTCTATACATTCATCGGCGGCTGCTTCGCCGGGCTGGCTGGCGCCGCGATCAGCATCGCCATCTCGCCCGGATGGTACAGCCACCTCACCACCAGCGGTCAGGGCTGGATCGCAATCGCGCTGGTGATCTTCGCGCAATGGAACCCCACTCGCGCCGCGTTAGGCGGTTACCTGTTTGGCATGCTGCGTCGTCTACTGCTCGACCTTCAAGGGCCAGCTATGCTGCTGGGGGGGCGAAACCCCTTCTTTTACAACCACAACCTCGTGTTCTTCCTGCAGATGATGCCCTATGCGCTTACTGTTCTCGCTCTGCTTTGGGGTTCGTCCGGGGCACGCCGCAAGCGCCTTGGCGCGCCAGCAGCGCTTGGTGAACCTTATGTGAGGGGAGAGCGCGGTCTTTAGAATCGTTTCTCAAGCGCGATCGTATTTACAATACTTCCTGAGCTCTTTTTAAGAGGATATCAGGAAGTATTTACTTTATAAAACCTGATTTTTCTTCATCGGTAAGCGGCAGGGTCGGCCAGGGCAACGGATATCCTTTAACCATCAAGCCACCAACACACAGCCGAACAATTTCACTCTTGCCTGGAATCAATCCTGCGAAGATTCGAGGCAAGAAAACATCCAAACTAGTTCTCGGAAAGTGCATGGATGCGCCGGGGACGCCCAGGATGATGACATCGCCCCGCCTGGCAAGTGTCAGCATGTTTCCAGGCTGCATAGGAACACCTTGCGTCAACACTTTTGACCCGGATCGCCTGATGGCTGAGGGGGTAACATCATCCGGATCGACCGACATTCCCCCTGTCATGAGAATGAGTTGGATTTCCTGATCGATCAAAGCGTACATTGAGGCGAGAATTATCTCCTCGTCATCGGGACAGAATTTTATGGCTTTGATATCAGCCGGGAAGCGTGAGAACTTTTTGCGTAAGATTGGTTCAAAAGCGTCCGGAATCCGTTTTTCATAGATTTCGTTTCCTGTGATGATTATTCCCACCTTTAAAGGCTTGAATGGGTGAACACGAAAGACTGGCCGGCCAGATTGTTTCGCGGATCTGACAATCTCAACAGCGCGATCAACATTGACTTTTTTCGTAACAAGCGGCACGATTCTAAAAGCGGCAAAGACCGACCCAGATGTTATTGGCTGAAAATTTTGCAGTGATGTAACCGTCCAATCTGGAACGAAATTAAGTTTGACAAGAGCTGATTTATTAATTTCCAGCATACCATCAACGCGCGTTATTAGAGCAATTTTGCCTTCAGACGGCTGGCTATGCTCAATCAAATCTCCTGACAACTCCTGCGCAAGAGCAATGGCACACTCATCCTCATGCATTTCATCTGCCTCAGGCTCCCAAACAAACACATGATCTTTCCCCATACTCCGCAATATCGGTAAGTCTTCGGCTTGGACTTTATGCCCTCTGACAAAGCGTACACCTTTGAAACCCGTCTCAAGGATAGCGGTCAAATCATGGCATAAACATTGACCAATAGCATCTTCAATTAGAATCTTTTTCATTTCATTTCCTTTATGAATCGAAACAAAGGATCTTTTCTGAGGGCAAACATACTAGGAATTCATCCATCAAATTTAATTCATTGTATTCGGTTGGACATTCCAAGAACAATGGTGAGTCGTTTGTCTGTGTTTTTGATTTACAGACCACCTGGTTGGCCGCGACCGCCCAAAGAATGTGCTGCTTTTTGACAACAAAGGTGTTTTCAATCTTATCTTCAGGAACAGAGGGCGCATCGGTCAGCAAAGGCATAATATCGTGATTAAAAATTCCACAAAATTGACTCTTGGGCCGAAGATTAGAAGATAACAGCTCGATACCCCAATCCAGAGCTTTGAAGCGCTTTTGCTGCCAGTCGACAAGTTTAATGCGTGAGAAATTACGACAACCCGCTAATTTTGCCGCCACCACAGTTGCGGGATGAGAGTAAAGTTCTCTCACCGTTTGTTTTGTTTGGTTCACCCCTTCGTGAAGAACGGAGACCTGGTCGCACAAATGGGAGAGCTCTCCGAGATTGTGAGTCACCAGAAGAATAGTACCCGGCCATGATTCAAACAGAGATTTTAGTTCGAGCTCGACTTGCCATTTTAAGAAAAGGTCGAGCGCTGAGAGAGGTTCATCCAAAAGTAATATCTGGGGATGATTCAGAAGAATTCGACCCAATGCTACACGTTGTTTTTGCCCGCCTGAAAGCTGATATGGCTTTTTCTTTTCAACCCCTTTGAGGTTCATGCGATCAATCGCATCTTCAATAATATTTTGACTGTTTTTCTTCTCTTCTTTAGGGATTCCGGCAAAGAGGTTTTGTTCAACGGTCATGGCAGGAAAGAGAGCGTATTGTTGAAACAAGTAACCAACCTTCCGCTGTTGGGGAGGAAGATTTATTTTAGCGCGAGAGTCAAAAAGCGTACGCCCATCTAACTCTATATGTCCCCAATCAGGTGTCTCAATCCCAGCAATACATTTTAAAGTCATGCTTTTTCCACTACCCGAAGGGCCAAGAATTCCCAATACTTCGTTGCCAGCTTCAAAATTAATATCTAAATCGAAAGTGTGCAGACGTTTTCGGATGTGTACTTTTAGCATGATCAGACCCCTGACGACTGCAAAATTTGTGATTTTTTCTGACGGGCTTCTAAAGAGTTGATCGCGAGCAAGACAATAAAGCTAATTGTAATATTGACCATCACCCACAAATAAGCCTTGGCATCATCACCGGTACGCCACAGTTGATAAACTGTGGTCGAAATAGTGGCAGTCTGACCTGGCGTAAAGCCTGAAACCATGCTCGTCGCACCGTATTCGCCTAAGGCACGTGCGAAGGAAAGCACGGTTCCAGCGAGAATACCTTGGCGACAGGTAGGCAATACCACTTGCCAAAAAATTCGTGCGTTTGACATGCCAAGCGTTTGACCAGCGTAACACAAATCGGAATCGAAACTTTCAAATGCCCCTCTGGCCGTACGGTACATTAAAGGAAAAGCCACAACAATTGACGCGAAAATAGCCGAATACCACTCCATCACTAAACGAACATCCGCCATGCGTAAAATAAAAGATCCGAAAGCCGAATAAGGACCTAAGGTTTTTAACAAGAAAAAACCAACTACTGTGGGAGGCAGCACAAGCGGGAGAGTAAGCACAACATCCAGAAGACCTTTAAGAAAAGGCGGCAATTTCGCAATATACCAGGCTAAATAAATGCCTAAAAAGAAGATAACGAAGGTACTTATTGCGGCAATCCTAAGTGAATTCCAAAGCGGAAACCAATCCATCTCGTATCACCTAAAAGAAGTAATTAACGAGGGAAAGGAGAACCCTCCCTCGTTAACTTTTGCTTCATTAAGTATTATTTGTCAGGGATTGCGAACCCTACAGCCTCAAAAACCGCTTGCGCTTCAGGGGTTTGCAGATAATCAAGGAATGCTTTGGCTTCTGCCACATGCTTACTGTTCGTCAATACAGCACCTGGATAAATAACCTTGGTCTTCAGAAGATCTCCGGCAGCGCGATCAACGATCTCGAGACCAGCTGAGAAGGCATCCGTTGCGTAAACAATGCCACAATCCGCAACCCCTTCTTTAACCCAGGTTGTAACTTCCTTGACATTAGAACCAAAAGTAACTTTTGGTTGGATAGCATCCCAAATGCCAAGATTGGTCAGCAATTCTTCAGAATACTGCCCAACGGGAACATCTTTATTGCCCAAGGCAATCTTGTTGACCTTATCAGTTCCCAAATCAGCAAAGGATGAGACACCAGCAGGATTGTTGGTCGGCACAACCAGCGTAACCTGATTCTCGAGCAAGTTCACCCGAGTTTCTTTCAACACACAATCAAGATTCTCAGTATTTGCCTCGTTGCCAGCTTCGAGTTGGTTCATTTGCTTTTGGGCTGCGGAAACAAAGAGATCCGCATCCGCACCTTGCTGGATTTGAGTCTTAAGAGTTCCAGAAGAGTCAAAAGTGAGGATTACTTTGATGTCAGGATTAGCAGCTTCAAACGCCTTGCTTATTTTTTCAAAGGTTTCAGTCAATGATGCAGCCGCAAAAACATGCAACTCGACAGGGGCAACTGCCTGGCTATCTGGCGAATTGTCCGATTTAACTGTGTCGGTTGGGCTTACTGCATTTGCGGAACAAGCCGTGATTAAGGAACAAATCAATAATATCGCTAAATACTTGAGTTTCATATTTCTCCTTTATTTACTCAATGATTGAGTATACGATTGTTCAACCATTTTACACCAAATAAGAATTTTCGGGGGTCAAGTGAGAAAATTTCTGCCGGGCAAAGGGGCAATTAGACGATCAGTGAAAATGGTCTTTCAAGCTTCCGAACCAGACATAGCGATAGCCGATATCGGTGAGCGCTTTTGTAAACGCGGCAACGCGCTCTTCAGTGACTGAGGAAACATCCAGCTGATTAAGGATAGCTACCCGTTTCGCCAGCCACGGCACTTCTTTTAACCCAGCACGAGA
This sequence comes from Chloroflexota bacterium, assembly GCA_012729755.1. Taxonomy (GTDB): domain Bacteria; phylum Chloroflexota; class Anaerolineae; order Anaerolineales; family Anaerolineaceae; genus Mesolinea. Next base: position 44,400 of record JAAYCN010000036.1, on the reverse strand, counting down.
AGAAATCAACAATTCCATAAAAGTCGTCAGGCTAATCGTATCCCCAAGATTAGTTTGGGTCACCTCAGCGACCAGCTCTGGTCGATGCGCGTGAAGCGTGTCTAAGGGCGTGCCAACCGCGCTTAACCCCAAGATATAGACGCATAAATCGACAAAAGGCGGGATAACCGGCTCATGTCCTGCTGGCGCTTTGATCGGTTTGCCGCGCGAACCGTCCGATTCAATCACCAACAGCTTCCCAGCGTTTCGACATCGCTCGGACAGCTCAAAGAGCTGGGGTTCACGAAGAGATTGCCACTTGCCGGCCTGGTCATGGTTGGCAGTTATCAGAAGCGCGGTGTTTCCGGCCAGCATATTGTCATCAATTCTCTCGTGAGGTTCGAGAATGACGTGATCTCGAGCCAAATTGCTTTGTTCAAACCCCAGGTGGGTGGTGGTCGTTAACACTACCTTGGCGACGAGATTGTCGGCGAGGAATTTCAAAAAACTGCTCTTTCCGCCAGCGCCAGAGACGCTAATCGCCGTGGGCTTCAACGACAATAAGGCGCGCAGAAGATCGGCTTTATTCATGCTAACTTAACCAACAGCTGACTGCCTTCACGACCGCATCACCGATACAAATGGCCTTATCGGAGGGCATAAAAGCAAGCTGGCGGTCCAGTCTTGGGTCAACATCCGCCAATTTTTCGCCCCTGACAACGGCCAGGCCTGAATGGAGGCACCCCCGCAAGATCCCTTTGAAGCGGTTCAAAATCATCTTCTGGCCTACGCTGCCAATGGGCTGCCCTGGCTCGAGAATGTCTCCAATCTCAGCTAAGGCAGTAAACACCCCTTCATTTTCGGCGAAGTACACACGCTCGCTGGTTTTTCCGAGGACTTCACCAGGGATTCCGGTATCTTTTTCCGCTTCACCCTGCCAGATGATAGACCCGAGAGCTGGTCCCCGGTTGGTTTCAATCACCGCATGACAGTTTTGACCGGCGGAGAAGCCAGGCCCCAATCCAACACGCATCGTCTGGTCATCCAATGGGCAAGGTTCAAAACGTTTCATCATGCGCGCATCGATGACAATTTTTGGGGAAAACTGAGATGTGACGCTGAAACCCGGATCAACCAAAACCGGAATGTCCCCGTTTCGTAATACATCCCTGGCCTGTTCAAGATCAGAACATAATATGGAGCGAATTCCGCAGACGGTATGTTCACCCTGAAAGACCGCCTCAGCGAAACTGACCGCGCGACGCACGACGAGCGGTTGAGAAATCTCAGTCATGATGAGCGGATAGTCAGCCTCAAACAGACAAATACCTACCCCTGTCGCCAAATCTCCCGCCCCTTTTATAGCACAGAGCGGTTTTTCCGATTTCATCAATTGATCGCCAGTCATGATCTGCCTTAATTAAACCTGTTTACTGCTCTCCGCGAATGAAAGCTTCTGTTTTTTCGTGACAGAGGTCGTCTTTATACTGCACCGGCGGAGTCTTCATGAAATAGGAGGAAGGCTCAAGGATCGGCCCAGCCGACCCGCGATCGAGCGCCAACTTCACACAGCGCACCGCGTCAATCACCACGCCAGCCGAATTGGGCGAGTCCCAGACCTCCAGTTTCAGCTCGAGGTTAAGCGGCACATTTCCGAAGGTAGTCCCTTCCATCTTAATATAGCAGAACTTGCGGTCTTTTAACCACGGCACGTAATCGCTCGGCCCGACATGAATATCATCTTCGTCCAATTGATAAGGCAGCATGCTCGTCACCGCGCCAGTCTTGCTAATCTTTTTTGATTCCAGCCGTTCACGCTCGAGCATATTCAGAAAGTCAGTGTTGCCGCCAAAATTAAGCTGATAGGTATGATCGAGCTTAACCCCACGATCGACAAAGAGACTGGTCAAAACGCGGTGGGAAATAGTCGCGCCAACCTGGCTCTTGATGTCATCGCCAATGATTGGCAGGCCGGCTTCTTTGAAGCGAGGCCCCCAATAGGCGGAGCTGGCAATGAAGACCGGAATGCAGTTGACCACCCCCACCCCGGCTTTTAGGGCTTGTTCCATGTACCACTTGGTGGCCATCTCAGACCCCACCGGCAGATAATTGATCATTACATCCGCTTTGGTAGCTTTGAGAATACCGACGATGTCGTCAGTAGGGCCAGGGGCTTTCCTGACAATCTGCGACAGGTATTGACCCAGACCATCATGGGTCATGCCGCGCTGCACTTTAACCCCCAGGTGAGGCACATCGCAAAACTTATAAGTGTTATTGGGAAAGGCAAAGATAGCTTCTGACAGGTCTAAACCAACCTTGGTATCGACCACATCAAACGCCGCCACCACCTCGACATTGCTGATGTGATAACCGCCCAGATTGACGTGCATGAGACCAGGAATGCGGTCGTTATCTTTGGCGTCCTTGTAATAGTGCAAACCCTGCACAAATGAGGAGGCACAGTTTCCGACCCCGACAATTGCCACACGTACCTTTTTATCTTTTGTCATTTTTCTCCTTTTCTAGGCGACCCATCCCAAGTGAGTAACGATCACCCGGACAGCGATAATCAACAACACCAACCCTCCCACGATCTCCATACGCTTGCCAAACTGGCAGCTCAGACGATGCCCCGCAAATAGCCCTGTGATGCCCAGCAGGGCGGAAACGAAGCCGATTAAAACAACCGAGAGGATAATCGGAATACCCATAAAGGCAATCGACAGCCCCACCGCGAAGGCATCGATGCTGGTGGCGACCGAGAGCAACACAAGGGTTTTGCCTTTGGAAGGGTTCTCGTCAAAAGCTTCACAGGTCGGATCAAACCCCGACCTGATCAGGCGATAAGCCACGTAAGCCAACAGGAAGAAAGCAACCCAGTGATCAAATTGGGCGACATAGCGAATGATGCTGCCGCCAATAATCCAGCCAAGAGCGGTCATGCCCGCCTGAAAAATGCCCAAATGAGCAGCCAGACGGATCTTTCCGCGCCGGTCGGGAATCTGGCCGCTGGTACCAATAGCCAACGAAACCGCGAAGCAGTCCATGGCCAGACCAATAGCGATCACAAGCATGGTGATTAGTTGCATTGAGGCTTTATTTTACCTTGAGTTGGAAGGCACGGCGATGAATTGCGCGGAGCGAGGTAAGATCATATTATTCAACCAGCGCTTCTTCCACCACCTCGCGATGACGAGGTCGGTCTTTGACTCTGGCAAACAGCAAGATCGCCAGTGTGGTCAACGCCATCGACACCCCAAACATCACCGGGTAGCCGAAGCCTTCCACCAGCCAACCGGCGAAGAAAGGCGCCAGCAGCAGAAAAGCACCGGTCAATGAGCGAGTTAATCCCAAATAGGTCGTGCGGTATTTCTCTTCACCAAGCTCCATCACGAGGATCGAATCACCCATCACCATGGCAGCGGTATTGAGCCCGAAAAGAATAAAAACCAGGTAATACAAACCTGCGACCGGCGCGAAGAGCACGATCAGCATCGCCGCGATCCAGATGAGCTGCGCGATCATCACCAGTTTCTTCGGTCCAATGCGGTCGCCAATCGCGCCAAACAGGGCGTTGCCGATAATGCCGGAACCATAAATCAGACCAGTAAAAATCGCCGCCGAGCCGTCATCCAATGAGAAACGTTTCAACCCATATACCGCCAGAAAAGCTGAGCCCATTCCGCCAACAAATATCAAAGATCGCGCAATCAGGTAGCGCTGTAGGTTTTTATCTGTGCGAAGAATCTGACCAAAGAGTTCAAAGTCGATCATCTTAGCTTTAACACGTGGAAGCTCAGCGGCACCCATTTCAGAGGTGATGGCGGTTGGGGGATCTTCTTTGACAGATTCGCGATTCCGAGAAAAGAACCAAAATGAGATCCACTGGGCAACAACCGCAATCGAAAAACCAACCGCATAATTGTAGGGATAAGCGAGGCGCGAAAGCACCATCACGGCGATGGCTGAGCCGATGATGCCCATGGTCTGACCAAGCACCCGCGAAAACCCGAAAAATCGTGAGCGGTGCGTGATGGGAATGACCTTAGCCATTAATTCCTGCCAGGGCAGGGCGACCAGCCCGCTGCCCAAACCCCTGAAAATCATGATGGCAAGCAATAAGGTCACAGCTGAGCTTTTTGACATACGCGACACCATCAACGCGAAAATCATCAGCGCCAGGTAGGGCAGACGCTCTAAAACGCTCAAGCGCAAGGCCAGCGGCAGCACCCGCTTCTGCCGGCTGACGTACCCGGCCAGGAAAAGCTGAGGCAAGAACCAACCCGCGTTGGCAATCGCTGGCATCAAGCCGATAATGATTGGGTTATCAGTCAGCGTAGCCGCAAAAACAGGCATGATGGTGTTGATCGAAACAAAGGAATCAGCAAAAAAGAACGCCATCAGGTCGAGCGTGTTAAAAAGCACGTTGTGTTGAAAATTGCGTGCGACTTCTTGAGGCACACGATCCTGAGGCCGGATGCGCAGCGCATTTCCGGCAAACATACGTAATCGATTAAACATGATGAGTCCCAGTCAATAATTATAAGGGTGGATGGCACATTTTCTCAATTTTGAGAGTATTTTCGCCACACAATCACATCTATTTTCGTTTTATCCAAAAAAGATCCCTTCTAATCAGAGTTTTAGATAGAGCAACATATTTCGGAAGGCAATTTTAGTAACGCGTTGAACCCCATTGTAACTTCGACTTTCTCGAAGGCAAAGGTAAAACTTAAGCTTCTCTTTGGGAGAAGCCGGCGAGCAAAGCGAGACTGAAGAGGGTGGTTTGATGTGTTTGCTGAACCTCGCATCGCTTCTTTTCTGTAGAGGCAAACTTCCATGTTCGCCTGAATTACGCTATGAATCAAAAAGACACAGGGTGAATCGGATGTGTTGGATTACGCTCCGAAAGGTAGAGGTTGGCGAAAGGATGTGGTCGCTGCACCCAACCTACATTAGGCTGAAAGCCTATGACGCCAGCCACAAAACCTCAGCTTGTTATATTGACCCCCTCCCCGTTGCGCCCTTCGGGCTCCGACCCTTCCCCGGGGGAGGACTTAAGAATAGATGTTGGGCTGTTCCGGAAGGTTGGTGTAGTTGTCCAACCCTACGGGAGGTGTATCAAGCAGGTTGGGTGTAATCCGACAAAATCCTTTGGCTTCTAAGACTACCCACATGGAAGCTGATGACTGAGATTTCAATGACCCGGCTAAAAAAAAACGACTGGTCGGCCAATCGTTCAAGGTCGCGTTCAAAAGAGGAGCAAGAATGATCTTATTTGCTGGCAAGTTTGTAAACGATGTACTGATTAAGGCTGACACCTTCATGCTTAGCCTCTTTTTGCAGTCGTTCATGCAGGACTTTTGGCATGCGCAACACCAGGCGGCCGCTGGCCTCACGCGCACGGTGTTCCTCGAGGGTAGCAAGTTGCTCAGTATCGTTGGAAGCAATAGCTGCACGAAGCTCGGCAAGCGCTCTTTTCTCAATTTCATCAGGAATGAATTCTTTCATTTTAGCTCCTCAACTTTTATAAACATCGCCGCGCGGGCCGATAAGGGCGATGTAGAGAATTTCACCATCAATCATAAAAACGATGCGATAAGCGCCCACACGGCAACGAAACGAATTTGGCTCGCCTTGAAGTTTCTCAACATTTTGACAAGCCAAAACATTAGGAAAAACCTTCTCGATTTCGGAAAGCGCAGCTTCGACCTTCTTCTGCAAACTTTTTGGGGACCTATCGAGATACTTTTGCGCTTTCTTCATCCAGATTGTTTTCATCGTTTTTCCGTTTCACAGATAATATGATACTGTATATAGTATCATAAGTCAATATGTTTGTAGCGTTATTAAGTTATTCCTTTGTGGAACAGGTTTGATTTGAGCGCGTTTTATTCGTTATTCCAGAGATGTACGGATGTGTTTGGATATTCTCCTCTCATCCGGAGGCGAGCGCAGCGAGACTGAAGAGGGTGGTTTGATGTGTTTGCTGAACCTCGCATTTTCTATGAGATGCTGGGTTGCGCTCCGGACAATCGACGAATGGGTTAGGCATATAGTCACTCCACCCAACCTACATGAGGCAAAGCGGATGTAAACCCGACAGAACAGGCATGGGTAGGGCTTAAGGAGACATTGGCAGTCAATTTACGACAACAAAATACCCTCCGCCCAAACTATCTTTTCCCATTCGGACGCAATGCTTATTTTCGAAAAGTGCGGAAAATCCAAACCAAAAAGCTTTCGAAGCACACCTTTTTGCAGGTCTTAATGAAAATAAGATGCGACCACTCTAGGCTTTTCACGCGGATTGTAAATGAAATTTAATCACTTGATCCAAAGTGATTTGCGCGCGCTGAGATTCTCTCGTTAAAAGGCGAGGCGTGCCTACGAAACAGCTAAAGCGCATGTCGAACAGTGTCTTTATGCGTGTTAGGGGTGTTTCACCAACAAGATTAGAGTATATTTGTGCCATGTCAAAAACAAAGCGCCCTCATAATGTATGGTTGCTGCTGTTGACCGCTTTGATCTGGGGCACGGGTTTCGTCGCCCAACGCCAGGGGATGACACATGTCGGCCCTTTCACTTTCATCGCGGCGCGCTTCCTGTTGGGCGGGCTGGCGCTGGTGCCGGTGCTTTTCATTACCAAAACAGTACCGCTGAAGCCTGTCAAAGACGGGCAGAAACTCCCATGGCAGGCAGCTGTGTTGACCTGCGGCGCGGCACTCTTTCTGGCTACGAGCCTGCAACAACACGGCCTTCTCACTACCACCGCTGGAAAAGGCGGCTTCATCACCGCACTCTATGTGGTAATCGTGCCATTCCTGGGCCTTTTCCTGCGCAAGAAAGTTCGCCCGCTGGTCTGGCTGGCGGTTGTTCTCGCCATCCTCGGCCTTTACCTGCTGACTATCAAAGACGGCTTGAGAATACAGAAAGGCGACCTGATCATGTTGGGCGGCGCGTTCGTATGGGCGATCCACATTCTATTGGTTGAACACTTTTCAAAGAGCGTGCCGGGAGTTTTTATTGCCAGTGGGCAATTTCTGGTCGCCGGCTTCATTGGACTGATCGCTACGCTTTTGTTTGAGACGGTGACACCCCAGGCGGTTCAGGGCGCAAGCGGAAATATCCTCTATTCCGGATTAATTGTGGTTGCCGGCGCGTTCACCCTGCAAGTCCTGGGACAAAAAGGGGTTAACCCTTCTGTGGCGGCTTTGACGCTGAGTCTTGAATCGGTCTTCGCGGTGTTATCCGGGGCGGTCTTTCTTCACGAAAGACTGTCACCGCGCGAATTGCTCGGCTGCGCGCTGATGTTAGCCGCGGTGACCCTTTCACAGCTGCCAAGCAAAAAAAACCGAGACACCTGAAATAACTTAAAATCCATTTCAGCAACTGTTTTAGCCTGGCATCGCTCTTGCAACTTTTTTGATGATATTACCGTGCCGCAAGCACATGGAGGCAAATGGACTCACGCGCGTTTGGCATCGACATCAGCCGCTATCAGAGCTCTGCCGATGGCAAAAAGAAAATGAACTTCGATAAGGTTGCCGCTCACAAGACGCCGGTCACCTTTATTGTCGCGCGCGCTGGCGTTTCATGGTCGTATCAGGATCCGATGTTTGATTATTACTGGGCCGAGATGGCGCGGATTAAAGTGTGCCGCATGGCCTACTTTGTGCCTCACTTCGGCGAAAGCGCTACAGCGCAGATGGACGCGCTTTTTAGATGCCTGGACGGCAAAACTGACTGGAAATATGACCGTCTGTGCCTTGATTTGGAAGTGGCAGGCATCAATCCGCGCCAGCGCATCACCGCCACGACACTGAAATGCCTGGATATCGTCAAAGCCCGCACCGGCCGCTACCCTGTGATTTACTCCCGCGCCAACTGGCTGGATACTTATATCAGTCTGGACGCGCTGCCGCAATTGGACTTTTGGCTGGCACAATATAAAAAACCGCTCCCCTGGCCGCTTTTTACCGATGAACACCCTGGCCCACCCACATTGCCCAAAGGCGCCACAACATGGTTGATCCATCAGACAGGCGACAAGTGCGCCGGAATCGGCTCAGTGAGCACTTCCATGGATTACAACCGCTGGAACGGGGATGTCAATGATGTCTGGCGCTACTTCGGCAACCCGCGAGGGGTCGCCCTGCCTGTTCCCCCGCCGGCTAATCAGGCGCTGTTTAAGGCTAAGTGCATTGTCTCCGCGCTTTATAAACGGTCCAAGCCTTCAAAAACCGGCAGTGTGCTCGGCTCTCTCTCCATGGGAGACGTGATCAGTGTGTATGAGGTCGAGAACGGCTGGTTCCGCATTGACCCCAACGCACAAATTTGGTGCAACGGCTCACCACAGTTTCTGCAGAAGCTCGAGGATACATCCACCCTAAACGCTGTGCTCTTCAGAGCGCGCTGTGTGGTAAAGGCGCTCTACAAGCGCGAAGCGCCCTCCAAGGCGGGCAAAATTATCGGCAATTTGATCATTAACGAAGTCGTCAACGTCTACCAGGAAGCTAACGGATGGTTCCGCATCTCCCCTACCGCTCAGGTTTGGTGCCACGGCGGCAGGCAATACATGCGACGGCTGTAAACATTCATACCTGCACAACAAAAAATCCCGACCCTTGCAGGTCGGGATTTTTTTACTGCGAACTGAGACTTATAAGCCGCTGAGCAGGTTGCCCAAAGCAAGCACAACGAACGCGGCGACAAGCAACCAGACGCCGAAGGGGGCCAGGAAGGCTACTTTGGCAAGGGCGCCAACAATTCCCAGGACAAAGAGAACAACGGCGACGATAAAGGTGATAGTCTTAGGTGCATTTAATTTCATGAGTGTCTCCTTAAATAAATAGTGTTAATAAATGGGTGAGGAAGTCCCTCGCTTTAATACTATCACTATCTTGAAAAATTGGTACGGAAATGTACATGGCCAAATGTTGAATGCAAGTTCAACCCACTCTCATCCAACCAATTGTATACCCCATTCAAGAGCAATTGAGCTTGCTCAAGGGCTGTAAAAGGAAAAATAAAAGAGAAAGACCAAATTTACTTTTATTAACGGTTAATACTGCTGTAATAAAACCGTAATCTCCTCTTGACAAAAACCCTTGACTCAGCATAAAATAGTTGAGTGGTAAACTAAATGGCGGAAAAAGCTGTGACAACGATGATTGAGAACAAGGAAATAGTTTTATACAACTCACTCAAGGCAATTTTCTTGCATATTGACAACCATGAGAAGGCCCTATTTAGTGAGTTTGATCTAACCTTGCCCCGTTTCTACATCCTCCTGCACCTCAGCAATCATCCCGGCATTAACTATATCGAGCTTTCTGACTTGATGCTCTGCACCAAGGGCAACACTACCCGCATTGTACAATCCATGCAAAAAGACGGCCTTGTCCAGCGCGTGAATCACCCTGCGGACGGCCGCAGCTATCAACTTTTTCTCACTGTCAAAGGCAGAGCCACGCTTGAACGCGTCCTGCCCCAATATAACCACCTCGTTGACTCGCTGATGTCGCAATTTGACGACGATAAAATCAGCTACTATACCGAGGTCAGCAAACACATTGAAAGCACCTTAGCCCCCAAGAACGGCAGCTCAAGAACCGGAGCACCTTTGAACGCTGCCAATCGCTATGGGAGGATGAGATGATCTTTAATAAGCACGGCATTATCGCCGCAAACTTCAAACACACACAAAAGGAGAAATCAATGAAGAAAAGTGTATTGTTCACAGCGATCTTTTTGATTGCGACTCTCGTGCTCGGCGCCTGTTCTCAGCCCGCGCCAGCCCCCACCGCTGCCCCGACCGAAGCTCCAACCGAGGCACCAAAGCCAACCGAAGCCGCCACTGAGGCTCCGACCGAAGCTGCCCCTGCCGCTACCCTGCGCATCTGGGCAGATGACACCCGCGCCCCCGCGCTCGAAAAATTAGCCCCCGCGTTCCTCGCTGAATACAATGTGGCTCTGAACATCGAGCTCAAATCATCGCTCCGCGATGACTTCCAGCTTGCCGCCCCACTCGGCGAAGGCCCCGATATCCTCTTCGGTATTCCTCACGACCAGGTTGCCAGCATTGTCGCCAACGGCCTCGCCGCTGAACTCGACCTCGGCGAAAAAGCTGCTCAGTTCGTGCCCTCCACTCTGGATGCCTGCAAGTACGATGGCAAGCTTTACTGCATGCCCTACGCGACCGAGAACCTCGCTTTCTTCTACAACACCGATCTCGTCGAAACTGCTCCCACCACATGGGATGAGGTTGTCGAGATGGGCGAAGCCCTGAAAGCGGAAGATAAAGTCGATTACATCATGGCTGTAACCGGTACCACCTATGACCTTTACCCGTTGTACACCGCCTTCGGCGGCTACATCTTCGGTAAAGATGCCAACGGCAACTGGAACGACCAGGATCTTGGCGTTGACAGCGAAGGCATGATCGCCGCCGCGCAGTGGCTCAAGGATCAGCTCGACAAGGGCAATATCCCCGCGGACTGGGATTGGGCTAATAACCACGCCCTCTTCGAAACCGGCGCCGCCCCCTTCATTATGGCTGGCCCATGGGCGCTCGATCGCATCCGCCAGTCTGGCATTCCCTATGCTATTACTAACTTCCCCGCCGGCCCCGCTGGCGAAGGTTACCCCTTCTCTGGTGTTCAGACTGTTCTGATCAACGAACAGAGTGAAAACAAGCTGTTGGCCCAAGCTTTCCTGACCGAGTTTGTTGCCACCGAGGACACCATGACCGAACTTTATAACGTCGGCCAGCGCCCCTCAGCTTTCATCTCCGTACTCGAAAAACTGGATGACGCTGATCTGATCGCCTTCGGCAAAGCTGGTATCAACGCCACCGCTATGCCCGCCATCCCCGCCATGGGCTCCGTCTGGGGCAACTGGGACACCTCGATCCTCCTCGTGCGCGATGGCAAACAAGACGCTAAAACCGCCCTCAAGGAAGGCGCCGAGAAGATCCGCGCCCTCATCGCCAACCCTGCCTACGGCATGGTGAACGTGCCCGGCTCCTATCAGGATCAGGCTGGCTGTGAAGCCGCCTGGGCGCCTGAATGCGCCGCCACCCAGATGTCCAAGAACGACGAGGGTTTATGGGTTTCCGGCCCCTTCGCTCTGAAGGCTGGCGAATATGAAGTTAAAGTCGCCCTGGACGGCAACTGGACCACCAATTACGGTGTTGACGGCGAAGCTAATGGCGACAACTACAAGTTCACTCTGGACGCTGACGGCGAAGTCGACTTTGTCTACGACGAAGCCACCCACCTGCTGACCATCAACGTCAAGTAATTTAGTTTCAAGTCTTAGGAAGGTCGAGGCGATTTTGCCTCGACCTTCAGTTATAATTTTAGTTACCAATCAACTCTTATGAGGGGAAGGAGGTCTGTATGGCGTTAGCGGACAAACCAAAAGACGCTCATTCGATTGCAGAGTCCCAATTATCCAAGATCATTCGTGTTGTGTTTATGATCGCGTTTAATGCCGGGGCGCTCTGGTTCATTTATCAGGCTTATTCAAAAGGTTTCTACCAAATCGCGATCCTTTTAGGGATCATTGTTGTCTTTTTCGATGTTATCTTTTCGCTTAAGAAAGGTTATCCCTTCCGCTGGATGGCTTTTGGTCTGGCATTCATGCTGGTATTTGTTATTTATCCGATTTTCTTTACCCTCTATATTGATTTCACCAACTATGGTGATGGGCATCTGCTGACCAAGGAACAAGCCTTAGTGCAGATCGAGAATGCCACCTATCTGCCTGCCACCGGCAAGTCATATGATTGGACGGCGTTCAAATCTGATAACGGTGAATACGCGCTTTGGCTAACCGATCGTTCGACCGGTGAAACTTTTCTCGCCAAACCAGATGAAGAGATCCAAGCCACTAAACCTGGGGACCCTGGCGTGGGCGAGGCAGACGCCAAAGGCGTCCCACAGTCTATTGAAGGCTACACGCGCCTCAACACCCTGCTTGCCGCGGCGGATAAGCAGCTGCCTAATATCAAATTTGGCCTAGCAGGTGAAGAGGGATTGAGCACCGTACAAGTGCGTTCGCCCAATGAGGCAGCTGAATTGCAGATCAGGTACCTCTACGACAAAGAAGCTGATACACTGACAGATCAGGAAACAGGCCGGGTTTATTACGATAAGGAAGGCATTTTTACCAGCACAGACGGTCGCACCGTCCAACCAGGCTTCAGAGCCAATATCGGCTGGAAAAATTTCATCAATTTCTTTACCAGCCCCGCGTTACGCGGACCAATCGTGCGCATTCTGATCTGGAACTTTATCTTTCCATTGATCAGCGTCGTTTCAACTTTCGCGCTGGGCGTCTCGATCGCTATCATGTATAACGAAAAAGACTTCCCGCTCAAAAAGCTTATCCGCACTCTGCTCCTGATCCCCTATACGATCCCATCGGTCATTACGATCCTGATCTGGCGCGGTATGCTTAACTCTGAGTTTGGCGTAATCAACCGTATTTTGAACGCGGTGATCGGCACCGCTCCGCGGTGGACGACTGAACCGATCTGGGCTCAGATCGCCGTACTGATCGTCAACCTCTGGCTGGGCTTCCCGTACATGATGCTCATCACCAGCGGCGCGCTGCAGTCGATCCCCACGGACATGTACGAAGCGGCAACCATCGACGGCGCCAACTCATGGCAGAAATTCCGCAGCATCACCCTGCCATTGCTGCTGGTGGCGGTTGGGCCATTGCTGATCGCTTCTTACGTCTTTAACTTCAATAACTTCGGCCTGATTTACCTCTTCATCGGCGGTGGCCCCGCGATCGTGGGCGCTTCCACCCAAGCCGGCCATACCGACATCCTGATCAGTTATATTTACAAGCTGGCATTCGAAAGCGGCGGCCGGGGCGTGCAATATGGTCTGGCTTCCGCCATTTCGGTGGTGCTTTTCATTTTGGTAGGTGCTATGACGCTCTTCCAATACCGCTTCACCAATATGTGGGAGGAGGTTAGTGAAAATGCCTGATAACACAGTTATTAAAAAGAGTTCGATAAAAAAATCACGCCGCTGGAGCGTGGCAATTCGCCTGATAGTCGCCCTGCTGCTGATCGCTTTTGCTATCTTCCCGGTTTTGTGGATGATCTCAGCCTCGTTCGACAACTCGAATTCGCTGGCCACCCAAAGCCTCATTCCAGCCAACGCCGGTATCGCCAACTATAAGCGTTTGTTTAATAAAGACCCGAATTTCAGCTTTGGCGAGATCAAATATTGGCAGTGGCTGTTAAACTCAATCAAAGTCTCAGGCATCTCAACCATTCTGAGCTTGTCGATCACCACCATGGCTGCCTTCGCATTTTCGAGGCTGCGCTTCAAGGGCCGTGTTTCAATACTTAAGAGCATTTTGCTCATTCAGGCTTTCCCCAATCTGCTGTCGCTGGTAGCCACCTTTGCGCTGGTATCGAACTTTGGCAATATTGTTTCCGCCATCGGGCTTAACACCCATGCCGGATTGATTATGGTCTATATGGGCGGCTCAATGGGCATGAACATCTGGCTGATGAAAGGTTACCTCGACACCATTCCACGCGCCATTGATGAGTCGGGCATGCTGGATGGCGCTTCACCATTTGAGATCTTCTGGCATCTGTTGCTGCCGTTGCTGAGGCCAATTTTATTTGTGGTCAGTATCTTATCTTTTATCGGCACCTATGGCGACTTTCTGCTCGCCCGCGTGCTGCTGAACGACTCATCCAAGTATACCCTGATGGTTGGGTTGCAGATCTTCACCGCTGGCCAGTTCGACAAGAAGTGGGGCGTCTTTGCTGCCGGCGCGTTGATTGGCGCCGTGCCGATCATGCTGATCTACTTTTTCCTTCAGGACCAGATCGTTGGCGGCCTCACCGCCGGTTCGGTCAAGGGGTAGAGTCTTAGAGTCATCTGATTTTAAACGACCTGCGTTGAGTTTAGTACACAGGTCGTTTTTTGTATTCTCGATAAGTCTCTTCATTACCAACATTCAATTATTAAATTTCGCGCCATCTCTTGACAAATCATTAAGATCTGATTAATATTTAGTACGTACATACACATTACATTTATACGTACATATAGGAATCATATGGAAATAAAATCCAATCTTCCCCTATACAAGCAAATTAAAGAGAAACTACTCCAGACCATCAAAGATTCAGAGCCTGGCGAGTTACTTCCTCCTGAGTTTGAACTACAAAATATATACTCAGTCAGCCGCGCCACAATTCGCAACGCATTAAATGAGCTTGAGAATGATGAATTAATTTTGAGAAAACCGGGTGTAGGTTCAGTTATCCTGCAAAAAAAAATAGAACCTGATCTAATGAAACTGACTAGTTTCTCTGAATTGATGCGAGCCAGAGGAATCAAGCCAACCTATAAAACCTTGAATGTGCAGATTGTGGAACCCCCAGCAATTGTACGCAAATTGATGGGAGCAGATGACGTACAACACTTATGGTACGTTCAGAGATTATGCCTTGGTGACAAAAAAACATATGCCCTACACCAGCTTTATCTACCTCCGCATTTTGATTTCTCGCCAAATGAATTGTGGGATATGAAGTCATATTATGGGCTGATTGCGCAAAAGTTTAAGCTCATGCCGAAATATGCCGATGAAACCATCACTGCGCTAAGCGCCAATGCAGAAATTGCAGAGATCTTGAATGTGAAGGTGAACGATCCACTAATCGAGATCTGGAGAACCACTTATTCAGAAGAATGGAAAAGTATTGAGGTCGTTCGGATTATCTATATTGCTGAGACTTTCGCATACAAAATCAGGTTATATGCCTGAACCAAACCATTATGGGGATGCGGTTAACAGATTTGAAAGGAGGCCAAGCAACATAGGATCATAATTATGTCAGCTTATTCTCAACACAAGTTTAAATCTAAGGAGAAGTAAATGAAAAACCGTCAAATATTGTTAATTATTTTGATAATTGGGCTGTTGATCTCAGCATGTACTTCAAGCGCCCAACCCGCTAAAGAAACTAACATCAATAACGCAACTGAAGCACCAACAAAACCGTTCAAAGTTTGTCAGGTTGTTGCCGAAGGCGGTGTAAGTGACAAATCGTTTAATCAGATGGGATGGGAAGGCACTCAGAAAGCTGCCAAGGATTTTGGCATCGAAGCTTCCTACCTTGTGACAAAGCAGAACTCTGATTATGAAGCTAACACTGCCGCTTGTATTGCTGAAGGGGCTGATCTGGTAATTACCACAGGTTTTCGCTCTGCACCAGCGGCTTTAGCCTCTGCGGATGGTAATCCCCAACAAAAATATGCTATCATCGATAACACCGGTGAGGGTAAACCTAATGTCTTAGGTAATACTACCCGCATGGACCAGACCTGCTTCTTGGCTGGCTACTTGTCAGCTGCGATGAGCAAAACCGGCAAGGTCGGCACCTTCGTAGGTCAACTTGCGCCAGCAACTCAGGCTTTTGTTGATGGTTTCTACATGGGAATCAAGTATTACAACGAGAGCAAGGGTGCCAATGTGCAGTTGATTGGGTATGATCCTGAAAAGAAAGAAGAAACGGCGCAAATTGGAAACTTCCAGGATCAGGATGCGGGCAAGAATCTGACTCTAAGTTTCATGGACGAAGGTGTTGATATCATCCTGCCTGTTGCAGGGTCAGTTAGCATCGGAACTGCCTCAGCCTTAGTTGAACGAGGAGAGGGATGCATGATCGGTGTTGACCGCGACTGGTTCGTATCCAATCCAGAGTATGCCGATCACATTCTTGCCAGTGTCGTCAAGCGTGTGGATGTATTCTCATATGAGGCTATCAAACAGGTTCTGGATGGCACCTTCAAAGGTGGCGATTATGTCGGCACGCTAGAGAACGGCGGTACCAATCTCGCATATGGCGGCGCAAAATGTGCAGTTGATGTAACTCCTGAATTGAAAGCCGAGATTGATGAACTCGCTAAGAAAGTAATTTCTGGTGAACTCAAAACTATTCCTTAATGCGATTGAAATAACAGGGAGGGGAAGAAACCCCTTCCTGTCCTTAGTTTATTGTGAAGGCGAGACTGATGAGCGAAATTGTTCTTGAATTAAGAGGAATTACCAAAAGTTTTGGCAATTTCAAAGCCAATGACAATATTAACATCACTCTTCATAAAGGTGAGATTTTAGCCCTTCTTGGTGAGAACGGTGCCGGCAAGACAACCTTAATGAACGTTCTTTATGGGCTTTATAAACCTGACCAGGGCGAAATTTATATTAATGGGCAAAAGGTTAACATCCAGAGTCCTTTGGACGCCATCAATGCTGGCATTGGGATGGTACATCAACATTTTATGTTGATACCAGTATTTACAGTTACTGAGAACGTCATGTTAGGAAACGAGCAAGTTAAATATCTGGACGTGCTGGATCGTGCTGATACCGCTACCCGAATCAGAAAACTATCTGACGCCTACAAGCTGCAGATTAATCCAGATGCGCTAGTCGGAGACCTTTCGGTTGGTCTGCAACAAAGAATTGAAATTATAAAATTACTTTATCGAGATGCAGACATACTCATTATGGACGAACCCTCAGCTGTCCTCACCCCAAAAGAGGTAGGTGAATTATTCCTGACAGTTAGATCATTAGTCGAAGAGGGAAAATCTATCATCTTCATTACCCACAAATTACGAGAGGTTATGGAGATTTCAAACCGGATCTGTGTCATACGAGCAGGGAAAGTCGTAGGTGAAGCTTTGACCAAAGATGCCGATGTCAATCGGCTTGCAGCCTTAATGGTTGGGCGTCCGGTGGATATGAATCTCACCAAAAGTCCATTGAGAGCGGGCAAGAAAGTCCTCGAGGTTGAAAATGTTAGCATCCTTGGTAGACAACAGAAAGCTGAGGTTAATCGGGTTTCTTTTGACGTACGTGAGGGCGAGATTTTTGGGATTGCGGGCGTTCAGGGAAATGGCCAAACTGAACTGGTGAGGGCTTTGGTAGGCTTGATTCACCCCATTGAGGGAAGAATTAAGTTACTTGGTGAGGACATTACCAAGGCAAGTCCTCGAAGGATTACTGAGCTGGGAACAGCACACATCCCGGAAGACCGACAAGCTGATGGATTAGTGTTGCAGAGCGAGGTTTCAGATAACTTGATTCTGAACCGCTATTACTTGCCGCCTTTCGCGAAAAAGCATCTGATCCAAACGAATGCGATTAATCAGAACGCAGCGAAGCTGGTAGAATCTTATGACATCCGTCCACGCAACCCCCATGTACCAGTAGCAAAACTATCCGGCGGAAATCAGCAAAAAGTAATCATTGCCAGAGAACTGTCGAGGCCAATCAAGCTGGTGATAGCAGCTCAACCTACCCGAGGCCTTGACGTGGGGTCTATTGAGTACACCCAAAAACGACTATTGCAATTGCGCGATGAAGGCTGTGCTGTTTTGCTGGTCTCAACAGAGTTAGATGAAATTATGCAGCTTTCGGATCGTGTTGGAGTAATGTATCGTGGTAGTGTGATTGCAATTCACAACACATCTGAGATTGTCAAAGAAGACGTTGGCTTATTAATGGCCGGAGTCGACCTGACAAACCCTCAAAAAGTATTAACCTCACAACAACTTGTGGATAAATCAGTATGAAAAAGAATTTTTCGATGAAGTCTGCGAACAACGCGATCAAGATTTTTTTCGAGGAATACTCGAAGACATCTTCTTTCTACATTTTAGCTGCGATTGTGCTCGGCTTTCTATTTGGCGCTGTATTAATCATTCTTACAACTGACGCAGTATATGCTGGATTTAGGAACTCCTTTTGGGAGGGCATCCAAGTCAGTTTTCGAACCATGGGGAAAACGCTCGAATCCATCTTTGTTGGCGCGTTCGGAGAACCTAAGCGAATTATCAGCGCTTTTCAAAATGGAGATCCTCAGACAATAAGGATTGCGATTAACCCGTTCTTCGAAAGTCTTACCGTATCCACTCCATATATCATTACAGCGCTGGCGCTAACCCTAGCCTTTCGGTCAGGCTTCTTGAACATCGGCGCTGAGGGCCAGGTCTTCATGGGAGGAATTGCAGCAGTTTGGGTCGGTTTCTCGACCCACAGCCTCCCCTCTATCATTCATGTCCCTCTCACTACGTTCTCAGGAATGTTAGCCGGCGCTTTGTGGGGAGCTTTTCCGGGTTGGCTCAAAGCAAAAACGGGCGCTCATGAAGTCATCACAGGTATCATGATGAACTACATCGCCGTATTGTTCGTCGATTATATGGCTTCAGGACCATTGCGCGATCCTGCGGTTTTTACGCCTCAAACCCCTCCTATCTCGGAGCATGCCCAGTTCTTCCGCTTCTTTGAGCCACCTATCCGCTTCCATATTGGATTCTTTATCGCTATCGCCATGGTCCCGATTGTTAATTTCTTTCTATTTAAGACAATCTGGGGGTTTGAACTTCGCCAAGCCGGCCTAAATCCACAAGGTGCGAAAAATGCAGGAATGAATACAACTAAACTCACAATCATGTCCTTAGCATTATCAGGTGCATTGGCAGGCTTAGCTGGGGCAAATGAGATTCAAGGCATCAGCTATTTTATGAACTCACTCAATTTCACATCAGGTTATGGACGCAACGCGATTTCGCTTGCCCTTATCGGAGGACTTCAGCCTGTTGGGGCAATGATAGCGGCGCTATTCTTTGGTTTCTTTACCAGTGCTTCAAAATTCATGAGCCTCCGCGCAGGTGTTCCACATCATATTATCCCAGTCATGCAAGCTACCATTATGTTTTTCATCGCCACTCCTGCCTTAATCCGCACAATATTCCGTGTCAAAAAAGCAAGCTCCGAAGAAACATTAATCACTAAAGTGAGTATCTAGATGGAAAAAGAAACAAACTCGAACAACATCCAATCGATCATTTTTCTTAAAAACAAGCGGCTCGGTGCTCTATTTATCATTCTTGCTCTGGTGATGGTTGTTCTCTTCACCCAAAATTTGGACGCGATCACGCAAACCACTTTAAACCTCACTCATGCTAGCTCTTCCATTATGACAAATGACCTAGTGCTAAACTCAAGGCAGACAATTATTGTTATCGCAGTTATCATTGGTCTGGCAGGAATATATCAACTAATTATTGGTTTTAGAAGTAAGTTTACATTGGTGTTAGGGATCGTTTTTCTTCTCTTCACTTTCGGTTTCATCGTTTGGAGTGTCAGTGGAAGCTCCATTAACATTACAGGCCTATTGAGCGTAATGGTCGTCCGTAGCATTCCTCTAATCATTGGCGCTATGGCTGGAATACTATCTGAGAGGTCTGGAGTCGTCAATATCGCCATTGAAGGTATGATGCTTTCGGCTGCTTTTACTGCCAGCGTCGTCGCGAGTCTTACTAATCTGTGGGTCGGTTTATTGGTGGGCATTCTTACCGGCGGTTTAATCGCTTGGATTCACGCCACGATGTGTGTCAAATACAAGGCCAATAATGTAATTTCTGGCACAATCATTAATCTTTTTGCGATTGGCATCACTTCCTATTTTTCAGAAAAATATATCCAATCGCTTGATTACGCTTATCTGAATAATCCGGGGTTTTTCTTTCCATTCGAAATTCCGCTATTCTCAAAGATCCCAGTGATCGGCCCAGTTTTCTTTAACCAAAATATCTTTGCCTACCTTATGTATATTCTGGTCATCGTGCTTAACTTCGCGATTTTCCAGACTAAGTGGGGCCTTCGCCTTCGATCTGTAGGTGAACACCCCAAAGCTGCTGATACGCTTGGTATAAAAGTTAATCGGACACGGACCCGGGCTGTTATTTTAAGTGGTCTGATCGCTGGACTCGGTGGTTCTTTCTTCAGCATTGGATCTATTGGGTCATTTAATGAACAAATGACGGCCGGACGAGGCTTCATAGCTTTAGCAGCCATGATTTTCGGAAAATGGAATCCTATTAACGCCGCCGGCGGAGGTCTGTTGTTTGGGTTTGCCGAGTCAATCTCACTCAAGTTAGCGATCTTTGATGTGGCAATTCCTTCCAAAATCCTTGCCATGCTACCTTATGTCATCACAATTATTGTTTTGGGCGGGGTTGTGGGGAGAAATATCGGACCAGCTGCAGGGGGGCAGCCCTATGAAACTGAGTCAAAATAATTCAAAAGGAGTTCTATTCATATGACTTTGCATACAATACAAATTCAGACAAGCGATTGGCACGATTTAATTGATATTACTCCACAAGTACGTGCCTTAATTAAAGAAACTAACCTCGAGGATGGAATGTGTTTTATTTTTGTCCCTCATTCAACAGCTGGGCTGACTATCAATTCTTATTTGGATCCTGATACCGCAAAAGATTTGAATTCCGAAATCAACCGTCTGGTGCCTACTCGAATCGATTTTAGTCATATCCGAGATACTCCAACTGATGCGGCTGGCCACATTAAAACCAGTTTAATTGGTACTGACCTTGCTTTAATTGTCAGCAATGGTGACTTCACCTTTGGAAGATCGCAAGCCATTTTATTCTGGGAGTTTGACGGACCCAGAACACGCACTATTCAAGTTAAATTCATCAAAGGGTGAACCCATGTCAAATATGCTGAACGAAATTCTATACTTGCCCGAATTAATTGGGGAACAGGTTGTCACGCTTGATAAAGTTGTCAGAGAAGTACTTAGCTTCCGTGAGATTACTTCGATCAAAGAGATCGTGTTTACCGGATGCGGTGATTCCTGGTTTGCCGGTTTAGGCGCAGAACGTTTCTTCCGGAAAGTTTGCAACATTCAAACCAGAGCTGTAAGAGCCATGGAAGCTTCTCGATATGATCTAGTTGATTACCAGAGCGCCTTTCCACGAAATCCTTTAGTGTTAGCGATCTCTGTATCAGGCCGCGTGATTAGAACTGTGGAGGCGTTAAAAGTGGCTCAAGCTAACGATTTTTTGACGATCGCCCTTGTTGGAGATCTGGAGAGTCCGCTTGCCAAAAGTGCAGATCGGATCATTCCCTGCAAGCTAAAAGCTTTACCTCGCAGTCCGGGTGTTGCTTCATATCGGGTCTCACAGCTCGCTCTCTACCTTTTCGGCACCCACATCGCAGAAGTTCGACGCCGGATTAGTGCCACGGAAGGAAACCGGCTGAGGGACCAATTAAAGTCCTGCGCTGACCAAGTCGCTTGGGGAATTAAAGCGAATGCCGATATTGCTCAGGAACTTGCAACTCAGATGGTGAATACTAAGTATTACACCTTCCTCGGTGATGGTCCTCATTTAGCCAGTGCTCACTTCGCTGCAGCGAAAATTACCGAGGGAGTAGGTTATATCGCCATTCCACAAGAAACTGAGGAATGGGCCCACCTCCAGTATTTTGAAAACGCCTTTTCTGAAATCCCCACTTTCCTAATTACTTCGAAAGGTCGTGGATATACCCGTATGCTTGAATTGCTCGTGCCAATGAAACGTATCGGGCGGAAGATCATTACAGTATGTGAAAATTCCTGTGAAGAACTCGTTTTGCAGAGTGACTACCATCTGAGGGTAAGTGAGGGTGTTAATCCCTTTTTTGCTCCCATCGTAAATCCCGTAGGTATCGAACTTTTTACGACACACTTATCGGACATGAAAAGAGCCAGCTACTATCGCGAAAATATCGAAGGCTATCCTCGCTATGCAAACACCATCCGCGACAATCAATTGCTCTCCAAAGATGAAATTGAAGCACTTTAAGCATCTGCTCATTAGTATTTCCAATATCTTCGTTGAAGATATCCTAACGTATAATGGAGACGTTCGCTTTAACGAAATAGGCGGAGCTGGACCGCATGCTATCGCAGGCATGCGGGTCTGGTATGAAGACGAAATTGGTCTGGTGGCAACAGTAGGACATGATTTTTCCGAATACCGCTCGCGTTTAAACCTACTGCAGGTTAATTTAAGCGGCATTCAGGAAACTAAACCGAAAACGACCGTAGCCTGGCAACTCTTCCAACCGGAAGGACATCGCATCCAGATCTTCAAAGATCCTGCAAATCATGTCGACCCACCCGCGCTCGCGGAAGACAGATTGCCCAATGAATTTTTATCAGCTGACGGATATCATATTATCTGGAGTGGTTTTCCAAAAGAAATCATTGCTTTTCTGACCGCATTACGAAGGTCCAATCCGGAAGCTTGTATCATTCAGGAACCTTCACCTCGTGAAGTAGAGAATGATCAGGATTACTTCAAAGCACTATTTTCATTAATTGATATCTATTCGCCAAATTTAGATGAAGCTATTAAAATAGTCAACCGGGTAGATCTAAAGGAGATCATTAATCGATTCCATATTTGGGGCTGCAAAAACATCAGCATCCGAGCAGGGGAAAAAGGTTCTTTCTTCTCGGATACTAAACACATCTGGTATTGCCCACCAAGTGACAGCTCGTTGATTGATCAAACAGGAGCCGGAAATGCTTATGTTGGTGGTCTCTTGGTCGGTTCTACCTATGGAACCCAATCGGTTGAATCTAGCCTTGCCATGGCTGCTGTAAGTGCAGGATTTGAAATGGATGGTTTCGGAGTTCATCATTTTTCTTCAGACATAATTTCTGAGCGGACAAGGCGTTATCAGGAAGTTCTAAAAGCAACAGAATGCTATTAATCACCAGAATTAAGGATTAAAGTAAACTTGAGGCAAGATGTCTCGGGTAACGTCTTATCCCATTTATGTGGTATGGTTATTTTTGTTCTTTGCTGCGTGTACGACCGCGACAAGTAAAGAGTCTGTTAAACCCATAGTGAGAACTGGAGAACTAATTCGAACTGAAGCGGTAGTACCCGCTGTTATTCCCTCTCCAACGCACGTTTCCACCGCCTCACCAACACCCAGCTCCACCCTCACCCCGGAACCAAGCCAGACTCCAACGCCAGGTTATCCTTCCTCCCATTACCTGTCAATCAGCGGGCATAAGCAGAGCTATGCGTTGAGCTGCGAGGCAAGCGCAGCGGTGGATTGGGCAGCCTATTTCGGCGTGAACATTTACGAATCCGATTTTCAATTCGCACTGCCCCTCTCAGATAACCCGGATATTGGCTTCTGCGGGCAGGTGCTCACCGATCGCTGGGGGCAAATTCCGCCCTACGCCTACGGCGTGCACGCCAAACCGGTGGCAGACCTGCTGGTTAAGTATGGCTTGCCTGCTCGCGTAATCGACGGATGGACGCTTGAACAGGTCAAACAAAAGATCGCCGAGAACAAGCCGATTCTGATCTGGGTAATCGGCAACATGGAATACAGCGAGCCGGTAATCTATGTTGATAAGGAAGGCCGCGAGGTGTTGGTCGCGCCTTTCGAGCACGCGGTCATTCTCACCGGATATGATGAAACAACGGTCAGATATATGAACAATGGCCGCTTCTACGACGTGCCGGCGGAAGTTTTTTTGACTTCCTGGGGGGTCTTAAACAATATGGGCATCGTGCATGAGTAGAGCGAAACGATTGTTTCCGAACAGCAACCCACAGACGTTCTCCACCCAAAAACTGGCATATCGCATGTTGATAAGGGAAGGAGCCCGCTTTTTCTACCCGCTGATCTGCCGCGCCGATCTCATGCTCAGACAGGAAATTCTCAAAGAAACCTCACAGAACAAAAAGGAGGGGTAAGATGGCCACTATCCCAATACACCCGCCTATGCTATTTTTGGTTATATCGTTATCATTGGGATTTGAACTGGTTATATTGTCCATCTGGCAACACTAACCTGTCAGACCAATCACAAACTGAAATATAAGGATTAGACACTGACTTTATTGAGGGCACAAATGAATAGACCGAACGATTTGACTGTTGACCATATCTTTGGGGATATAGACTTTCCTAAAAAAGGCGCTGCTTTCGCCATCAAACGTCTCAGAGGCGTGCACCATTGGTCCGCCAAATCACCTGCCATTCCCCGCCCAGATGATTCGGTCACGTTAACCATCACCATCAGCAGTGATTTGCCAGTTCAGGCTGTCAGAGTTGCTTTCACCACCAACGAGTGGCAAACCACACAGACGCTCGAATGTGTCGAAACCTCACAAGACTGGTCGACGTTATTGTGGGGTTGGATCAGAACCTGGCAGGTGACGCTGCCGCCCCAGCCTGAAAACATCATGCTGCGCTATCAGGTTTGGGCTGAACTGACCAGTGGCGCGCAAAAAGCCAAACCAGACAGGATTTACGCGGATAACCAGGCTGCCCGACCCCGTCAAGCCGCCAATTTGCCATTTGGTACGGCACAGATCAGCTGCCTGATTGGTCAAAAGACGCGCGTGTTTACCAGATCTTCCTGGATAGATTTGACCCCGGTGGTAATCAACCCTGGTCGCAGACCGCCAGTTTGAAACAGCCAATGGGCGGCACGCTGCGCGGCGTGATCGAACGGCTCGATCACATCGCGAGTTTTGACTTCAACGCCATCTGGCTCTCCCCAATCTTTAAAAGCCCCAGCCATCACGGTTATGACACCTCCGACTACACCAGGATAGAGCCCCGCCTGGGAAATGAAGCCGACCTAAGAGAACTGATTGATCAGGCGCACGCCCGCAGGATGAGAGTTATCCTCGATTTTGTCGCCAACCACACTTCTTCACAGCATCAAAGCCTGCGCGCTGCCCTGTCTGACCGCGATAACCCCTATCGGGAATGGTACAACTGGTCGCGCTGGCCTCATTACCGCACTTTTTTTAATGTGCGCAACATGCCTCAGCTTAATCTTTCCTATGGCTCACCTGCCCGCACTTACCTATTGCAGGTCGCCAGACAATGGCTCGAATTTGGTGTGGATGGCTACCGTCTTGACTATGCGCATGGCCCTGAGCCTGATTTCTGGGTCGACTTCCGAAGGACCTGCGCGGAAACAAACCCGGATTGCTGGACTTTCGGCGAGATCATTTCAACGGCCGAAGTGCAGGCCTCTTTCGCTGGCGGCATGCACGGTACACTCGACTTTTTAACCTGTCAGGCTTTTCGCGAGAGCATCGCCCGCCGCGCTTCGCCGCTCTCAAAACTTGCCGCTTATCTTGAGGTTAGCTCTCAAGCCTTTCCACCTGACTTCAGCCGGCCAGTTTTTATCGACAACCACGACATGAACCGTTTCCTGTTCACTGCTGGCGGGGATGAGCGCCTGTTGGAGGTAGCCATCACGCTTCTCTACCTGCTCCCGCAGCCTGTTATTGTCTATGCCGGCACGGAAATCGCCCTTAATCAACCCCGCTCAATCTATCAGGACGGAGCTATTGGTTTCGATGAATCACGCGTACCAATGGTTTGGAGCGATCAAAACAGACTGCGAAAGCATCGGAAATTGTTCCAAGAATTGAGTCAACTTCGCGATCGCTATCATAGCTTTACCGGCGCGCGTTGGCAATGCCTCCTTGTCGATGACCAAAAACAACTTGCCCTCTGGCAAATTTTGGTTGGCGGTCAACCAGTTCTCCATCTGGCTGTCAATCTCAGCGATGTGACACAGACCATCACACACCCAGGATCTGACACCGGTAAAGCCGAAATAACGCTTGAATCACACGCTTGCCTTATTTTCAAAGCCAATTTTTGAATTTCACACTTTGTGGAGATTCTGAAACCCCATCCATTGCTTTATAAAACTATTGGGATCCGTATGTTGGAGGAAGCTTAATAATACGATTTTCAGTCCAATTAAATTCCGAATTAACGATACATTGCTAACTCTAAGCTATCCATGTATTCTTCAAGCGACGTGTTGAATTTCTGATAATTTGCTTCCTTAAATTCTTCTGTTGTGCGTGCCACCGCTACATTTACGGTCTTAAGCTGATCATAAAACGTTATCATAAGTGGAACTTTAATTATTTTCGACATTCCGCGAATTGTCATATTTCCAGCTTCCGTAAGTTTCAAAACATTATCTTTAAAAGAAATATCTATTTTTTTGCCATCAACTAGAATTTCTGTATCATCATAATAATCATAAGCCGTATTTACAGCTTTACAGATATTATCCCATCCGACTGCATATGCCAGATTAAATGTTGATAACAGCCAACTATTTTCTTCTCTTACACCTAATAGAAGCACTTTCTCTGTTCTCAATAAAATCAAAAGTTAAATTTCGGTCTATCTATTTCATGACAGTTCAGCGTTCGTCACAAACTTCTTCAGTTCACCGCTGATCCTCGCCAGCGATGGCAGATGCAGGTACATCATGTGCCCCGATTCAAAATAGCTCATATGGATGCGCTCAGCGAGATTCGCGGGCAGGCCGAGATGGCTGATCGTATACTCGGTAGCGAAATAGGGCGTCGCCAAATCATAAAAACCATTGGCGATAAACACCCGCAGGGCCGGATTAATGAAAAACGCGTCCCTTAAATCGTCAGCCACATTGATATATCGGGATTGATCCGCTTCCCATTTTTCAAGCCCTTTGATCATCTCATAGGGAATATCAGACTCAAACTCCAACTCTTCCCTGACATAGCCGTTTAACGCCGCGGCATATGGGCCCAAAATCGCTGAATAGCATGGGTCGCGTTGATACTCATCAGAAGCGTTGTCCTGCTCCTGGCCGATGTAACGGCTGTCAAGCCGCCCTACCACAATGCCTTCCTTGCGGCGCAGTTCTTTACAGAACTGATGCGTGGCTACGCGTAAATTATGATCCTCGAGATAGCGCTGGGATAAGCCGGTCAGGCGTGAAAGCTTGCGGGTAACCAAGTCTTTTTCAGCCTTTGGGATGGCAGACCCCTTGAGCAGCGCCAGCGTATACTCGCCAGCAGCAAACTGCTCCGCTTCGCGCAAAGCGCCCGCCAAATCGGCCTGCAGGTCTTCGGCAAGCGCCTTGTGATACCATGCGGAAGCGGTATAAGAAGGCAGAATCAGGGGGAAGGGCAAATCATTGCCACTGTCAAAACACAGTGTGATGAAATTCAGCACCACCGAAATCAACATGATGCCGTTCAAATACATGCCATGTCGCTGCTGCAGGTAAAGCGACAAACCAGACGCGCGTGTCGTGCCGTAAGATTCACCAATCAGATACTTCGGACTGCTCCAGCGATGATTACGTGTTGTCCAGCGATAAATGAAATCACCAACCGATTCAATGTCCTTTTTGACCCCATGGAATTCGTCCGCCTTCTCTCCAGGGACCGCCCGCGAGAAACCTGTTGACACCGGGTCGATAAAGACCAGGTCGCTTTCCTCGAGCAGTGTATATTCGTTGTCAACCAGGCGGTATGGCGGCGGTAATGGCATGCCTTCTTCGTCCATCAACACCCGTTTTGGACCCAACATCCCCAGGTGCATCCATACCGAAGCCGACCCTGGCCCGCCATTAAACGAAAAAGTCACCGGCCTCTCTGCCTTTGGCGTATCCGTTTGCAGCTGATAAGCCACGTAAAAGATAGATGCTTTTGGCTTTTCGCCTAATTTTTCATCTTCTTCCTTTAGAATAAGTGTCCCTGTAGTAACTGTATAATCCAGCGTTTTTTCGCCTAATTTCAGCGTATGGCGGGTTTTTACGACATTATCCTGAGGGATTAGCGCCGCCTGTTGGTTGTCTTTTTGATTACTGGGGTCTTTTTCAATTTCGGTCATTTCTGCCTCCTGATAATTTCTAAATTATAAACATAACCCGCCGATATCTCACCTGAATCTGCATTTTTTCACATTTGTCACATGCTCCTGGTTATGGGCAATACACCCAGAGCTACACCTGCGCTCCAGCTACCGGCAATTTGAATGGCAAGAGCGATAGGATATCCTACCCTAATATTATGACGATGGTGAGTGGATGATGGTGTGGTGAGCTAAATGTATGTGATCAATTGAGGAGTGTCAGCGCTACTGCCAGGGCAGATGAGGGTCTGCTGAGTAAGACCTGGTACCATCTATGGGGCACAACTTGCTATTCACAAGAGACAAGTCCTACCGACTATGGCTTTACCGGGCAGATGCAAGAAGGCGACATCTATTTCTACAACGCGAGGTGGCCACAGGTCCTCGAAGCGCAGCGAGTGGGATTTTCGACCCGCGGTCAGGCAGGTTCATGCAGGTTGACACCTTCGTCCCTCCTACGCAAGGGATACAAGGTCTTGATCGATTCGCTTATGTCAATAATAATCCCGTCAATGGTACAAACCCAACTGGAATATGGATGTGTAGAGATCAATATGATCCGGCTTGTGCTGAAAATATTTCTGAGACTATGGAATTCGGTCAAATGTATACAAAAACAACGGGGCTTCCCCAGTATACTATTAGCGGAAGTTATGATTTTGGATTAATGAAGTTCTTGTCCTAAGAGTTTTTCCATTGACATGCATTATAGAACAATTGAACCATTGACGTTAGTATCGCTTACTGTTACATGTTACGGGTGTATGATTGGCTCGAATTATCAAGACAGTTTTACACCATCGCTAGATCATGCCCCTAAGTTTTATATTGGACAAATGCCGAGGTAAGTATAAAAAATGAATTATTTACGAAAAATTATGACGTTGGTGATAGGTATCTTCTTATGCTTCAGCCTTGAAGGATGCAATGTCAAATGTAATTCGGAAGTATTGTTTTTACAGACCGTGGGTTTGAAGAAGGATGACGATATCAACCAGACAATGAAAATCGACTATCTTAATGGTCAAAAAGTGGTTCTGCGAAAGGGGGAGTACCAGCAATTTGACACACCGATTTATGATCTGAAACGACCTATAAGGTTTATTGTTGGGGAGACTGATTTTTTCTATGTGTTCGATGAGGGAGCTTGCCAATGGAACTCCGTAAAAAATGACATAACCCATTTTGGGGATGATGCAATTGTTGAGCCAGAGCCCGGATTTGAAATCCTTTGGTTCGGAAGCAATATGTTTATAGATCCTACGGCCATAACAGAGCCTACAAAAGTAAGGGTCCTGGTAAAAGGATATTTTCTTGATGACGATGGGAACAATGCAGAACCCGTTGCCGTATTTATGGATGTGATAATTGAACCATGATTTTTAAAGAAGTATCCCATGACGTGTTTCGCAACAACTTTACTCTTACCAAGAACCGCCTGAGCAGTTATGTCAATAAGGAGAGTATTAATGCTTGTGATGGAAGATGAGCGTGGGCGAAGGATATTTGGCGGATAATCCGAAAATGACGGTTTATATCGGGAATTAATATGAGGCGGTTTCGGAAGGGAGGCTCCCTGGTCAAGCTTCTGGCGGCGGGTGCACAGGCGCATATTGTGTCTACCTGCCAATTATGCGCAAGGGTCCGCGGATCGCGATGAAAGATGATGGGGTGGTCTATTATCTTTATGGCGATCAATTGGGGAGCGTCAGCGCGGTTGCAGACGCGAATGGAAGCCAGATAAGTAAAACTCTCTATCACCCCTGGGGAACTAGCCGATATATCTGGGGGGATCAGACCACCGACTACGCTTATACCGGGCAGATGAAAGAAGGCGACATCTACTTCTATAATGCCCGTTGGCCGAAGGTCCCCGCAACGCAGTGGAGGGGATACGACCCTCAATTGGGCGTTTTCTGCAAGCGTATCCCTTTGTCCCTCTAATCCAAGGACTACCCACGCCGGGCCACACGGAAGATCATTATTTCCTCCGTCTTGATGATGCTCGCATGCAAGTGTCTTGTCCTTTAAGTCTTAACCGCTCGTTTCACTTAATCACAAGCTTTCGCTAAATACCACATTCCAATTTAATGCCTATGCGCATATACGATAGCTATTCATCCGCAAAACCTAAATTTGTCATTTTGAGACCCACTAATTGTCCTTAAACCAAGTTTTTAGTTGTGTTCATTCCTGCGAAACAAACGAGGGAATCCTTGCGCACCCGCAATTATTTCGATTTCTAATCGACAGCCTTCCCTTAACAGTCCCCCTTTTCTTTGCCGCGAGATCTCTATTAAACCCAAAAGCGGGTGGGTCGCCATACCCACTTAACATCAAATTGTCGAATTACTTCATTCCTTCAACCCGCTGTCTGACCGCGGCAGTCAACCCCTCAAGCCGCGCCAAGACTTTACGCGCTTCGTCCTTATCCGCGTCGCCGACCACTGCGTCTGCCAATGAACCCAGTTTATCCTCCTGGGGCAGGTCATCCACCCCCAGCAACACTCGCCGTAAAGTCCGTGCGCTTTTGGTTGCCGGGTCAGCCGGAATGCGCGGTTTACGTTCCTGTGCGGTCCCCTGCAAGCGCTCCAAGTAAGCGTGCATGTCCAGATAGGTGCGTCCTTCATGCTCAGCGTAATAGCGCACCGCCTGCGGCCAATACTTGCGGTCAAAAGCCATCATCTCACGCAGCACCCGCTCAGGCATCTCCGACCGATCACACACCTCAAGCAACTCTCCGGGCAACTCAAAAAAGCGCATCAGTCTGCCGAAATAGGTACGTTCCATCTTAAGATTCTTTTCAAGCAGGGCGCGGGTCTCATCCGAGAGCCTCAGCTCGCTGACTTGTCTGAAATAATCAAGCTCATCCGCTTCGAGGTTGGGGGTGAGTTTATTAGCTTCCAGAACCAGACGTGCCGCCGCGCGTGCCTTGCCGACCGGGGTCAGCTCTTTATATGCCATATTCTCCGCGATCTGCTTTTCAAGGCTCGGAGCGCTGTCCAATAACGCCAGCACCATTGGCTCGTCCTGGCGATTTTCGCGGTAAGCTTTCAGCGCGGTCGCCCAAAAGCGACGTTCACCCGTCAGCAACAAAAAGGTGTCGCGCCCATTCAGCGTCACCACCTGACCGGTAATTGGTTTGATTTGTCCCAGGTCAGCCAGCGAGTCTCCCAGCGCGATCAGCTCATCCAGCTCACGCTTCACCAGGCGATCATTTTCAGCCATCGCCAGCCACAAAGCGACAGTTTTTCGCCAATCGTTCTCACCCCTGAAAAACGGCTCTCGCAGGGCGTGAGGCAGCATGAAACGCGCCTGGAAGCGGTCTGGCCTGACCATCATCAGCGGCACCTTGTAAACACTTTGCCGGTTGTTGACCATTTTGGGTTGATTATCCGCGTCAATATCTGGCTGCTCCGCCTGTCCGGACTGATTAAACGCGGCAGAGGTCGCCTTCAAAAGGTTCTCAAATCGGTTAGGTTCAGAGTTTGCCATGTTGGCTCCTTATGTGTGCCCATGGGCACAGTTATGCCTGTCCGAGCTTGCCCAACACCGCATCTACCAAATTGGAAAGACAGCGGTAGGCTTGGGATTTCTCAGAACAGTACGAGAAAACATCATATCCAGCAGTAGTCGCGGCCGAAATCTCCGCCAGGTCCTTGATATATGGCAGCAACAAATGCCCATACATGCGCTCCATATCGCCGATGACATCACGGGCCTGACGCCGCATCATGCGGAAGCGTGAAGGGATGATACCCAACACATTCAGATCCGGATTAGTCGTGCGTTTCACGTTTTCAATCATGCGAAGAATATCTGCTAAGCCGATCAGACTCAGCCCATCCGGTTCAATCGGTATCAACACATGCGTGCTTGCCACCAGCGAGTTCATCGGCAGCATGCCTGCTGATGGGGGATTGTCGATGATGATGTATGAGTATTCATGCTTGATAGGCTCAAGAAAATAAGTCAACTGAAATGGAGCATCTTCACGCTGTTTCAATGTCGCCTCGAGCGCTTCCATGCGAGCCTTGTTAGTACGGAACAGTTTGACCTTTTCCTGCCGGTCGCGCGGTATTAATGAATCAACAATCAGAGAATCGCTGGCGCCATAACCTTGACCCAACGCGGAAGCGTAATCCTTCTCAGCGGTGATCACAGGCTGGAACTTATCATCAAACCCGCCCCCCATTGCTGTGATCGTCGCCGAGAGCTGATCGTCCATATCGATCAGCAAAACAGATTTACTGCCGGGCTTACGCGATAAATGTATAGCCAACCCTGCTGCTAGGTTGACACTGATCGTAGATTTGCCCACCCCGCCTTTTCGATTAATCAAGGATATAATTGCCATGCGCACCTCAGTGATTCAGTCGCTTTATTCTGTAATGATTTTACCTGAAATTGTCTGTTTTTCAAGTTAGACGCGAAATTAGAATCATTTTTATTTCCCACTTTCCCGAACTAAAGTGATACTATTAATCACTTGACTTAACTCACGCCGCATGCTAACTTATAAGCATCAACAACATGAAAGATGGTGCGCCATGATCACGACCAAAGAACTGCTTGACCATCAATTGCTCGAGAATCCTTTTCAGCGATATGCCGACACGCGCTTTTTCTACCCAAATTTAGGGGAACAGCGTAAGGTTCTTGAGGTGGCATTCGGTTTTATCAATGATCAAAAAGATCCCAGTAAGAACTTGGGTGTGATAGCGGGTTCCGCCGGCAGTGGCAAATCCATGCTGGCCTACAAGCTCTCCCAAATCGCTTTCAGTCCTGCAGAAGGTGGTCAGACGCATAGCCTCTATCTTAACACCAACACTATCACTGAACCCCGCCATTTTTTGATGGCTGTCATCGAAACGCTTGGTTTGCCTTCCAGCCGCTCCAACACAGACCGTATTGAGTCAATTTTTAACCGACTCGAGGAAAGTAATGATCAGCTCCTCCTTGTTTTGGATGGCCCGCCTGTTGATCAGGATTATCTCACTCAGCTCTCCGACTGGTCAGTTGAGCATAATAAAAAAATCAAAACCCTGGTTTTCCTGCAAGATATCAACAACACCACCGCTAATATCGGCTCGCTCAACCAGTTCCTTGGCCTATATGTGCCCTTCCGTTCTCCCTCAGTGACCGAAATCGCCGCGCTGCTCTACTGGCGGTGCCTGATGGCCGGTCAGCCTGAACCCTTCCGTCTGATTCCCGAATCAGGCCTGATTGAGATCGCCGAAGCCTCTCGCGGTTCTCTCACAGAAGCCATAAGACTGGCAAACGATGCGCTTGAATCCCATTTAGCGCAGAAGAACACCACTCCTTTATTATCAAATTTTCTTTTTCGTCAAAATGAGACCAAATGATTTCGTTGAAGTGCTATTCGCAGACGTTTATGGAGTTGTTTAGCCTAAAGTCATGAATACCGAAAACAATGCCTGGGCAGAAATTCGTCAAAGTCTCATCGCCACACAAGATCCGGCGCTCGAGGCATTGATTGATTCAGCCCAGCTGAGTTACAACGGCGCTTATACCCTCAGCGCAGATCTGACCACTTACACCGCGCTTTGCCAGGTTTATCCCTGGCTCGAGACCATCGTGCAGGACCATACAGGCAAACACCTTCGCCTCTCTCTCAACGAAACTGTGCCCATGGGCACAGTTTCGTCCAACCTTAAGATGAGCCTAGGTGCTTCCAATATCAGCGATGCTATCCTCGTTCCCGAATCAATTATTGCCATCCCTTCTTATCTGTTGCGCTTTGTACCCTATGTCGGCTCTTCACCGGTGCTGATCGCGACTGCCCTGCGCCAGGCTTTCTATCGCGCCTCACGTGATCATGGCGCCGACCAGCTTTATCCACGATCAGGCGACACTGTCTCCATTCAGGTTGAAGCATTGCTTTCAATATTAGGAAACACCATAAGCCGTGCCAAATTCTTCCGCATCTTCAAGGATGGCAGCATGGATTGGTTCGTCACCCGCGGCGAAGCCAGCCACCGAGTCAAGAATGGCCAGGTTCAGCGCCTGCCAACTCGCTATCATTATCGCGGGCTTCTGCTTACCCCCGGGGACGCTTCTGACCTCTACACCTGGCTGCTCGACAATCAACTTAGTCGTGACCCAATTCAGGTGCTCAGTCAGGTCTGTCAGACCTCGCGTGACCAGATACTAAGCTTTCCGTTTCGGGTTCCTTTGGATTCAGACTACTTCAATGAAGCGGTTTCTGTCGTTCAAGTTGTCCAGGCAGCCTTACAACAAACCGGTCTCAATCTCAATCCTACGCTGGCGTCGCTTTGCGACAATTTATCTGCGCATCTTATTCGCCCCGAATCTTTCCTTGCCATACCCCACTATTGGTTCCAAAATGTCTTACCTGAGCTGGGCGATGATCTCGGTATGCTCTATCTGATGAGCAAGAACTGTTGCTTTATCGATTGGGCGCGCGGCAAAGACCGCAACACCTTTTGGGTAACCGGTGGGTTGTCAACCTTGCAAGGCTGGATCCGCTCCGAAACCCTGCCCCGCCGCATCCCAATCGAGGTCGCCAGCAAGCGTGGCCGGCCACGCTCTAATCAGGTCAAGCAGCAAAGCGCTTATACCCGAGCCTGGCGTGAGAACCAGCGCGAATTGGCCAGCGCCTGCCTGACCCGCGTACAGACACGCCCCTCCGAGAGTGTTCCCAGCGCTGCTGATTGGCAGCTGCGCGTCAGCGAAATCACCCTCACTGCTCGAGATGAAGCGCTTAAACAAGCCATCTATGCCTTTCTTTTTGCCCCGCCCGAGCCGCTTTCTCAAGCCACTTTGCTTCTCTACTTCGAGAGTCAACCTCTCCAGGACATACTCATGGCAGCCGCACAGCGTGATCCCGCCAGATTATGTCATTTTGAGATACTCATCCGGGAGGGTATTTGTCAAATTGAGACTTTAACCAGCCAGGAAATTAGTCATTTTGAGACTTTTGTTGATGGATTTAATTATTATTTTGAGACTCTCATCGAAGCGGGTATTTGTCAATTTGATACGATTCTAAATATACTTAACAGACTAAAAATACCCTCATTCTTCAACAAAAATATTCCACCAGCTTTAAATACGACTGTAAAAGAACAAATGGTGGGGGACCATTCTAAAGTTGAAGCTTGGGATTTCAACCACTTACTGTCAAACATTAATCCCTTGCTCAAAGAACAGATCATTACCCGCAAGCTTGAGCCAGCTTATCTATCTTGGCTAATTTACGCTTCTCTTACTCCAACTATTCAAACCCCGGTTAGTTTGGCGGTCAAACGAACACTTGAGGCTGGAGTTGATGCGGGTGGTCCAGCTTTGCGTCTTGCCCGGTTGCCTGCTGATCAGCTAACTGAGACGCTCATCTCTGTGTTGGCTCGTCTTGAACAGGGTTATCTGGGCAGCAGTATGTGGAACGGCGCAGGTGCTGACGATCTTAGAAATATGCTTCCCCCTGACTGCTCCCAGCAGGCTTTGCGGCATCTTCTGACTCGTCTTACCTCTGCGCTTGGCCTGTGAGTGTAACCAAATCTCTTTCGCTTTTCATCTCATGGGCGGGCTTTTTCCTCTAAATTCCTGTCGCTTTGCTTGTCTCCAGAATTAATTAACTCAATTCGTTCACTGTTTGCCTGTCGATCACTTCATTATACGGATTTCTTTGGTTGTCCTCCACTTAGGCACCAATTACTGAGCTCCTTACCAAAGTCGCTGGTACTTACCGCTTTCTGACCGACATAGTATTTTCAATTCCTCAAATACAAAAGTAATTAACATGCGCATAGCTATATAATCAAAAGAGAGCATCTCACCACAGCTTGCTGCGGGGAGCATCCATTTCTACAATGTTAGGAAAGAAGCGCCTCATTCAACTTCTTCTCGCCATTGCTTCACGCGTGTATAATCAACTCACTCATTTAAATGGAGGAACCGATGAACTATGCTGTAATCTTGGCTGGCGGAGCCGGCACCAGACTTTGGCCGCTCTCCCGTGAGCGTCTTCCTAAAACCGCCTTGCGCTTTTATAGTGATCAGTCAATGTTCCAAATCGCAGTGTCCCGACTCGCGCCGCTTTTTACCCCTGAACAGATTATCGTTGTGGCTGGTCGAGGTCATGCTGCTGTGCTGTCAGAGCAGGTGCCTGAGATCCCGCTCGAAAACTTTATCATCGAACCCGAAGGGCGCAACACTGCCCCGGCGATTGGGCTGGCCGCTATTCATCTGGCTGCGCGTGACCCTGAGGCGCGTATGGCAGTGCTCACCGCTGATCATCACATCGGTGACACCGAGACATTTCGCCGTGCCGTCGCTGCTGCACTTGAAGTATCCCTAAATGACTACCTGGTTACATTAGGTATCGCCCCGACGGAGCCCTCCACCCAGTATGGCTATATCGAACAGGGTCCCCAAATCTGCGAAATCGATGGTTTCAAGGTTTTTCGCACCGAGCGCTTTGTAGAGAAACCCCAACAGGAACGCGCCGAAGATATGCTTGAGCAGGGCAATTATTCCTGGAACAGCGGAATGTTTATGTGGAAAGTTTCCGCCATCATGCTCGAATTCCAACATCAGATGCCGGTGCTCCATCGCGCTCTGCAACAGCTTCAGGTCACGCTTCAATCTTCCAAATCGCCAAGTCGGGAAAACGAAGAATATAACCGCGTCCTGGCTGAGGTTTGGCCATCCATTCCGCGTCAGTCTATTGACTATGGCGTTATGGAGATGGCTCGCAAAGTTGCTGTCATTCCAGTTGATATGGCCTGGTTGGATATCGGCAACTGGTCGAGCATGAAAGTGCTCTTTAGCCAGGATGAATCTGGCAATGCTGTTAAGGGTGATGCCCTGCTGCTTGATTCGCGTAATCTGATGGTCGTTGGCGGCAAACGCCTGATTGCCATTGTTGGTCTCGAAGATCTTGCTGTGGTCGATACCGATGATGCCCTGTTGATTTGCCCCAAAGACCGTGTGGGGGATGTGCGTCGCGTTGTCGCCCAACTCAAAGAATCAGGTCGCACCGATCTGGTTTAATTTCTCTCAGCAACAACAGAGCCAGAGCCCCGAAACGCTGGGGCTTTTGTCATTAATAAGGCCCATAGCCAAACGCGATTGCGCCAAAAAGCATTAAGATGGTGATTACAAATATTGTCAATTGT
The DNA here is from genome assembly GCA_012729755.1 of Chloroflexota bacterium. Taxonomy (GTDB): domain Bacteria; phylum Chloroflexota; class Anaerolineae; order Anaerolineales; family Anaerolineaceae; genus Mesolinea. Next base: position 7,645 of record JAAYCN010000036.1, on the reverse strand, counting down.
ATTTTGACTGTCCACTTTAACCATTTCACAAAACTGACCGTGGTCAGCCCAAGCGCGATCATTAATACCGCGTTGGTTGGAAAAAATACATTCGAAAAGCCATCTCCGAAGGTAAAAGCCAGCACAGCAGACTGCCTGGTCAGCCCGATGATATCTACCAGTGGCGCGACAATTGGGATGACCAAAAACGCCTTTGCTGAGCCCGAACTGATAAACAATTCCAGAAACAAAATCAGGATGTAGATGGATAACCCAGCCATATATGGGCTCATCCCGCCTACGCGGTCAGCTGCCCATTGCAGTACGGTGTCCATCGTTTTGCCGGCTACCATAATATGCTTGACGCTCATCGCCATTAGAATGAGCAAGATCGCTGGCAGGATGCCCGTCATCCCCTTTAATAGATCAAGCACTACTCCTTTCGCTGACGCATATTTGCTTAACACCCCTGAGCAAATTGCCCCGACTGTAAAAACTATTGCTACTAACGGTAGGCTAATCGCTGAAATGGCTTCTACGAAAAAACCGGCTACGATCACCGCCAGAATGAGCAGCAAAAACAGGCTAAATATCCGGATAGCTGACCTTAAATGAGGTTCATCTTTATCGCTGACCACTTGTTCGGTTGCGTATTTCACTCGCAAAGTTTGATCTTCTTTATAAACTAAGGAGTCTTCAGGGCTTTTCTCCACCTTTTTTGCATAGCTGACTAAAAACCACAACAATAAGACATAGACGATCAGGAAAATTAAAACTCGGTAAGCGACTCCCGAAAAAGCAGGTAGACCGGCCAACCTTTGGGCTACGCCCACTGTAAACGGATTTGAGATGGCCGCGGCGAAGCCGAAACCGGCCGCCAGCAGGCTCATGCCGAGTCCAGTCAGCGAATCCCAACCTAGCGATATCGCCAGGCCAATTGTCAGCGGCACCAGTACAACAATTTCTTCAAAGGTCCCGATCAAAGCTCCAAGCGCCATGAAGAAGAACACTAAGACTCCAATCAGCACGTACTTTCGTTGACCAAAACGGTTTACCAATCTCTGCATGCTATAGCGCAGGATCCCACTTTTATCCAAGACCGCGACGCTTCCGCCAATTAATAAGATAAAAACAATAATGACAATTACTGTTGCAGCGTCTGGACCCCATAAAACTTCAATCGGAGCGGTTAGCCAGCGCCAGATCGGATAATTGACTTTGCCGATCAACTGATATGATTCCGGAACGAGCACTTCACGCCCAGCTTTTGTCACTCGTTCAAACTCACCTGCGGGAATCGCTCGGGTGAGTATTCCCGCTGCCAGCATGAGGGTAAACAAAATCACTACTGATGAAATAAATGACTTTCGGCTAATCTGCAGTCCGGTGTCTTTTTCGTTCATAGTGGCCTCACAAACTTATTATTGTTGTTAGGGAATGGGTTGAAACTGATAAGGATTATATCATTGGCTGCCAATCAATAAGTGCCTCAAGCATGCCACAAGCTGCCTTATTATGCCAGATTAGGTCGCCATAACTATATGTGAGTCAAAAAATCTCTCTTGGAATCGTACTGATTTGACTATCTCCTCTGCGCTAAAAGTTGTCCCATCCGGAGCTAAAACCAACTTGCTTTCTACGTCATCCTCTCGAATGATTACCGCGATGCATCGCCCTTCAAAACGTTCGATTGGTTCGGTTACCCCTATTACATACACATCCTGCTCCTCCCCGTCTGCGGCAACCATCCCTTCCACATAGCCGTAGTTTAATTCATATACCAGGTCAAAATCTGGGTGCCTCGACCCTATTGGCCGGTCAATCACAATGTTAAATCGTCGTCCAAGAAACTGTGTAAGTGAGTCAAATCGCATTTGTTAATTGTAATCAACCTTCAATATTTCACCCTCAATATTTCATTCGCTATTGAAGGGTTACTTAATTCCTCAATTTTTTGCTTGTGGATGAACTCGCTGCTATTAATCAGCACATGGTTCATTCCGAAATGTTTGCCGACTGGGGCTATGACGCGCTTCATGACATCACTGAAAAGCGCGCTATCGAAGGAATAAAGCATGGTGAGCGGCATATTGACCGTGTTCTCTTCCTTATTGCCAAGAGGTAAATCTTGTCCAACTCCGAGCCTGGTTTCGCAGCCAGGCTTTTTTAGTTTAAACTTTTCGTATAGAATAGTCAGTATGAACATCTCAGACCTCTTCAAATACAAAAAAGTGCTCTTTTCACTCGAGATCTTTCCTCCCAAAAAAGACTCGCCTTACAACGTCATTTACAATTCGCTGCTCAAGATGCGCGGCATTCCGGCTGACTTTATCAGCGTCACCTACGGCGCGGGCGGAAGCGCCGCTCAACGTGACAAGACAGTTGAGATCGCCTCACTCATCCGCACAACTTATCACGTCGAGCCGGTCGCTCACCTGACCTGTGTCAACAACAACCGCGACCAGATCGATCACCTCCTTGAACAGCTCAGAGCCAATCACATCCAAAACATCATGGTGCTGCGCGGCGACATCACGCCGACCGCTGAACTGAGCGACGATTTTCGTTACGCCAGCGATCTGGCCGCTTATATTAAAAAAGCGGACCCCGGTTTCAACCTGCTCGGCGCCTGCTACCCGGAGATTCATTATCAGGCCGCGACCATGGATGAAGACATCGCCAACCTCAAATACAAGATTGACGCCGGGGTGACCCAGCTGGCTACCCAGCTCTTCTTTGACAATGAAAAGTTTTATGCTTTTCTTGACAAAATTGCCCGGGCCAATATCACTATTCCGATATCCGCCGGCATCATGCCTATTACCAGCCTCAACCAGATTGAACGCACGGTCGCGCTCAGCGGCGCCAGCGTTCCCCACAAAATGGCGCGGATGTTCAGCCGCTACAGCGATAGCCCTAAAGCGCTGTTTGACGCTGGGATCCATTATGCCATTGAACAGATTGTTGACCTGATTGATCACGACGTGCAGGGCATTCACCTCTACACGATGAACAACGTCGAAACAGCCACGCGGATCAGTGACGCCATTCAGAACCTTCTGGACGCCGAAAACCTGCCGAGGATAAACACCTGAGACGGACAGCCATCAATTTTTAGGCCGCAATCTGATCGGCAGGCTGTAAAACCGTTCACCGGTGGTATTGAACACCGCGTTGGCAATCGCCGGCGGGGTGGGGATTGAGGTGATTTCGCCTACGCCTTTAGCGCCAAAGGGGCCATCCTGCATTATCGCTTCAACAATGATCGACTCGATCTCGGGCGAGTCGTGCATGCGTGGGATGGGGTATCTCGCCGCCCGGTCTGATTTGATAATTCCCTCGACTGTCTGGAACTCCTCAAACAAGGCTTGTCCCACGCCCATCACCACACCGCCTTCCACCTGTCCCTGGAAGCCCAGCGGGTTGATCACCTTGCCGGCGTCGTTGGCGGTCAACACCTTCAATACTTTGATTTTGCCTTCCGACTCGTCAATGGCGATTTTGACCGCCTGCGCCGCGAAGCCGTAGGTCACATGGATCTTGCCGCCTTCTTCGATCGACCTGGTCGCCGGCGCGTGATAATAGACCAGCGCAGAGCGGTTTGCATCGTCCAATAATTCCCAGATCTGATGCCAGTTCAGCATGTGTTCGCCATCCGTGAGGCCCTGTTCGTCCAGCGTCAGGTCATTCTCGCTCACTCCGAACGCTCGCGTGCCCGCTTTGAGGATGTTTGCTTTGAGCTGTTCACTGGCCAGCCTGACCGCGTTGCCGCTGACGAAAGTTTGCCGGCTGGCTGTCGTCGGCCCGCCGTCCGGGGTCAGGTCGGTATCCATCAAAAAGACGTTAATCTGGGTCAGCGGCAGCTTAAGCACTTCGGCGGCGATGATCGCCAGCGTGGCCGCCATGCCCTGGCCAACTTCGCTGGCCGCGGTCTTGATCTGTAAGCGGTTGGTGTTCAACAGGCTCACCTCAGCGCCGCTGGCGTCGTCTGCCCCGCCGCCCAACCCGGTGTTTTTAAAACTTGCCGCCAGCCCCCAGCAGGTTTTCATCAGCTTGCCGTTAACCATCTCTTCTTGTGGGACGAAAGGTTTGGTCACCCCCAGTTCCTTCCAGCGCGCGGCAATGCCTTTCAGGCAGTCGGTCAGTCCCACGCTCGAATCCAACAGCTGGCCGGTATTGGTTGTATCACCTGTTTTGAGGGCATTCTTCAGCCTGATCTCCAGCGGATCAATGCCGAGTTTATTCGCCAGCATGTCCAGCGCTGACTCCATGATAAAAGCCGACTGCATCACGCCAAAACCCCTGAACGCCCCCGCCGGCGGGTTGTTGGTATACACCGCGAAACAGTCCACTTTGACATTGGGGATCACATAAGGCCCAGTCGAGTGAGTGGCCGCGCGGGTCATTACCTTATCGCCCAACGAGGCGTAAGCGCCGGTGTCACCATACAGTTCTGTCTCAGCCGCGATCAGCGTGCCGTCTTTCATCGCTCCCAGCTTCACGCGGATCTGGGTGGCGTGCCGCTTGGGATGCACCAGCAAGCTCTCGCGACGGGTGAACAGCAACTTGACCGGCCGGCCGGTCTTTTGGGCGAGGAGCGCGGCGTGAATCTGCCCGGCGATATCCTCCTTGCCGCCGAAGCTGCCGCCCGCGCGCTGGCCGCGCACTCTCACATGCTCTTCCAGCACGCCGAGCGCCGCCGCTACCTGCTGGCGGTCGGAGTAGGGGATTTGAGACCCGACATAAAGATCAAAGCCGCCTTCTCGCGGCACGCAGATCGAACACTCCGGCTCCATAAAAAAATGGTCGCTGGCGGGGGTGTGGAAGGTGTATTCGACCGTCTCATCGCTCTCGGCGAAGCCTTTTTCGGGGTCACCGCGGCGCACTTTGATGTGTTTGAGCAGGTTGCCGTTCTGATGAACCAGCTCCGCGCCAGGTTCGAGCCCCTGTCGGGGATCGCTCACCACTGGCCGCGGTTCAAATTCCGCCTTTACCAACTCTGCCGCCTGGTCGGCGAGGGTTTGCGACTCAGCGGCGATGATCGCGATCGCGTCGCCCATATACCGCACACGCTCGCCAACGCCCACCAGGATCGGCCAGTCGTGCACGTAAAGCCCATGGTTGCGCGCGGCGGGCAGGTCTTTGGCGGTCATCACCGCGACAACGCCCGCGAGCGCTTCCGCCTGTGAGGTATCGATGGCGGTCAAAATCGCTGAGGGCACCCGCGCCCTCACCACCCGCGCGAACAGCATGCCATCGAAGCTCAGGTCATCAGTGAATTTCGCCGTCCCATTCACCTTCGCTACTGCGTCCGGGCGCGCGGCGACTTTGCCAATATGCGCATAGTCAGAAGCAATTGTCTTGATTTCGGCGTCGGGCACCGCTTTACGCTCCCTCATCGCCTCTGCCGCGGACTTCACCGCTTTGAGAATCGAGTTGTAGCTGCCGCAGCGGCAGACCACGTCGTCGAGCGCCTCGCGCAGTTCGTCAAACGTGGGGTCGGGGTTCTCCCGCAGCAGCGCGTAAGCGCGCATGATCTGCCCGGGGGTACAGAAGCCGCACTGTACCGCGCCATGGGTGATGAACGCCTGCTGCAGGGGGTGCAGCATGCGCATTTCTTCGATGCCGGCGATGGCGGGGGAGGGCAGGTCCGCTGGTCTGAGCGCGCGGATGCCTTCGATGGTCAGGATGCTGCTGCCGGCGACTTTGGCCGCGCGTGTCAGGCAGGAGCGCGTTGGTTTGCCATCCACGATGACGGTGCAGATGCCGCACCGTCCTTCACCACAACCGATTTTCGTGCCGGTCAGCCTGAGGCGCAGGCGCAGCAGGTCTGAGAGCTTCTCGTCCGGGATCTCGGGCAGGGAATACTTTTTTCCGTTGACGGTGAGATTGAGCATCTTTTGGGGCGGGGTGTGGGGTGGGTTGCCTTGGGTGGTTTGCTTGTCTTGGGTCATACCTGGAGCCTCATCAGCGCGGGAAAAATAAAAGATAGGGTGAGATTATTATAGCGTTTTTTGTGAAAGACCCGGTGTATTTGCGGTATTTGCAGTGGGTTTGGGGGAGCATTTGCGGCTGTTTTGGCGGTTTTCAACGAGGGAAAATGGGTATTTGCGGCATTTGCACTGAATTTGATGAAGGAGGGCGGAATGAGGTTTAGTTTTACCCTGTTTTACCCTGGAGTTGGGGGGTGTTTTACCCGGCTTTTTGAGGTTGTGGACGAGGAAAAAGGGTGTTAGCGCAGTTTTACCCTGATTTATGTACGTGGGGGTGGGTGGAGACGAATTGAGGAGGGGCATTGACATATAATAGCACAGATATTCTAATTATTCAAGACAACCGACGATCTTGTTGAGGGGACGCTGAGTTTGAGTTTCAATCCACGCCTCCACGCGGGAGGCGACCCACGCCCCGCTGTTGGTGTCTGTGTCTGTCATGTTTCAATCCACGCCTCCACGCGGGAGGCGACATGGCGACCTTGACGGGCAAGTGGCGTTAGTCAGGCAGTTTCAATCCACGCCTCCACGCGGGAGGCGACGCAGCGTCCCTTGCTCCCATTCCGCTGCTTACAGCTGTTTCAATCCACGCCTCCACGCGGGAGGCGACCAATCGTGATAATTAGTGTCCACGAACCATGACGTTTCAATCCACGCCTCCACGCGGGAGGCGACGCGATATCCCTACAATTCCGGTCAATCTGAACGAGTTTCAATCCACGCCTCCACGCGGGAGGCGACTCAAAAAGTTTAGCCATTTTTTTTCTCCTTATTGAAGTTTCAATCCACGCCTCCACGCGGGAGGCGACTTGAAGTGCCTTTCAAGTCTGCATACTTCCAAAAAGTTTCAATCCACGCCTCCACGCGGGAGGCGACTTGAAGTGCCTTTCAAGTCTGCATACTTCCAAAAAGTTTCAATCCACGCCTCCACGCGGGAGGCGACGCGGGAAAGTTTTATGCTGGACATATGGTCGAGCGTTTCAATCCACGCCTCCACGCGGGAGGCGACACCAGCCCACGCCCGCGAAGGAGGGGGAGATCATGTTTCAATCCACGCCTCCACGCGGGAGGCGACGCCTAATTCCTCCCATGACACTGTTACCGGAACAGTTTCAATCCACGCCTCCACGCGGGAGGCGACCGGTTGCCCTGCTGAATGGTTCGAGGCTGCTTTTCAGGTTTCAATCCACGCCTCCACGCGGGAGGCGACGTCCAGACCAACCAAGTCTTGCACAAATTTGTAAGTTTCAATCCACGCCTCCACGCGGGAGGCGACACAATTGCCTCTGTAATCTCATTGGATGCAAAGTGTTTCAATCCACGCCTCCACGCGGGAGGCGACACGGCTTTTTTCAACAACCGGTTTTTTACAGTCAGGTTTCAATCCACGCCTCCACGCGGGAGGCGACGAATGGCAACTGAGATTACAATACTTATTAAAAGGTTTCAATCCACGCCTCCACGCGGGAGGCGACTTTGCCCTGTGCCATAAACAACAATAGACTCTGGTTTCAATCCACGCCTCCACGCGGGAGGCGACTCGGGGCAAGCCAGCGGGCGGTGAAGCGATTTCTGGTTTCAATCCACGCCTCCACGCGGGAGGCGACATGATAACGCCTGGTATAACAAGCTCACTCCTGTTTCAATCCACGCCTCCACGCGGGAGGCGACAT
>JAAYCN010000002.1 GCA_012729755.1 Chloroflexota bacterium | reverse complement strand
GTGAAGTCAGACTCCTTGTAGAGCGGGTTGCTGATCGCCACCGTGTAGCCGGTGACGGTCTTCTCAGTACCATCGTACTTCACGGTGCCGCTGTTCTCCGTGATGGTTACCGTGACCTTAGTGGTCATGGCGGTGATCGTCAGCGTGCCGAATACGTGGGTTCCTTGCTCAATACCATTAGCAGTTACTGTGAATGTATTGTTGTTGCTGGAGTTGTCGCTGAAGTACTTCACTCCATCTAAGCCTTTTCCAGTAGGAGTAATCGTAACATTCTTGCCACCACTCAATGTAAAGGATGTCGTTCCTTCAAAGCCATTAATCGTTTCGTCGCCGTACACCAGCGTGTATTGCTGGTAAGTGTGGCTGGCACCGTCATATGTCCAGGATTTGGTTCCGGATGTTACCGTCAGAACTGGAATCCACATGGCGTAGAGATTATTCTCGCCATTCGCGTCAACAATTACAGAATTACCGGGTTGATATAGAGTACCCGATCCGTCTGCCATTGTGTTCCACCCCGCGAACTTATAATTTGCAGGAGCTGTCCACGCAAGACCATCACCTGACAGAGCTTTTATCGTAACTGTGCTGTTAACAGGGTAAGAGAATGCCATGGAAGGCGAACCAACGCCACGGTTATAGTGATATGTGAGATTAGTTGGTTGCGCGATATTGCCCCACTGAGCGACAAGGGTCATATTGCCGGTTATTTTGATCTTGTCGCAGGGCTGATAGGTGTTGTTACCGCTCTTCCAGCCAAGGAAGACCTTGCCAGGCGGGGGGATGAGGCCGAAAGCAAACATTACATCGGCATAGGCGCCATCGGCATACAATTTAGGGTCGATGGGAGCAGTACCGGTGCCTCCGCCCGCGTCATAAGTAACGGTGAACTGCGCATTGTTCACGTAATAAGGATAAAGTTCGATAGCAGCGAGAACTTTGGTATTGAAGTTCCAGGTAATATACTCGTCACCAACCTTGATCGACCACCCAATCCATTTGTGATTTTCAGGCACCGTGACGATATAGTTATCATCGCCCTGCGAAATCACGTTCCCAAGGTGATCCTTCACGGTCGGCATTGTTGCGGGATTGATCGCCTCGTTATAGATTAATGTTATTGATTTTGGCGTACCACCACCATCTTCCAGCACATGGAAGGTACCCGTCAAAATTGGCGGCGCCCATTTGGCGTAAATAATCAGGGAGTTGACGGGCATCGTTTCTGAGCCGAAATTAAATGGCTGAGAGAACGCGTTATCTTTATACCAACCCTGGAATACATATTCCGAGGGCAAAACTCCAGGCTTCGGTGGTGTGTAACCTGCAAAACCACTTAACGGAGTTTCAAATAAGACGGTTTCTGTTTTCCAGGTCGCATTGTAATTGTAGAAGTTAAGAGTATAGGAGTTTCTTTTATGGCGAATCTCGAGTTTATTAGTATAAGATACGGAGGGGGGGTTGGTGCCCACTAATTTCCAAGTTCCATTATCAGCGCGATATTCATACGCCGTAAAGCCAGTGTACTTGTTGGATATAGCGAAGGTACCTCCACTGGTAGTGATGGTGTTGGCTACTACCCATGTACCATCCAGTGCTTCTTTGTAGTGGATAATTTGAGCGCTTCCTGTCAGGGGTTGCGCATAAAGGTTTATATAAGTTGCGCTGCCGTATGCAGATAGAGTGTCGAATATAAATGCATCGAGGAAGGTCAAGGTATTTACACCAGTAGCCGTTGACGTCCATCTGTAGCCGCTCGGCCAAACATACCCATTCTGGGCAAGGGTCTGGCCGTACAGACCGGTATACTCCCCATCTTCCGCTCCATTTTGGCCATTTTTGCGGAAATCTATCGTCAGCAGGTTTCTGTCGTAATAAATATTCAGGATGGTCGTGCCGTCGCCTTTAACAACAACGCTCACGGATTTCCCCGCATTATAATGAAAACCAGTGTAATTCTTAGTCCCATCGGCAGTTATCGGAGAAACCGTCGCTCCGGTTGCAGCCGTACGCACAACTGACTCGGCGTAATCATAGGTCTTAGCAGCATCACCCGCATTCTTGTTGTCGTGGATTGATTGTTTCCAGAAAACAACAGTGTAATTGGTGCTGGTATTAGCTGTCCAGACTGCGTAAAGCGTTAGATCGGCCGAGATCGGCTGACCGAAAACATATGCTGGCCCTCCGACTGTTTCTGACCAGTGACTGAATGTATAGCCGGGACGTGTCGGCGGCGGCGTTGGTTCTTGCGTACCAGCTCCCGGAGCAACGAATTGCGGCTCAATATAGGTGGCTCCCTCACCGGAGTTAAAATAGAGATTGTTTCCGGTTTCTATTTTAGGCCACAACTGTTGATTCGCTGTTCCGATAGTATAGTTGGCTCCAACGGGTGACCCTGACAGATCCTGATTAAGATACCATCCTGTTACGGCCTGGGTTGAACCAATCGGGAGGGTAACGTCCGTTGTAGAAACAGATGCTCCTTCGGTGCCTTCTTTGGTCTTGAGCACACGGGCATCCGCGCCTGTGCCATCCATAAAGAAGACATAAAAAATCTTTTCAAATCTAGCAATAACTTCGAATTCCTGAGACACATCACCAACGGAAATTGGCTGGCTGAAATCGATCTTATCATCCTCTACATACCAACCGGTAAATTTATGATCTGCCTTTGCAGGTGCTTTAGGTTCAATGAGATACTCGCCGTTTTTAACGATCTGTCTGTCAACTTCCTCACCATCCACCTTGAAGATATAGGTGTGCGTTGGCGTTCCCGGAGGGTTTATGCTCATGACAGCCATCTCTCCATCAAGTTCACCATCTGCGACAGATTCTCCCTCACCAATAGGCCCGTCTTCACCAGCGGGTTCGCCTTCACCAGCGGGTTCGCCTTCACCAGCGGGCTCCCCTTCTTCAACAGGTTCCCCCTCATCCGGTGGCGTTTGATCAGGACCAGACGCTTCGCCGCGACCCGCGGGTTTAAGCCTTGAAGCGGCTACGATCATTGAAGCAGATGAACCATCTGCCGCGATGACTGATGCTACGCTCGATGCGTTTGAAAGCAACATCGAAACGAGCAGAAAAACGGCAATTATTTTTCTCCAATAATTCCTCATTTGTTTCTCCATATTATTTCTAAGCCCTGATTAAAATTGTGAAAAATATAACATAAATCTTTGCGTGAGACAAGAGAAAAAAGCGGTCAAATTCGCCCCTGCTGTCTCGTTTTGGATATCATCCATGATTATAGTTCCACCCTTAAAAAGAGCTTGGAATGCCATTGTTCTATTCCGTCATTAATCATCATTTTCTCCTATTTCCCCACATGCATTAAAAACACACTGGTTAGATATTACGTTTAACAATCAAACGCTCTTGCAAAACTTACAGAATCACAAGAGTCTTTTATGCATGGTATTTTACAACAAAACTGTTTATTCTGTAAAGCAATTTTAAGGTGTATTTTTAAGGTGTATTTTTAAAAGAATTCAGCTTGTGAGTGGTATGAAAACGTAACTAAGAAGGGGGTATTCCGTGTGTCTGCTGAGGTCCGCGTCGCATGCCTGCATTAGCGCCTCTCCCTGTTGCATACTTTGGACTTCGGCCCTGTTCAATGCAAAGCAACCGCTTCTTTTTCAGGAAAACCTGCGGAAATAATTGGCAAAATCCCTTATGCAGCTGAAAAATCGCTATAGTCCAATTTGATTTAAGAGTTCAGGCTGAAATTGTATTAGCAGGTAAAGCTGAATGGCCAGGGCTGCCAGAAATATGATCCAAAAATAAGCTTTACGAGTTTTATGCTTAAAGACGCGCATGCCGATCAACCCACCCAGCGCGCCGCCGAGGACGCCCAGCGTCAGCAAGGCCTTCTCCGGTATGCGATAGCCGCCCATCTGCGCCAGTCGTTTGTCATAACCCATTAAGATAAAAAGAAGAACAGAGAATATTAAGAACAAATAAAGCATGCAGCTACCCTGGAAAACGCGATCGGTTTCGAAGGATTATATTATGATTAAGCGCGGAGCAGTGAGCATGGAGAGCATTGAACGCCTGGTTCCCCTGGAACCTGTGGAAACAGAAATCGTTGTCGTAAATTCGCGTTTTATCGCTAGTCTGGCGCCTGTGAAGAGCGCTGAGGAAGCGCGAGCCTTTCAAAAAGAGATTAAAGGGAAATATCCAGACGCGTCTCACCACGTGCCAGCATTCATCATTGGTCACGGCAAGAGCACTGTTTCACATTCGAATGACGACGGGGAGCCCTCTGGAACGGCAGGGAGGCCAGCGCTTGCTGTGTTGGCGGGCAGCGGACTCGGCAATGTGTGCGTGGTGATCACGCGCTATTTTGGGGGAACAAAGCTTGGAACCGGAGGGTTGGTCAAGGCATATGGCGAGGCAGTTAAAGCCGTGCTGGCTTTGGTCAGAAGAGCTGTTTTGGTGCCCTGCAGCACTTGGCAGATTGAAATCGCTTATTCGTATTACGACCAGTTGCTCCGGGTGATTCAATCCTGCGCGGGGGAAGTTTTTGACACAGAGTTCGCAGCGGATGTGAAATTGAAGGCACGCTTTAAAGATGAAATCGTGGAGAAATTTATCGGTCAGCTGACTGAGCTCACCGCAGGAAAAGTCAAACCCCTCTTAATCTCACGGGATCCTGAAACGCCCTTCCCTGTTTAGAATAATTTCTGCTGGACGGTATAGAGCTTGTAATACAGGCCTTTGCGCTCAAGCAATTCGGCGTGAGTGCCCATTTCGGTGATGGTGTTGCCCTCAAGCGCGACGATCTTATCCACGTTTCGAACGGTGGAGAGGCGGTGAGCGATAATGATGGTGGTGCGGCCTTTAATCAGGCGCTGCAAAGCTTGCTGGATGAGCATTTCAGTCTCAGTATCCACCGCGGAAGTAGCCTCATCAAAAATGAGAATGGGGCTGTCTTTGAGGACGGCGCGGGCGATGGAGATGCGCTGCTTCTGGCCGCCGCTGAGTTTCACGCCGCGTTCGCCAATCAGTGTGTCATAGCCGTCAGCCATGTTGACAACGAATTCATTCACATTGGCGATTTCAGCCGCGCGCAACACCTCTTCTTCGCTGGCGTTGGGCTTGCCAAAGAGAATATTTTCCCTTATCGAACCATGGAAGAGAAAAACGTCCTGAAGAACCATGCTGATTGATTCGTGCAGATGGTCAAGATCCCACTCGCGCACGTCAATGCCGTCAATACTGACCGAACCTCTGGTGACATCGTAGAAGCGGGGCAACAAACTGGCCAGGGTGGTTTTTCCAACGCCAGTTGGGCCGACCAGGGCGACGCTGGAACCGGCAGGAATCTCAAGATTGATGTTCTCAAGAACTGGCTCGGCGCCGTTATAACTGAAACTGACATCTTTGAGGAGAATCTCCCCTTTGACATTCGAAGGTCGGGGCGAACTTTTGGATGGATTTGTGATCTCAGGCTTTTGGAGCAGTATATCGGCAACTCGTTCAAAGCCAGCCATGGATTCCTGCACTGCCTCAAAGGCGTTTCCGAGATTGCGCACAGGCTGGTAAAAGCTGTCGAGATAGAGGAAGAAAGCAACCAGTTCGGCAACTGCCAGCGTACCCTGAACAGCCATGCGGCTGCCAAAGAAGATTACCAGCAATTGACCAATCCCAGCGGCAAGGTCAAAAAAGGGTGAATAGGTAGCCATCAGTCTCAGCGCTCTCAGGTTTCGATGAAAAACCTCGTCGATGCTTGAACCAACTCTTTCCAAAGACAATTCTTCGTGGGCGAAGGCTTTGATTTCGCGTATACCCGAGAGATTATCCGCCAGAATCGCGTTCAATTCCCCGACCGCCTTCTGGCGGTGTTTGAAGGCTGGTCTGACAAGTTTTGAATATGCCCGCAGGGTGAAAATAATCAGCGGTATGGGGAGCATGGAAATCAGGGTGAGCTGCCAGTTCATGCCGAAGAGAATAATCAGAACCCCGACCAGGGTAATACCGCTGACCACCACATCTGGAATGGCGTGGGCGATCATACGCTCGAATAAATCGGTATCATTGATCACACGCGACATTAACTGGCCAGTTTGTTTGTCTTCATAATAACGCAGCGACAATTGCTGAAGGTGTTCATAGACATATCGGCGGGCAACAGATACAGTGCCATGACCGGCAATGTGTGAGGCATATGATCTGGCATACTGAAGAACGGCTCTGAGCAAAAACGCGACCAGGGCGATCAGCGAAACCTGATTGACAAAACGGATGGTATCAGCAGAAAGCGCATCCCCTGTCAGCCTCGCGATGATGAGTTTTACCAGCCAGGGAACGAGCAGCTGCACGCCGACCAGCGCCAGCATCGTAAGCGTGGTAATGACGAGTTCTCGGGTATATTTGCGCGAGAGCTTAAACATTAAATGGATGGGCTTCATGCTTTGGGAAACTTCCTGTCTGACTTCGAAATAACTACTGCTGCATTATAGCCTATCCACGGCGCTCGAAATCCCCATGATGTTTTGAAACCTTCGTCTGTCATCCAGAACAGGTCACTGCCACCCTCAATCCATGAGTTAATGAACCCCCATGGCGTATGCCATTTATCACCGCTGTAGTGATCCGGATTGTAAGCCGAAAAGAGCATTGTGTGGCCGCTCAGGTTGTTCATCGCATTATAGTTGAAGCCAGAGCTGCCGCGGAAAATCCCCGGTGCGCGTTTAGGCAGCCAATAAACCGTTACCAGAGCGGCGAGATCGTCGTCATGCGGCAAGTTACGCAAGATCTCGGGAGAGAGGTGAAAGAGGCGCGCTGAGAGTGGCAGGCGGTCACGCCTGATCAGATAATTAAGCAGGCCAACCTGCATATGGGGGAAGATTCCTCCTCCTGGATACAGTCGGTAGAAACGAGCCTGCCACCAGAGCCGATCAGCCAATTTGATTAAGTCAGCTGGCACGTAACAGGTATCCGTAAGCAAGCGGATCGCTGACGAGATCGCATGCAGGGCACAATCATTGCCTTGTTGCAGAGTTTGAAAGCTGGCAAGTTCCGCCTCTGAAAATGATTTAATCATGGCTTTTTTCATTGTGTTAATTGTACCTGCCCAGTCGAATCAGGACAATCACATCTTATTTTTCAGGCAAACAAGTCGTTATGCCTGGGTCGAAGCCCTGCGGGGAGAGGCTTGTTTTCGCCTTTTCTTAAGTAAGTGTTAAAGATGGCCAAGGCTATCAAACATACCCAAACACCCTCTATCAGTCGAATTTCACCCGACCGGCTTTCTCGACACGCAGGTTAGGTGGAGCAATCAGAGACATTGGCTGACCCTCATCTCTCGGAGGAGCGCAACCCAACACATCCTGGGCAACGCGAATTCAGCAAGCGCGCCCAAACATCCTCTTCAATCTCGCTGCGCTCCAGCCCGCTTCCTCAAAGAGAAAAAATTGGGCGTCCTGTGATTTCCCCACCCCGCCCCCAGTCCAGCGAGCGTAGCGAGCTGGACGAACAGGGGCGGGGTCGTGCCGGCCGCGCCCGGCACTGGGGAAATCATGGTCGGAGGCGAGGCGAAGCCGAGCACTCCGAAGCCCAAGCGGGGTGTGGCGCGGGGTTGCCGGCTTTTGGAGCGACCCCCATGGGAGCGAAACGGCAAGCCCGCAAGGGGGAGCCCCCCGGTCGGGGGGCGGGGAGCGAGGCGGGGGGCGTAGAGGTTATGAGGGCTTTGCCCGAATAACCGGAATCATTGAGCTGAAAGCTCAATACCTTTTTATCTTTTATCTTTTCTGGATATAGCCGGCTGGAGGTGAGCGAGGCATACGGCTTTTTTTGCCGTTGCCGGCGAAACCCAGCCGGCGATTGGTAATGTGGTCTGGTCAGCTGGATTGTCTTTATCTTTTTGCGGTTGGCGAGGGCTGGAGCGTAGCACACCCCCGAGCTTGTCGAGGGGGAGCGAAGCGCAAGCCCGAAGCGAGCGCATTTGTTTTTATTTTTTTTGTGCTATTTTTGTTCTTTTTCGCCTGCGAGTGAACGAGCACTAACGAAGTTAGGCGAGTGAAACGAGTGGCAAGGTAGCCCCATAGCCCCCCCAAGTCCCCCCAACAGCAAAGTTCATAATGGGGGTGCGGGGGGTTGTAGGGGGGGTTGGGGGGAATGGGGGGAGGGGGCTATCCCGCCGGCGTGAAGCAACCGGAGCGATGAGCCCGGAGTTGTAGGCTGTTTTGCCGGAACGAAGGGCGATGTTTTCGCGGAGGTTGTAGCCGGCCTGTTTTTCAAGCTGGCATACAGCCGGCTGGCAGGGTGCGAATGTAGCCGGCAGAGCTTGGTATCAACAAAATAACCCCAAAAGCTGGGGTTATTTTGTACCTCTGATAGACAACCACTCAACCTTGAAGAGGGAATCTGATTGAATTATACACGGAAATGATGACAAAATAGAACAGCAGTTCTATAATATGGGATGGCTTTTTATTTCCTTTTTATGGTTGAAGTATTTCCGAATGAGGAAAGCTCAACGAGTAAAAAGGGGTCTTGTGTTTAGTAATGAAAGGATTGGTATGGGTGGTTCTCATTTGATTGAGTTCGAGGGGGAAGAGATACAGAGGTTGGATTGTGAGCAGACTTTAGGCAGGCTAAGAGATTTGTATAAGATGATGTCTGACGCGAATAATTTGAGAAGTCTGGATAATAAGCCGGCTAAATTTAATTTGAATTTTCTGATGGCTGATGTGTTGGAATGTGTGAATTTGTTGTCTTTCAATCATTTATCAAAGGTGATTGGGATTGCGAACGCAGGGAAGATTTGGCAGGATGTCAAGAACGAAAAGAAGTAATGGAAGGATCATTGAGTTCAGACGGTATTATGCTGTGTGGCTGGCGGTGATAAGGGGAGGCAAGCGAAGAGAGATTGGTCGGATAATGGGGGTGACTGAACGGACGGTAGGGAATTATTTCAATTATCTGAAAGCCGAATATCATCAAAAATCTGTTTTGTTGATTTACATTGATTTATTTTACAAAGGAATGATGAATGATTATCAAAACGCAATTGGTAGAGAACAAGAGTATTATGAAGAGAGCGTAAAGAGGTTGGTGCATGATAATAGGAAGAGACGCCGACAACATCAAAGCCTTTTACGAATTGAGTAAGGCGCAATGGAATGAGGTTCAGAAGATTTTATATGAAGTTGATTATTGGATGTGGCAATTGATTGATGATAAACGTGGTGTGACTTATTGGCTGGTGAGGCAAGGTTGTTTGAAGGATGAGACCAGCGAGAAGGAAACACAAAACGGGTAGGGGGTTGGGGAAGGGCGTAGCATGCGGGAGGCGGTGCGAAGCGACGCCGATAGCATGCGTGAGCCTTGCCCCATTCCAATATTTATTATTTTTCTCATTCTCATCTTTCACTTCATCTCTTTAATTACCCTCCAGCCCGCTTCCTCAAAGAGAAAACCTGATATCAAACTAAAAGACACGCATTTTGTTTGGCTAAAGTCGCTCATTTAGATGCGATTGCCCCGCAGACACTTCAATTAATATTGGGATGAATAGCTGTGTAATCTAAATATCATATCAGAATTAAATATGAGAGGCTGGAAAATTCACCATACAAAGAGCAATTTTCTTTGAGCATTGCATATGCCACGAAGGTTAACCAGAGGCCAGTTCGTACCATTTAGAGGAGCGTTTGGTGCGAATTCTGTTTTTCTGCGACCCCATCCCTGCACATAGATCTTGACGCCATGCCTGAGCACGGCTATGCTTAAAACAGTACGTTAACTTGCTGTGAGGTTCTCCCAAAGCCCGGAAGTCAGGGAATAAAGGCGGAAGCTGGTCAAAGTCCAGCGCTGTACCGCAACTGTAGGTCGCAAGACAAGTCAGGAAGCCTGCCTCACTTAAGCGAAGTCAAGAACCTTCTCGGTATAAGAGGGTCGAAATGGCAGTTTAGCCACCCACTAACCCGTGCTTTACCGAGCCCGGGTTAATTGTTTAACGAGGTGACGATGAAAAAAGTAATTTTAGCAGTTAGTGTCATACTTTCCTTGCTGGCGGCTGCCTGTCAGCCGCTCATGACCCCACCTGCGCAGGTCGAACTGACTATTGAGGCGCCTGCTGAGAGTCCGACCGCGCCCGAAGAAACCGAAGCGGCGACGGAAGTTCAGGTCACGCCAGAACCCAAACTAACCGGGGACGTTTCGTTGACCTCGGAACATGTTTCGGTTGATTATGCCAAAAACTTCTCAATTGAGTATGGCGAAGGGTATAAGCTGTTGACCGTCCTGCAGCCCTGGGCCGGGGCTGAACAGGCTTTTCGCTACGTGCTCATTCCGCGTGGGGCTTCGGTTCCAGATGAGGCTGGGAATGCCATGCCAATTGAAACACCGGTTGAAAGCTTTGTGGCGATGTCCACAACCTATTATCCTTTTCTCGAGTGGATTGACAAGCTGAATACGGTAACAGCCATCGATGACCCCGCGTATGTTTTTAACGCTGATATTCAGTCCAGAGCAGCCTCTGGCGAGATCGCTGTCGTAGGCAGCGGAGCGACCGCAGACATTGAGACTTTGGTTGCGCTGAACCCCGACGTGGTGATGACCAATGCTTATGGATCGGTCTACGATTCCCATCCAAAAATGATTGAAGCTAACTTGCCTGTTGTGATCAATGCTGATTATCTGGAAGAATCACCGCTGGGCAGGGCTGAATGGGGCAAGTTCATCGCCGCTTTTTATGATCAGGAAGATGTCGCGGCGGTTGAATTTGAAAAGGTAGTGTCAGCTTATAACCAAACCAAACAGCTGGCCGAATCAATGGACGAGAGAGTCACAGTGATCGTCAATACTGATTATCAGGGTACCTGGTATGTGCCTGGTGCGCAGAGCTACCCGGCCCATCTGATGAAAGATGCCGGTGCGAATTATGTGTTCGCGGATCAGGAGGGTTCGACCTTGCCGCTCTCTTTTGAAGTGGTGTTCGATAAAGGTAAAGACGCAGATTACTGGATCAATGTTGGTTTTCCTGCTGATAAAGCCAGTTTATTAGGCTTAGACTCACGCTATGCGGAGTTTAAGGCTTTCAAAACAGACCATGTCTATAACAATAACGCCCGATCGAACGCTAATGGCGGGTCGGATTATTTTGAAAGCGGTGTTGCCAGGCCTGATGTTGTCTTGAAAGATCTTGTCAAGGTGTTTTATCCTGATCTGCTGCCTGACTATGAGCTCTATTATTACCAATTGCTGAAATAGCGGATGGAGAAAAAGCCCACCGCCGCAGAACTACTTGGAAACAACCTGCCTCAGCAGCGAGACAGGTTGTCTGCCATTCGCGTCTTTGCTCTTCTGTTGGTTGGGCTCGCGGTATTGTTTGTCGTCAGCATCAGCCTGGGATCGGTGAGGATACCGCTGGCGGATGTCATCAAAATATTATTTGGTCAGCCTGCAGCACGGGACACGTGGACATCTATCGTGTTGAATTTCAGGCTGACTAAGGCGCTTACAGCCATGTTAGTCGGAGCAGCGCTGTCAGTCTCCGGCTTACAGATGCAAACCCTTTTTCGAAATCCGCTGGCGGACCCATTTATTTTAGGTATCAATTCCGGCGCGGCTTTGGGAGTGGCGCTGACGATTCTAACCATCGGGGCGACAGGCGCCTACCTGTTGGCTGGATTGGGCACGTTTGGTGATCTGAGTCTGGCAATAGCCGCCTCGATGGGGGCTGGGTTGGTTTTGGGGATGATCTTATTGGTGGGCAGGCGAATTAAAAACCCAACCACATTGCTTATTTTAGGCCTGATGTTTGGCCACGCTACCGGCGCAGTGGTCAGCCTATTAATCTATTTCAGCATCCCTGAACGTATTCAGGCGTATACCATCTGGTCTTATGGATCTTTCGCCGGTGTCACCTGGAGCCAGATGAGGGTGATGCTGCCGGTAATCCTGTTGGGATTGCTAATCGCCGTCTTTTTGCCAAAATCGCTGAACGCGCTGCTGCTTGGCGAAGAATACGCAAGAACTTTGGGCTTGAATATCGCTCGGACACGCTTTTGGGTCCTGCTGAGCGCTTCAATCTTGGCTGGAACCGCCACGGCTTTCTGCGGACCGATAGGTTTTTTGGGCGTGGCTATCCCGCACGTTTCCAGAAATCTGTTTAAAACCTCAGATCATAAATGGCTGCTGCCGGCGGTGGCGTTATTGGGCGCGGGGGCTGCGCTGGTCGCGGACGCGATCGCCCAGCTGCCTGGTTCCCAATACGTGCTGCCGATTAATGTGATCACTTCTCTGTTTGGGGCGCCTTTTGTCTTGTGGGTGGTGTTTAAGAAAAAGCGGGGTGCGACATCGTTCACGGTCTAAACACTCCGGTGCTTCAAACCAGCGCTCTCGCAATCGGTTTTAAAGAAGGTCGCGATGGTGTTTCAACAATCTCTCAGGGACTGAACCTGCGGCTTAATCCTAACGAATTGGTCTGTTTGGTTGGGCCAAATGGGGTCGGAAAATCAACGCTGCTGCGTACGCTGATCGGGCTGCAGAAACCACTTTCCGGCGAAATCAGACTGCTCGGCCAATCGCTGAAGCAATTCACCGCGACTCAATTGGCGAAAAGTGTCAGTGTTGTGCTGACCAACCCAGTTTCGGCTGGAGCGATGCGCGTTGGAGAATTAGTCGCCTTGGGCAGATATCCATTCACCGGGCTTTTCGACGTGTTGACGCGAAACGACCTGGACGTGGTCGACCAATCGCTGGAGATTGTCGGCGCGATGCCTCTCAAAAACCGTTATATTGATGAACTAAGCGATGGCGAAAAACAGCGTGTGATGGTCGCCAGAGCGCTGGCCCAGGAACCACACCTTTTAGTCCTCGATGAGCCCACAGCGTTTCTGGATCTGCCCGGCAGGGTAAGCATGTTGAGTCTGTTGAAAGAATTAGCCCATAAGCAGAAAAAAGCTGTTTTGACCTCCACACATGATCTCGATCTGGCGCTTCATACCGCCGATCGAATCTGGCTGATGAATAGAAATGGCGAGATCTCAGAGGGTTCCCCTGAAGACCTGGTGTTGAATGGGCAATTTGGCAAGACTTTCAATCAATCGAATGTCACATTCAACGCTAATACAGGCAGCTTTAATTTAGGTCGGCCTCCCCACCGAAGCATTGAACTGCATGCCTCAGGAATTAACCTGATCTGGACGAAAAGGGCGCTGCAAAGAGCCGGCTATGAGGTTCAACCAGCTGGCTCAGGCAATGAATTCATTGTCGAGGTTGACGATAGCACCCGCCCGGTTATCTGGCGTCTTAGATACCACGGCAAGAGCAGCGAACACACTTCGATTTACTCGATGCTGCTCTCTCTCGAGTCTGACATTTAGCCGAGTTTGAACAACTCTCCCGCGAACAGCGCGACAGTTACAACAAAGATCAACACTGTCATGGCGATTGCCAGCGCGTTCGTAAGCGGTTTGTTTTTCCATTTACCCATCACGTGTTTATCGTTGGCAAGAATCAACACCAGAACCAACAGGATGGGGAGCAGGATGCCATTCATTGACTGTGAAAGGATCATCAGCTGGAACAGCGGGACACCAGGGATGAGCACGACCGCCATACTGAGAACGGTGATAATCGCAAACATAGTATAGAAGACAGGCGCTTCTTTGACTGGGCGATTTAAGCCGCGCTCAAAACCAAAGGCCTCACACATCGCATAAGTTGTGGAGAGGGGAAGCACAGAGATAGCAAGCAGGGAAGCGCCCACTAAGCCAATGGAGAAGAGCGTACTGGACCATTGGCCGGCAAGCGGTTCGAGGGCCATAGCGGCTTCGGCTGCTTCCTCGACCACGATGCCACGAAGAAAGAGGGTGCTGGCAGTAGTGATCATAATGAAGGCTGAGATGACATTTCCCCAGGCAGCGCCAAATATGACATCGACTCTGGTATGGTCATACTGGTTCAAATCAATACCTTTGTCAGCGATGGAAGCTTGCAGATAGAAAATACCCCAGGGAGTGATCGTCGTGCCAACAACCGCGAGCATCGCCAGAATATATTCACTATTAAAATGAAAGCGGGGATGGATCGATTCTCTGGCGATAAGTCCCCAATCTGGCTTGTTGATAAACACAGTAATGACGTAGGCAAAAGCAGAAAGGCACAGAAAGAGCAGAACTTTTTCAACGTGTTTGTAGTTGCCCTTCAGAATCAGGGCGCTGATGATGATCGCGGCGAGGGGAACTGTGATGTATTTGCTAATTCCAAAAAGTTCGCCGGCTGCCGCGATACCCGCAAATTGAGCGAAGGTGGTGCCTAAGTTCGCGATCAGCAGGGTCAGCATGGCGAAGGCGGTCATCCTGACGCCGAATTTCTCACGGATAAGGTCTGCGGTGCCTTTGCCAGTCACCGCTCCCATGCGCGCGGCGATCTCCTGAACGACGACCTCGCCGATGGTAATGGCAACCACGATCCACAAGAATGTATAGCCATATTTGGAGCCAATCATCGAGTAAGTGGCGATGCCAGGCGCGTCATTATCAGCGCTGGCGGTAATCAGACCGGGGCCAAGCACGGCGAAGATGATGCCGATCTTGCGCAGCCAAAGGGGAATGTTCTTTTGCTTCATGTCTTGACCTATCTCCCGGAAAATCGCGGAAGTTTCTTTTTCCAGGCGGTGGGCAATACGATGTCAATCGCGTCGTCCACGGTGACAATCCCCAGCATGACATTGCTCTCGGGATCAACAACCGGAATGGCCATGAGGTCGTATTTGGCGACCAGATAGGCGCATTCATCCTGTGGGGTAAGCGGATTGACTTTGATGGCATCTTCGTCAAACCAGTTGGAAAGCGGTTTGTCAAGAGGCGCGGTAACAAGATCGCGCAGGCTGACAACCCCTTTCAGACGCTCCTCGCTATCAAGAATGTAAACATAATACATGAACTCGTCTTCGATGGCATCTTCTGAGGAGCGCAGATATTCGAGTGCCTGCGCGACCGAATATTGGTCCGGCACCCAGGCATATTCGGTGGTCATGATGCCGCCGCTCGAGTCTTCGGGGTAGGCCAACAGCTTGCGGACGTCCTCTTCGTCCTCATCCTCCATCAGGGTGAGCAATTGCTCCGAAGTGGTGTTGTCCATGCTGGCGAGAATGTCGGCTGCCTCGTCCGGATCCATCTCTTCGAGCACGTCGGCCGCTCTTTCAGGGTGCAGGTGGGATAACACCGTCTGTTGCATCTCATTGGAAGCCTCTTCAAGCGTATCCGCCAACTGCTCATCAGAAAAGCCCTGCAACAGCGCTTTGGAGGTGTTATGGTCGAGATTATCGAGGATGGCGGCAATGTCGGCGGGAGGCATCTGGACCAAACGAGATTGGGCAACAGAAAGTCGAAGCGGGTCGTCATGCTCAATTGAGGCAACGAACTCCCATGGGATCACATGGGTTTGATCTTCCTTGTTCACCAATTTGGCGATGCCTCGACCAACTTTTTCAAGTCCGAGACGGCGGAGGAGCCCATTAGTGCTGGCATCGACGCCCGTGAGCAGAAAAATATCACCCTTGCGCCCGATTTGCAGGTCGTTGACGCGCACCAGACGGCGGCCTTCGGTATCGACAATCTGCTGGTCAAGCACACGCTCTTTAAGCTGCAGCTCATGGCCACGCGGTTCATATTTTGGCAGTTTGGTGATATCCGCGTTGAGAGTGATGCTTGGCCACAAAGTAGCGATCGCTCGGGCGTCGATGAGGTGGTTGGGTTCACCTTCGGGAATATTGAGCTCCAGCGCGGAGAGCGGAGGCATGTTTTTCTCAGTTGCATTGACCATGACGTCTTTTAGACGGCCAACAATATGCCCAAAGGCATCCCAAACTTTTTGGTTTAAAAGCTGACTTAAATAGATCATCCCGCACCTCGCTCAACTTAAGGTTATTAGTTTATTTTGGAAGTGAAATTCAGGGGGCGCACCGACCATCCGCACCCTGGCCATGAATGGGTTACATGGCGATCAAAGCGCGAGAATCGGAACGTCCGAAGATACTTGCAGGTCCAGGTTGATCGTCTGGATCCGCAGCGTTTTCGCTTCCGGTTGATGTTAAGTTATCCATCTCATTCATTTTCGTTTCTTAAGTTCAATTATACACCAGTGGCAGGCGCAGATGCCAGTTTGGGGTTGAAATTTCAGAGCAATCGTTTCGAAACCACCCTCTTCAGTTTCGCTGCGCTCTCCAGCTCCCCCGGAGAAGCCTCGTTTAGCTCTCCCAAGTCAAACCCCATACCTGTTTTGTCGGGTTTCATCCGACCTGCATTTTTTCACGTAGGAGGCTGACCCAACGTGCCAACCATGTAACCCTCATTTCGTCCTCCGCGCATAATGGTATACTCACCCCATCTTATGCCCACCAAAACCCGCCTCATCCTGCTCCTTGTCCTCGCCTTTTTGGTCGCCTGCGCGCCCAAATCTACTCCGACCCCCACGCCCACCGACCCCAGCGCGCAGATGGATCTTATCCAGGCGCAAGTCGCCGCCATCCGCGGCCTGCCCGAACCCCCGAGTCTCAGCCGCCAGTCTCTCACGCCCGACGAACTTCAAAAAACCGTCGCAACAGACTTTTTTGCCGATTACACCCCCTCAGACGCGGTCAAAGACGCCAGGAGCCTCTGGCTGCTCGGGCTTCTGCCCAAAGACTTTGACCTGCTTGACTTTTATCACAAGCTTTACGCTGAGCAGATTGCCGGCTTTTACGACGACGAAAAAAAAGCCATGTTCATCGTTCAGGGCGCTGATTTTAATGTCCTCCAACGCACCACCTTCGCTCATGAATACACCCACGCCATTCAGGATTTCAATTTTGATTTCACTGACAAACTGGGTTACACCGACGAAAGCTGCGAAGAAGACTCTGAAAAATGCGCCGCGCTGCAAGCGCTGATTGAGGGGGATGCCACCCTCACCGAATCGCTCTGGTTCTCCGCCCACAACAGTTCCCAGGACATCACCGAACTGCAAAACTACTCCCTCATCTCCCAAAGCCCGGTGTTCGATTCTGCTCCTGCCTTCATGCGCGAGAACCTCACCTTTCCATACTTCCAGGGCGGCGCGTTCGTCAAAAGTCTCCATGCCCAGGGCGGATTCGCGGCCATTGACCGCGCCTTCACCACCCAACCGCCGCTCTCTTCTGAACACATACTGCATCCCTCCCGCTATCCTGATGACCATCCGTTAAAAGTCGAACTGCCCGACCCGCTCAAATCACTCGGCAGCGATTGGCAGATTCAGGAAGATAACGTCATCGGTGAGTGGTTCACCTGGTTGCTGCTCGCCCGCGGCGACCAGTCCGACTCCCGTCTCAATGATACAGTCGCCAGCGCCGCCGCTGAGGGTTGGGGTGGCGATCGTTATCTCATTCTCGAAAACCCGGCCAGCCGCGAATTCGCTCTAATCCTCCGCTATGTCTGGGATACCCCTGCTGACCAACACGAAGCCGCCAATGCTTTCGCCGACTGGCTCATGCTCCGCTTCGGCGAACCCTCATCAGACGCCATCTATAAAGCGCAAGAGCGCTTCGCCGCGCTGCTTCCTGCCGACAACTACTTTACGCTCATCTTCGCTGAAAACCCAAACACGCTTCAAACGCTCATACCCCTGCTAAAATAAGTGCCATGTCCTGCCAACCCCTGCCGCCGCTTGACCGCTCGCGCGTCCGCGCGCTCATCTTTGACATCGATGGCACGCTTTCCGACAGCGATGACCAGATGGTTGAGAGCATCGCGTCGTTCCTCGCCCCACTGGCCAGCGTTTTTCCGCCCCACAAAGCCGCCAGATTCTCCCGCGACCTCGTCCATCTTATCGAACGGCCCGGCAACTGGTTTCTGGAATTGCTCGATCGCCTCCACCTCGACGGCCTGCTCGCCCGCGTGCTCGATCTTCGCGCCCTTCGCTTCGGCAAAGAAGATCTCACCGCCGAACGTTTTCCGGTCATTCCTGGCGTGATCCCCATGCTTGATCAGCTTAAATCGCGCTACCCGCTGGCCATCGTTTCCGCCCGCAATCAGGCCACCACCCGCCAATTTCTCACTGCCAACAACCTCGACCCATATTTTGAAGTCATTCTGCATTCTCAATCCCTCCCCCTCACCAAGCCATTTCCTGATCCCCTCCTGCATGCCGCCCAGGTGCTTGGTGTAGACATACAAGAATGCCTGATGATCGGCGACACAGCCACCGACGTCAAAGCCGCTCGCGCGGCTGGCGCCTGGTCGCTTTCCGTGCTCTGTGGTTTTGGCCGCGAAAAAGAACTGCGCCGCGCCGGCACCCATGCCATACTCCCCTCGACATCTGAGCTTGCGATTTTCCTTGAAACTGGCGAAGGCGCCCTTCCCTGAGCGCCCGCCCCACTCTTTTATTCCTCAGCTGATGCCGCGGGTTCAACCGCCAGCCGGCCGCCTTCTTCCTGATCTTCCAGGGTGTAAACCTGCCGCGTTTTTAACCAGCCTGCCGCGATTAAAAGACACATCACACCCGCGGCCAGGTAAAACACCTTGATACCCAGCGTGTCCGCCAGAGGGCCAGCCAGCAACAATCCTAACGGCGTCGCGCCGACAGCCAGACTGTTGACCGCCGTCAGAATCCGTCCCTGCATGTCTGGTCTGATCTTAGTCTGAAAGATTGCCAGGAACGGCCCGTTTGTCAGCCCATTGGTCAGGCCGATCAATCCCATCACCGGGATTGCCAGTTGATACATCGTTTTCGACAACAGTCCCAACAAGATGATGCCGATTCCCATACCTGCGTTTCCGCATATCACCGTATATATCTTGCGCTTAAAACCGCCCCAAACCCCCAAAAGCAGCCCGCCGGCGATCATACCGATCCCCAACGCTGACTCAAGCCAGGCTAATTCCGTCGCGCCTTTTCCATAATACTGAGTCACATACAGCGGCAACAGCGAAAACGCGGGGGTGGCAATCATGTTGATCAGTAAGGCGCCGATCATCAACCAGAGCAGGCCTTTCCAGGCATAGATATACCTGAAACCCTCACCCACATCTTTTAACAGGGCGCTAGCGCTGATTGGTTCCGGCGCCTTGGTTTGTTTGGGTTGTGGAACTTTGACAAACAGCACCAATAAGAAGACCGCCAGCGCTGCGGTCACCAGATCCACCGCCAAAACGTTCTGCACCGGCCAGAACTTGATCAGAAGCGCTCCCAAAGGAGGCGCCGCGATCTGCAGGAATCCCCTCGCCGCCTGGTTGATTCCGGCCAGCCTCGTCAGATGTTCCTTCGGCACCATCAGTGAAATCGACGCGGCGCCCGCCGGATATTGGAATGTGCCCACCAGCGACCTGATAAAAATAATCACGTAGATATGCCAGAGCTGCACCCAGCCAGCGGCGAACAAGAACACTAGCGCCAGTGTCGCCAGTGCCACCAGCGCGTCCGAAACAATCATGATCATTTTGCGGTTCAGCCGATCCACGATCGCCCCTGAGAATGGTCCCAAAAAAACTTCCGGCACCATACCCACTAGCATTGTGGTAGTCAACACCACCGCTGAGCCGGTCTTTTCAGTCAGATACCAGACCAGCGCAAATTGGACAACCGAGCTTCCCAACAATGAAAGAATCTGCCCGATCCACATCAGCGCGTAATTAGTCAGCCAATTTTTTGGCGCTTGCGGTTTTTCTTCAATCACAGGTTCTTCCATATCGATTCATTTCTCGCGCAAACTTGCGGTCATCTTATTACCGTTATTAAGTTTTGTCAAGTGTTATTTCTTTTTATTTATATTTCTTAATCCTTGCTTCAATATAATTAATTATTCTTTACAATTCCTGATAACTTTCCTTCTCTCTAAACTTATGCTGATGTTAACAGAACACATACAGATATCGGTTAAACTTAACCCTGTTTTAGATTGTCAGATAGGTCAGGCTTTTTATGGAATACAAGGATTATTACAAAACGCTCGGCGTTGGTAAGGCAGCCAGTGGAGACGACATCAAGGCTGCTTACCGCAAGTTGGCCCGCAAATATCACCCCGATGTCAATCGCGAAAAAGGCGCCGAAGAAAAGTTCAAAGAGGTCAACGAAGCCTATCAGGTGCTCTCTGACCCTGAGAAGCGTAAAAAATACGACCAGTTTGGTTCTGAGTTCCGTCAATACCAAACCGCCGGAGGTGACCCGCAGGACTTCTGGGGGCAGTGGGCGCGCCAGCAACAAAGCCAGCCCCAGGGCCAATACCGCACGGTCACTCAGGAGGAGCTCAACGAGATCCTCGGCGGCATGGGCGGATTTGGTGGCTTAGGTGGTTTCTCTGACTTCTTTGAGAGCCTCTTTGGCAGTGGCATGGGCGCGCCGCGCGCCAGCGCACGCACCTCCCGCCAATCTCGCCAGACCCAATCCGCGCCGCTTGCCCGCGATGTCATTCACGAAGTTGAGATCACTCTGGCCGAAGCCTACACAGGCACCAAACGTTCCTTGCAATTTGAAAGCGGCCGCAAGATCGAAGCCACCATTCCAGCGGGCGTCGACACCGGTTCGCGCGTTCGTCTCAGCGGTCAGGCCGATGGCGCCGACCTTTATTTGCGCATCAAAGTGCTTCCCGACGATACTTTCACTCGCGATGGCAAGGATCTGCGCACACGCGTCCCGGTAGACCTCTATACCGCCATCCTTGGCGGTGAAGTTGCCGTGCCTACCCCCGGCAAGACCGTGCGCCTGACCATTCCCGCCCAAACAGACAGCGGCAAGACCTTTCGCCTCAAAGGCCTCGGCATGCCCGCTCTCCGAAAAAACGCCGAACCTGGCAATCTCTATGCCACGGTAGAGGTACACATCCCCGCCCATTTGACAGACGCCGAAAAAGAAAAGTTCCGCGAAATCCGCAATATGCGCCGCGCGGGGTAAAATCCTTCATGGAGACAGAGACCACATGACCAAACGCCACTTTATCACTGTTTTTGCCGGTTCCGCCGATCATCTTGCGCCGGTATACCTCGAAGCCGCCTACCGTCTCGGCCAACTGCTCGCCGAACAGGGTCGCGTGCTGGTTTATGGCGCTGGCAAGACCGGTCTGATGGGCGCTGTTGCCGATGGCGCGCTCGAACACGGCGGCGAGGTGATTGGCGTCATCAACGATGACCTCAACAAGCCCAATCTGGCGCATTCCGGGCTCACCGAACTCGAGACCTTTCGCGACATTCAATCCCGCCAAAAGCGCATGTTGGAACTTGGCCAAGCCTACATCGCCCTCCCCGGCGGTTTCGGAACATTCTATGAAGTCTGTGAGGCGCTTACCTGGGCGCAGCTGCGCATGCATCATAACGGCGTTGGTTTTTTGAACACCAATGGTTATTATGATCCCATGTTGACCATGCTTGATCGGGCGATCGCTGACCATTTCATCTACGCCAGCCATCGCGCGCTTTACATGGCTTCCTCCGACCCCGCCGAACTGCTCGCTAAACTGGATGATTATCACGCCCCTGCTGATCTCAGCCACTGGGTGGAGCGCAAATGACCTTTCTTTCAGCCGGATTTACCCACCTTCTCATCGACCTTGACGACACAGTCTACCCGCCCGAAGTCCCCATTTGGAACATCATCGGTGAGCGCATCAATCGCTACATGATTGAGTTCGTCGGCATCCCTGAAGCCGATGTCGTTTCGATTCGCGAACACCTCTTTACCACTTATGGCACCACTCTGCGCGGCCTTCAGATCGAGCACGGCATCTCCATGGATCACTACAACGAATACGTTCACAGCGTCTCTTATGGAGATCTTCTCAAATCCGATATCCAACTGCGCGACGCGCTCTTGCGCTTGCCGCAGGAAAAGTGGATTTTTACCAATGCCAACCTCACCCATGCCGAAAATGTGCTTTCACAGATGGCGTTGAGAGATATCTTCACCGGCATCATTGATATCAATGCCACCGCGCCGTGGTGCAAGCCTTATCCCGAAGCTTTCCAGATCGCTCTGCGGCTCTGCGGCAACCCCGACCCAGCCAGAACTGTTTTCATCGACGATCGCGTCCCCAACCTCGATGCTGCGGCCAGCCTCGGCTTACGCACCATCCTCGTTGGCGCTGAGCCCAGCCCGCTCCACCCCACTGTCCCGCGCCTTGCCGACATTCAGCATCTTTTCGTTTGACCCCTTTACCTTTGACTGATTTTAAGCCATTGAATTTTATGATATTCTTACTGGATGTTTCTAAGAAATGATTGGAAGTAACCTATGAGCTTTTCATCCCGGCGCAGCGTCGCCCCCTTCGTCATCACTTGTTTAATTGTCTTCTTGCTCGCGATCCTTGCCGCCTGCTTGTGCGTTGGTGTCGCCATCTGGGCTAATCGCGCGGAATTCAGCGCCATCACCACCCAAATTCAGGAGCAAATTGAGAGGCTTTCCACTCCCTCACAAACTGTCCCTCTTAACCCCACCGAAGCGCCTGTCAACGGCAGCAAAGATCCCAAAGCTGGGATGCCGGCGGAGTTAAAAGACACCTTCGCCCCCTTCTGGGAAGCCTGGGAGCTCCTTCACGAAAACTTCGTCGATCAACCGCTCGACGATCAGGCGCTGATGTTCGGCGCCCTGCAAAACCTCAAGACCGCTGCCTTTCCCGTCCCATTGCCCACCCTGACGCCCGGCAAGAAGATCCCCATGCCCACGCCGACGCCTGTTCTGCCGGTTCCTACCCGTGCCCCCGGCGCCAATCTGTTTGACCCATTCTGGAAGGTTTGGGCTGAGGTGCACGAGCAGGGCACACAAGTCGACGATGTTACCCTCATGCGCGCCTCCCTTGACGGCATGTTAGCCGCCACGGGCGACAAGCACACTTCCTATATGGATCCCGCCCTCTGGAAGCAGGCGAACGACGAAATGGTCGGCGAATATACCGGCATAGGCGCGTGGGTTGACACAACCGGCGAATACATCCAGATCGTTTCGCCGATGAAAGGTTCCCCCGCTGAGGCTGTTGGCTTACGCGCCAAAGATATTGTCATCGCAGTAAATGACAAAGACGTAACCGGAGTTCCCGGCGATATCGTCCTCCAGGATATTCTCGGCCCAGCTGGTGAAGCGGTCAAACTGACCATCAAACGTGGTGAAGACATCCTTGAGTTTAATATCGTGCGCGCCAAAATTACCGTTCCAGTAGTCGAATATGAGATGAAGCCCAACAAAATTGGTTATATTGCCTTGCGCACTTTCAACGAAAACTCCACATCCCAGCTTCGCCATGCCCTCGACGACCTCAAGTCGCAGGGCATGGTCGCCCTCGTCTTTGACTTAAGGGATGATGGCGGCGGCTTGCTTAATACGGCTATTGAAGTCGCGTCTGAGTTTATCCCCAATGGCATTATCATGTACGAAGAGTATGGAGATGGCCGCGCTGAGACCTATAAAGCCATCAAGGGCGGTCGCGCCACAGACATCCCCATGACTGTCCTTGTCAACGAGGGGAGCGCCTCTGCCTCCGAAATTGTCGCCGGCGCTATTCAGGATACCGGACGAGCCAAACTGCTTGGCGCGACTACCTACGGCAAAGGCTCTGTTCAGAACTGGATCCCCCTGAACAGCGAAGAAAGCGGCGTGCGCATCACCATCGCCCGTTGGCTGACCCCCAATCGCTCTCAAATCAACGAAAAAGGTCTCACGCCCGATGTCATCGTTGAAATGACAGAAGACGACTATAAAGCAGAACGTGATCCACAGCTCGACCGGGCTTTACAACTTTTAGCGCAGCCATAGCGAAATGGTAGAATTTATACACGAACATATATATTTGAAGAAGGAATGGGCATGAATCTCTCATATCTCATTTTTATGATTCCGGGTCTTTTACTTTCCCTCTGGGCTCAAGCCAAAGTAAAAAGCGCTTACAGCAAGTGGGGCCAGGTACGCAACTCCAACAATGTAACCGGCCTCGACACCGCCATCCATCTCAAACCACGTGTCGGTCTTGAGAATGTCACCCTCACCAGCGTACAGGGCGAACTGACTGATCACTACGATCCACGCAAAGATACCCTTGCTCTCTCCCAGGGCGTTGCCAACACCCCTTCGGTAGCGGCCATGGCTATTACCGCTCACGAATTGGGCCATGCCCTTCAGGACAAAGAAAGTTATGGCCCCATGCGCCTGCGCAGCGCCATTGTGCCGCTGGTCGGTCTCGGCTCAAACCTCGGCATCATCCTCGTCATGGCCGGACTTGCCCTGCAGATGATGACGCTGTTCAATACCGGCATCATCCTCTTCTCATCAACCACCATCTTCTCTCTCATCACCGTCCCGGTAGAGCTCGACGCCTCCAAACGCGCCCGGGTGATGCTCGCTGAACAAGGCTTGGTGCGCACCGATGAAGAAAAGCGTGGGGTCGATCAGGTTCTCACCGCCGCCGCCTGGACGTATGTCGCCGGTCTTGTCACTTCGCTCCTGCAGCTTTTCTATTACATGTCCATGGCCGGTCGTGCCAGTGGCCGTCGCCGCTACTAAAAAGATCAACTGACCAACGGCTTAAGCCCCATCCAATCTGGTGGGGCTTTTTAGCCGCAATCCTTGTTCGATTTTTCAGTTCCACTCACCCACCCTGCGGGCGTAAATCAGTATCATGTTGGTCGGGTGAAACAGACGAAATAAAAAGGCAGGCTGGCGGCAAAGCGAGACTGAAGCAGTGTTCCATAGTGTCTGCTGAACTCCTCATCACTTGTCAATATCCGCCGCCGCGACCCATCGCCACCCCACAGCGCCGATTTCCATGAAGCGCAAAACATCTTTTGAAATTCGCCACATTGGAGACCTTGCTGAAAATAAGATGCAATTGCCCTGCGCTGTCTGCCAACAAGGCTGTATTTGGTCATCAGATTGGTATAATCCTCCATTATCTGAAAGGAGCTGACATGACTTCCATCCCTCCCCGCTGGGATCTGACCAACATATACAAAGACCTCTCCGATCCAAATCTTCAAGCCGATCTCGACAAGTTCAAAGTCGACATCGCTGAGCTTTCCGACTACTTCAACCGTGAATTGCTGCCGCTGGCCTCTGCCCAAGTGCCTCCCGCTGACTTGGCTGAACGACTCAGCCATTTTGTCGATCGTCAAAACGCCATCTACCTCGTCGCCTCCACGATTGGCTCCTATCTCTATGGGCTCGTCACTACCAACTCATTCGATAAAGCCGCCGAACAGCTTATGTCGAAGGTTCAGATCGATCAGCTGCCGCTCGAAAACCTCAATGTCCGTGTGCGCAAGTGGCTTGGGTCGATCAGCAAACAACTTCCCGCCGCGCTCGAATTCGAAGGTTCCGCCAAAGAACACAAATTTTTCCTTCTCGAACAGGCGACTCGCAGCCGATACATGATGTCCGAGCCCGAAGAGATCCTCGCCAACGAGCTCACCCTCTCGGGCGGCGATGCCTGGGGCAACCTGCAAGGCACTTTAACCTCTCAGAAAACGGTTGAGTTCAAGCTCGACGGTCAGCTTCAAACCCTGCCCATGCCCGCCCTGATCAACCTGCGTTCCCACCCCGACCCCGACGTCCGCGAACGCGCTTACAAACTCGAAATGGCCACCTGGGAAGACATGAAAGAGCCTCTGGCCGCTTGTCTTAATGGAGTCAAAGGCGAGGCGAACACCCTCAACAAAAAGCGCGGCCGCAAAGACAGCCTGCACAGCTCGCTTGAGTTTGCCCGCATCGACCGTGAAACTCTCAATGCCATGCTTGCCGCCATTCAGGACGCCCTGCCTATGTTCCGGCGCTACTTCCAGACCAAAGCCCGTTTCCTCGGTCACGAAAAACTGCCCTGGTGGAGCCTTTTCGCCCCGCTTGGCAAGACCGACACCACCTTCACCTTCGATGAAGCGCGTGATCAGATCCTTGCCAATCTCGCCGATTTTTCGCCCGAACTCGCCAATTTTGCGCAAACCGCCTTCGAAAAACACTGGATTGATGCCGAACAGCGTCCAGGCAAACGCGGCGGCGCCTACTGCATGGGCATCGACGCCCACAAAGAAAGCCGCGTGCTCTGCAATTTTGATGGTTCACTCGACCAGGTGATGACCCTCGCCCACGAGCTGGGGCATGGCTTCCACAACTATTGCGCCTTCCAGGCCAATAAAACCCCCATGCAGTCCTTCACCCCCATGACCCTCGCCGAAACCGCCTCAATCATGAACGAGACCATCATGTTCCACGCGCTTCTCAAAGGCGTTTCAAATCGCGAAGAAGAGCTGTCACTGCTCGAAACCAAGATCAGCGGTGACGCCCAGGTAGTGGTTGATATTCTTTCACGTTTTTATTTTGAGAGAGAAGTCTTCGCCCGCCGCGACAAATCCACTCTTTCAGCGGATGAGATCAGCGAGATCATGCTCCAAGCGCAACGCGACTCCTACGGCGATGGCCTCGACCCTGAGGTGCTCAACAAATACGCCTGGACCTGGAAACCCCACTATTACAGTCCCGGGCTATCTTTCTACAACTACCCCTACACTTTCGGCTTGCTCTTCGGGACCGGCCTCTACGCCATCTATCAACAGCGTGGCAGCGCCTTTGTCAACGATTACAAACAGCTCTTAGCCAGCACTGGCGAAGCCCCCGCCGCCGACCTGGCCGCCCGTTTTGGCATCGACCTGCGCTCTAAGGATTTCTGGGCGTCCTCGCTCAACGAGACCTCCCTTCTCGTCGACCGCTACCAGAAGCTTTAACAGCCTCCCACCGAGCCGCTCCCAGAATAAAAGAGCACACCACCACTCCAGCCTTCCCTGATCAGGGAGGGCTGATCTGTCACTATTAATAAGTCAACAAGAGCTCATCAAACCCTGGAGTTTCACTATGTATCGGGCGGTCTGTCAACCTTCTTCAGCGCCCCAATCGCCCGGGCGAAAGCAGCTGCCTCTCCCGCCATCTGCTTTTGCGCCAGTCCCCTGGTCTTAGCCACCTCATTAGATATCGCCAGCCGAAACATCAATCCCCGAGCGACAAACGGCAGCAATTGCCCGCCAAATGTCGCGATTGCGGCCTTAACCAGCCTTTCATCCGCACCGTGCCATAAAAGCGCGTCCGCCACGACCGTACCCGGACCCATCCAGAATGGCCGCCAATAAGGCGAAAAATCGATCACTGCCGGCTCGAGCTCCGCGTGCAGCAGCACATTCCCGCTCAAGTCCCCATGAACCAATTGACAGGGTTCATCTTCAGTCCCCGCCGCTATCGGCTCAAGCGTCTCAAACAGACTTTCAAATGCCGCGATCCAGCGGGTCTTCTTCCCCCATGCCACCAGATCCGCCACCGTATAAACGGTGTAATACTTACCCAGCCAACGCGGCTTCTCGACCCCAACCAAAGCCTTCTGAAAGTTGACCCCAGCGCTCATCACGCTCAACCAGTCATCCGCCGCGCCTGTTTCAACCGCTTCTCCATCCAGCCAGTCACAGCAGACCCACCCTCCATGTGTCCACTCCCCCCGACTCGTTCGCCGATAACGAGGCACTCTGACCTCGTTCTGCGCCAATCCATTCAGCGTCTCACAGACCCAGTTTGTCTGTTCTCCCCCGCCCATCAGTTTCAGAACACAATTCCCCACACACCATGCGCGGCCTTCTCCGCCCTTCAGCGGGAAGCAAACCCCTTTTGCGTTAAACGCCTCCGCCGCCTCTGCCAACCCTTTCGGCGATTCATGGCCATCTTGCGCTGATCCTTCCCGACGGTCTGCATGCTCATGCCATCGCGACGATTCAGAAACTGCCCATTTCGCGAATCCAACTTGTCCCACGCTTTCTCTCAGGCGCAAATAGCGCTCGTCCAGGTCATCCAGCCTTACCCGGTCCAACCCGTCCGCGTCTTTCAACGTCTTCGCCAGCCACGTCGCGCGCGTCACATCCTTCACCTTGTAGCTATGGATGATCTTCGCCATGTCTCCATCCCAGCGTGAGTGCGCGGTGACCATCGCCTTCAATATCGCCAGTTCCTCTCCCTGTCTATCCGTCAATTCTTTCAGCTTCTGTGCCGATCTCGCCCCATGTTCACCATCAGCCGAATCATCTATCCTGCCCGTATCATGATAGCTGCAAGCGTCCATCATTATCCCCACATCTTCGGCATTCAATCCCTGCTTCATCGCTAAAATCGCCCCATGCAGCATGACCCGTTCAATGTGGCCAATGCCATGCACATGGCTGACAAACAAAACCTCGTGTTTCAACCCTTTCACCGCGTTCAGAAATAATGGGTAATATTCCCAAGTCAGCAAAGCTTGTCGTTGAGGCTCAAACTCTCCCCATGACTTCTTCTCAAGCAGTTCCGCCAGCCAGCTTCTCATATGTTACCGTGTCAGGCAGAAATCCCGCACCGCCTCAGCCACCCGCCCAGCTTCTTCCAGACTCAAATGCGGCCCAATCGGCAGGCTAATTTCCGTCTGCGCGATCTCCTCAGCAATCCGAAAGTCCCCCCTTTTAAAACCATGATCCGCGTATGCCTCAGACAGATGTGGGGGGATCGGGTAGTGAATCAGCGTGCCGATCTGACGTCCATCCAACCAACGTTTCAGCTCATCACGCCGCGCGTGCCTCACCGGGAACAAGTGCCAGCCATGCGCGCAGCCTGCCGCCGCCTTCGGCAGCGCTAACCCCTCCGCGTCCGCCAGTTCATACAGGTAATAATCCGCGATTTTGCTCCGGCGAGCGTTCCACTCCTCCAAAACTCCCAGCTTCACCCTCAAAAAAGCCGCCTGCAAAGGGTCAAGCCGCGAGTTATGTCCTCTGACTTCGTTTTCATATTTACGCCGCGAGCCATAATTACGCAACACCCTCACTCGGTCGGCCAGCTCGTCGTCATTCGTCACCACCGCGCCGGCGTCCCCCAATGCCCCCAGATTCTTGCCCGGGTAAAAACTATAAGCGGCCGCCGATCTCACCCCTTTCATCCAAAACGGCGCTTGCCCCCTTAAATGCATCTGCGCGCTGTCCTCGAGCACCCATAGCTGATATTCCCTCGCAATTTTCGCGATCTTTTCCATTTCTGCGCGCTGTCCATATAAATGCACCGGCATGATTGCCTTCGTCCGGGCTGTAACTGCGTCCACGATCCGCTGCGCGTCCAGATTATACGTATCCATCCGCGGCTCAACCGGCACCACTCTCGCCCCCACATAAGTCACCGCCAACCACGAGGCGATATAGGTATTGGAAGGCACGATCACCTCATCACCCTCGCCGACACCCGCCGCCATCAGCGCCAGCTGCAAAGCTTCCAGTCCGTTCCCCACCCCCACGCAGTGTCGCGCGCCGCAAAACTCAGCGAATTCCGCTTCAAAGGCTTCGACTTCCTCGCCCAGAATATACCAGCCCGATTCCATCACCCGCCGATACGCTGCGTCCAATTGCTCTTTCAGTTCCGCGTATGGCGCCTTCAGGTCAAGAAAAGGAATCATCTCAGCCATGATTATTTACCAAAGCCTGGTAATCGAGATAATCCCGGATGTAATCCGCCGGGTCATAGAGATGCGACGCCAACACCAACAGCGTCGCGTCAGGCGAATAGTCAAATTCTGTTGCCCAGATCATCGGCGGCACGTACAGCCCCTTTGTCGGGTCATCCAACAATACACACACGCGCTTTTTGCCGTTATCTACATTGACCTTGCAGCTGCCTTTCAGACACAGCATAAACTGATGACACTTCAAATGTGCGTGATCTCCCCTGATCTGCGGCCCTGGCACAGAGAAAACCACAAAAAAGCGCTGCGGCACGAAAGGCAGTCCCGCACCAATTTCACCCACTGTCAAATCCCCCCGCTGGTCAGGATGATAAGGCAGGTGCACAAGTTCCACACTATCAATACCCACCTGCTCCACAACCACTTTTGTCTTCGGTTCAACCATAGTCAGCCCATTAAAAAATTGATTACCCATATGGGTCGTCTAATTATACACGCCATAATTCTGTCCTTATCGGTAATGATAGAATAATATTGTGAAATATATCCCAGTTTTACAGATTGTCGACCTTACAAAAACTTATCAGGGTTTCAAAGCCATTGATGAAGTTTCTTTCGAGCTTGCCCCAGGCTCAATCACTGTGCTTCAGGGCCCGAATGGTTCCGGCAAGACAACCCTGCTCCACTGCATCACCGGGCTGCTCCTGCCCACCAGTGGCACGATCTTGATAGATGGCCTCGACCCTCAAACGCATTGGCGTGAAACCCGCTCAACGATGGCGTTTGTCCCCGACGTGCCCCAGTTTTACCTTGAGCTGACCGCTTATGAACAATTGCGCTTCATCGCCGCCGCCAACAACGTCCTTGAGGGGTTTGAAGTCAGGGCTGAAACCCTCCTGACCCGTTATGACTTATCACAAGTCAAAGACGGCTTTCCTCATCATTTTTCGCGCGGCATGCGCCTCAAGCTTGGCTTATTGATGGGTCTCATTCGCCCCGCTAAACTTCTTATTCTCGATGAGCCAACCTCCGCGATCGATGCCGAAGGTCGGGAGTTGCTGATCGCCGAATTGGCCGAGCGCAAATCTACCGGCATGTCAGTTCTGCTCAGCACGCACGACACGACTCTGGCTCAACAGTTAAACGCCGACATCCTGACCATCGACTCCGGCCGCATCATCCGTTCCAGTCCCGCCTCAGATCATGCCCGCCCTTAAAAAAGACCAGTCAATATCCGCCCTCGGCTGGCTGCGCTGCCGCCAGGAGGTGACCGAGCTGCGCTATTGGCTCAGCCTCTTCAGTTACGACTCCCGTGACCGCTCGCTGACAAATCGGCTCTATCTCATTTATCTTTTTATCTTTGTTGGATTAATGGTCATCATCGGTCTCATGTTCGCCGCCAGAGGCGCCAGTCAGATGCTGATGCTCATTTTCCCGGCTTCGGCAGCCAATGGCGCGCTTTTGCTTTCTCTTTTAGTGTTGTCCCTGTTCTTCATCTACCATCTTGGCAGCGGTTTGTTCAAACCACTGCTGATTTTTTCTCATGAAGATACCCAGATCCTCGCCCAACAGCCAGTCAACCCGGTCGCGCTGGTATTGCGCTGGTTTATTAAACCCTGGCTTCAAAGCGCGTTGATCTTTTCAATTTTGCAGATGCTGATTGCCTTTGCCTACGCGGAGACTCAGCTGCCTCAAGCCAATATCGGCGCGTTTTTCCCGCAATATTTCTGGATCGGCTTCCGTCAGGTCCTTACGATCCTGCCCTTCCACTTGCTCGGATTTTTAATTAGCCTGATTTTCAGCCTGCTTGCCATGCGAAAACAGCGCCGTTTCCAAAGCCTGCTGCCAGGTCTCGCCGCCGGCCTGCTGGCCATCCTTCTCACCGTCAGCGCCTTTCTCTCCCCCATAAAGGTTTTGAGCAATTACCCGCTGCTAACCGGGCAAAGCCTCATGCATCAGGCGCTGATCGCTGGCGCGGTCTTCTTGTGTCTTACGCTCTGTTTGGCGATGCTCGCCATCACAGCGAAAAAATTCGATCCTCTGCAAGCCGCGCGCGAAACCGCGCTGAGCCACCAGATTGCCGACCTGGCGCGTTATGGACGCACCGATGCCATCTCACTCATCAAACAGCAAAAAAGGCTTGGGCTCAGGCGTGTCAGCCGCTTTCTCCCCGCGTGGCAGGGAATCGCGGCCTTCCTATGGAAAGACCTCTTGACCTTTAGCCGTCAGCTCAGTTTGACAGAACTTTTCAGATACCTCGGGGTTCTCACCTCAGCGTTTTCGCTTCAGCTCACCCTGCAGACAGGCAGCCTGTTGCCCTGCGCGTTCTGGGCATACCTCACGCTTCGCTTGCTCACCCCGCCACTTCGCGAGGAACTCAAACAGTGGCCGATCCTCCGACAGCTCCCGCTGTCACTCACCCGCATTGTAGCAGTCAAATTGGCCATCCCCATCCTTTTCATCGCTGTCAGCGCCACCATTGGCATTGTTTTAGGCGCCGTGGTCAATCACTCCGCGGTTTTGCCCCTCCTTGTCACATTGCCCGCTCTGATCATCAGCACAGCCGGGGCAGCTGTTTTTGACCTCTTCCGCAAGGCCAAGACTGACGCCTTGTCCAACCAGATCGTTGCCGATTGGGGCTTGCCTGGTCTGGCAATGGCGGTCTATGGAATCTGGTGTCCGATCTGGTTGCTTAGCCTGGTGCGGTTTCCGCCGGCCCTTGGCGTGACAGCAGGCTGGCTGTTTGCTGCCCTTGCCTTTTTCCTCGCCAGACAGAAAGTGCGCTTGTCAGTCAGGCGTTAGCCGCCAATTCCGAAACTTACAGTCGTCGCGCCTGCTCCTGCAGCTCAATTTCTTCGGGTGTCTCCGCTTCAATCACCAGCCCATGCGGTCGGGGCTTGCCATTCTCGTCCACATACACAAAGGTGATAAAACCATCCACCGTCAATTGTCCCTTCACATCTGCTCTGATGTACGCCACCAGGCTGCTCCTGCCGGCCAGCACCACGCTTGACACAAACCGAACCACCTCGCCGGGTCTGACCGGTCGTCTGAACTGCATGCCGTGAATCTTCAGGCACAAAATAAATTCCGGGTTCAGCATGTCTGCCGCGGCAATAAAGCCGGCTTCCACCAGCCACTCTGCGCCTCTGCCGGCAAATAAGGTGCGATGATGATTCAAATCTTCGCCCTTGACCAAATGATGAATAATTAATTGTTTGTGCATCACACCCCCTTCTATGGGATCATCAGCTTGTAATTATCAAACCTGACCAGCAAATTCGCCGTGTCATAGGTGCCCGCGATTAGACCCACCTTGCCCGGCTTGAAATCCGGATCCGTATACTCCACCAACTTCACGCCATTTACCCCTAAAATCAGCCTTTCCGCGCTGCAGGCCCCTTCCAGCGTCAGCGCGCCCCCGCTCAAAAGCAGGTCCGATTTTGTCCACTCCACCAGCGGCACAAATTCATCATTGACATACTTCCAGATCGAATAATAGCCATCTTCGGCCACATCCAGCACAGTAAAATTATCATCGTCCTGAATGCCGCACATAAACCCAAAATCGCCGTCCTTGACCGATCGCATCACCTGCGCGTCCACACGCATAAAAATCGATGGGTAGTTATAGTCTATCGTCGCCCAGTACATATACGAGGTCTTATTGACCTCAATGGCGTAATACCCATCCTGATAGCCCACGCCGCCTTCTGGCGTGCTGCTGACCGCCCAACCGGAATTGACATCCTCAAAATCATCTTCATAGATGATCTTTCCGCCGCCCTCAATTGGCTCTGCCTCTACCTGCTGCAAATTAATCGAGACCTGACCGCTTCGCGCCGCTTCGATCAGCGGCAGCGCCAGCTGCACCGGCCGCACAGCGTTAATGAACCCGCCAGTCGGCACGCAGGTATCGTTCTCATCGATATATCCATCGCGGTTAGTATCCGCCAACGCCCGACAATCCACGATGCTTGTCTCCAAATCCCCCGACCCCACCTGCGTCGGCACGCCGATCAGTTCGCCCTTGTCATTCACCGCCAAACCGCCCGAATTGCCGCCCGCGATTGTTGCGTTCGTTTTAATGAAAGCGCGGTTGCCATAAGCCTCTTCAAAGGTGAACCCGCTCACTTCGCCCCGGGTCAGCGTGATCGTTTCCCCTCCAATGCCAGGATAGCCCAGAATGGTGATCGAATCACCTAAATTAAGCGCGTCCGAATCGCCTAAGCCCACAAAAGGCAGATTCATGGTGGTGTAGTCGATCGGGTTGCCTTGCATGTCTGTGCGTGGTTTGATCAGCGCCAGATCCAGCTCCGCGTCCGCCTGCACAATACTCGCGTAATACGTATCCACAGGCGGCAAGTCCTCCTTGATCGTCAGGGCGATAATCAGATCCTTCACAGTATAGAAGCGATCAGAAAGCACCACATGTGCGTTGGTTAGTGTCAGTCCATCCGCACTGATAAACGTGCCCGAGCCAGTCCAGCCAATCTGATCCTCCCCATCGATGTTCACCACAGCCTTAACCTGCACAACTGCCGGAAAAGGCACTGGCCCCAGGTCCGGAGGCTCAGCCATGCTTGCTTTGCCTGGTTCCCAACCGGTCGGATTGCTCCCAACCAGATTGCCCAGCATCGTGAATTGATAACTTCCCACTTCGGTCGTCACCAAGCCAAG
The DNA here is from genome assembly GCA_012729755.1 of Chloroflexota bacterium. GTDB lineage: Bacteria > Chloroflexota > Anaerolineae > Anaerolineales > Anaerolineaceae > Mesolinea. The sequence goes on along the minus strand of JAAYCN010000002.1, from coordinate 3,784 downwards.
TCCTTCCAACGTTCCTGCTTTTTCAGCCTTAAAAGTAAATTTTATGGTCGAAGTACTGTCCCCTGGCACCGACATATTGACCTTGATTACGCCTTCCCCCGTCGCGTTGCCTGTCAGCGTCAGAGGCGGCACCGATCCCACATAACTCGCCAAAGAAAATACGCCAGCCGGAATGCGAATCTCCTGCACAACAGCGTCGTCTGTGCCGATATTTTTCAGTGACAGCGCCATCGTGAACTCGCTGCCAACCGGAATATCACCGGATGGCATCAGCGCTCTCACCTCAAGCTTACTGTTTGAAGTTGGTGTGGGCTGCCCGCCCACGCAGGCTAAAACTCCCAGCATTAATATAACCGCGGCACTGATTAATCGACAAGAAAGAGTGGATGATTTCATAGAATAAGCCAATCTTTAAGGTACTCTAACGACTTCATTATAACTGACCAGCCTAAGCGACATGAGCCGGACAACTCCGGCTCATTAATTTGGGTTTCGCTATAGTTACCGGGTTGGGTCCTTCGGCCATCCGCTTACATCAGGGTCTGCGTACCAGTCCTGAATACTGACACCGGTGGTTTCCTGATTGGCTAACACCTCGACATCAATCAGGCTATGATCCACACAGTCCACACTCAAACCACAAAGCACTGCTCTTGAATACGCCCCGACAGCAGCTGGAGACGGGTTTTCAAGAAGATATGCCAGCACATGATACGTCCCCACCGGCAGGTCTGTGAATTTATATGACATCTGGTTGAGTACGCTATTCTGCCAGAAGTAATAGCCCGTATGAATATTGAACGCGACAATCCGCAATGCCGGGACATGTGAACTCGGATACCCCAATGCCCCGCTCAACGAACCTGTCGGAGGCAAAGTTGGCAGTGGTGTCGGTGTAGGCAGATCAGGGGTCGCTGTCGGCGTTGCAGGCTCCGGGGTTGGGCAAGCCGGGCATGTTGGCGTGGGTTGGTTACCAAACGCCACGATTGTCGCCTGCAAACCGGCTTTTTCAGCCGCGTGCAACGTCGCTTCCACGCTCATTGCAGCGATCGTCGCCGGATAATCAACTGCTGAATCTTTCGCTGGCAGCAAACAACCGCTGATCATCAGAGCAGATAAAACAAGAACAATTATTAATTTAGTTTTCATTTGTCCCTCATTTCTTTTGTGATCGTTTTAATTATAATTTGCTTTCTGTTTATCAAAAGCAGCAATCCCAGCAATTCTCAGTATGGATGACACTAAAAAGACAGTAATGTACCATTACGTAAGTTTTGAACCAAAATGGAGCCTTTGAAACCCAAAAAGCCTCTACAATATCATGAAATAGTGCTTTTACAGGCAAAATACTCTGTATTTAAATTGGAAGTATGATGATTTTACTTCAAAGGCCGTTACAAGAATGGCAAATTCCTTCAATAAAGGTCAAAATCATATCCATCATTTCTATACTGAGAATTGCTGCAGCAATCCGGTTTACTCACGCGATGAGGCCTCCTCCTGAAACGCGACAGCGCCAATGATCCCACCCAAGATGACTTCTTTCTCTCCGGTTGACACGTGTTTTTGATTCGCTTATGCTTAATCTCATGGAAGACTTCCTGCCCTTTACTCCGACTGTTCTGACCGTCACCGCGCTTTCCAACTACCTGCGTGAAGTGCTCGAGAGCGACCCCGTTCTGCAGGACATTTGGGTCAAGGGTGAGATTTCCAACTTTTCCCGGCCCAAATCAGGCCATTTCTACTTCACGCTCAAAGACAACGAGTCACAGGTAAGAGCGGTGATGTGGAAGCAGAGCGCCTTACGCCTCCGTTTCGATCCCCAGGACGGCATGGCGGTTGAAGCCCATGGCTCAATGAGCCTCTACGCCGCGGGCGGACAGGTTCAGCTCTATCTTGACACCATGCGGCCGGCAGGTGAAGGCTGCTTATATCAGGAGTTCTTGCGCCTCAAAGCGCGCCTTGAAGCCGAAGGGCTGTTTGACCCAGCCCATAAGCGCCCGCTGCCGGAGCTCCCCCGCCATATTGGCTTGGTCACTTCTCCCACTGGTGCCGCTGTGCAGGACATGCTCAACACGCTTTCGCGGCGATTGCCTTTGCTGCGGGTCACCCTGGCTCCAACTTCGGTACAGGGAGTCGACGCTCCCCCAGGCATCATCAACGCCCTCAGCCAGCTAAACCAGCTTCGCGATCTTGATCTGATCATTGTCGCGCGAGGGGGAGGCTCCATCGAAGATCTCTGGGCGTTCAACGATGAAGGCGTCGCCCGGGCAATCGCCGCCGCGAACGTGCCGGTCATTTCGGGCGTTGGCCATGAGACCGACTTTACCATCGCCGATTTTGTGGCTGACCTGCGCGCTCCCACTCCCACCGCCGCCGCCGAACTGGCTACGCCCCTTACCAAACTCGACTTGCTCGGTTCCCTTCAATCCGCCCAACAGGCGCTCGATTTAACGCTTAAAGAGACGATTCAGACCGCCTCAAACGAACTCAGGGTCGCCGCCCTCGAACTCAGGCGCAATTCACCGCTCCAACGCGTCTACAACAACCTCCAGCGGCATGATGACCTGCGTGAACGCCTCGAGCGTTCCATCCAAACACAGCTTAAATCCCGCCAGCAAAGCTTTGGGGCTGCCCAGGCTCGCCTCGAAGCGCTCAACCCCGCTGCTGTGCTCTCACGCGGTTTTGCCATTGTCACCGATGCCGCTACCGGTCAAATCATCGCTAAAACAACCCAGGCGCGCCCCCGACAAGCGATTAAAATCCATCTGCAGGACGGCGTCGCTCCCGCCGCCTTCAGTGACTCTTTAGGAGGACCCCATGCCAACCCCTGAACCCCCCAACTTCGAAACCGCTTTTAGTCAGTTGCAGCAGGTCATTGAAAAACTCGAAAACAGTGAGCTGCCCCTCGGCGAAGCCCTCAAACTTTATGAAGAAGGCAAACATCTCGCATCCATTTGCGCGTCAATTCTCGAAAACGCCCAATTGCGCCTCACTGAGCTGAGCGAAACCAGCATTAACGCCCCAGAAGAATCTGATGACTAACTCGATCTTTGACATCCTGCGCAGCCCGGTAGCCATCTCTGGCTTTCTGGCCTGGTTTCTCGGCCAGGGGTTCAAACCCCTGTTTAATTATTTCAGCACACGCAAGTGGGATTGGATGCTCCTGATTAGCCCCGGCGGCATGCCCTCCTCCCATTCTGCCCTGATGACCGCCGTTAGCTTCGCTATCGGCTTGACTGTCGGCTGGGGCGCCCCCCTCGCCGCCTTGGCTTTCGCCATCAGCGGTATCGTCATTTATGATGCGATGGGCGTCCGTCGTCAGGCTGGTTTTCAGGCTACCCGCATCAATAAACTGGTTGAAGAAGTCTTCAACAAAACCGCCAGTGCCGAATACGTCTTTGAAAATTTACGCGAAATCATCGGCCACTCCCCCGCCGAAGCCGCCGGCGGTGTGCTCTTTGGCGCCATGATCGCCCTCATCGTCTGCCAGCTCATGGCCGGAATCCCGTTCAAATGAACGCTTCTGCCCTTTGGCCCTAACGCGTAGCCTGGATGTAGCAGGCGCTCCTTTTTGCCAACCACTGCCTCCCGGAGCGCAGACCCAACGCTATTTTTAATCCCCGTGAGGGCGCGACGGGGAGACAGCCAGTATAACCAGGATGAGGTTCTGTAGCTGGTTTATGCAGGTTGGGTGCAGCGACCAGAGACATTATCTGACACTCATCTCTCGGAGCGCAACCCAACACATCCGATTGTTGACATCGACCTTCGCAGACACACC
>JAAYCN010000035.1 GCA_012729755.1 Chloroflexota bacterium | reverse complement strand
CTCGTATATATGCAGTATGTCGGTGGCAATGATAATACATCCTGTTCTTCAACCCCAAGCGGCTATCAGTGTGATGTGATCGAGTCTGGGGCTTCAATTGCCAGCCCGTCCCTGGCGTATGCTGGCGGAGATACTGGTATCGCGTATGTGAAAGGCAACGCTGTTCGTTATGCTTACCCGTGGGACCTCACTTATTACCCGTTCGATCGACCAGCCAATTGCGGGACAGAGAACAATCCCTGGAGGTGCATTGATATCGTAAATCCGAGCGGTGGGGCGACGGTCGGCAGTCGCGTTGCCCTTGCTTACGGAAGCGACGACACACATGCGGAAATCGTGTACAGTAAGCGTCCCACCACAAAAGATATGCTGATGAGGGCATCTTACGTGGGCAGCGGGGGAGACTGTGGGGGAGATGGGAATACGGGAGGGTTCAACCCACAGCCTGTTTATCGTTGGAGTTGCAGCGATGTGGACGCGTTCATCGACAACCTGGCTGATACAACCTTCGCGGTCACCTTCGATCCAAATGATTTTCCGGTGGTCTCTTGGAACAACAAATATACCGGGGACTCTGCCCAGCGGCTGTACATTTCTTACCCGGCGGCGCGGGTTGGTGAGGGTCCTGGGTGGAAAAAGCAGGTGGTAGATGGCAATGCGTATTCCACGACCGGGATATGGAACGATATTTCGATCAACAGCGCTGGTCTGACATCGATTGCCTACATCCAGCCTGTGTTTCGAGCTTGCCCTACTTGTCCTGTTGACGCAACCGATAATCTGAAAGTAACAAGGCAGTTTTTCAAAACATACCTGCCTTTGATTCAGAAATGAGGACTTTGCATCAGGCAGGTTGTTGAGATGTTGGGGGCTGATGGGGAATTCAGGAGCAATGAATTCCCCATCAGCCCTGCCCCGCTCTGTTTGTTGGGTTTTTGACCAATAGAAGTGATTTATAAAAGTCCACACGCATTTCGGGAAAAATTCAAGACGTATTCTGTTCAGTCCTTCTCTTCCCCCTCACATAATGTTGCGAATTGTCTTGACGCGCATAAAACCTGATGATAATATCAAAAGACAGGAAATGTGAATCAGGTCACGTTTTCTGACAAGGAGGAATACGGTTGTCAGCGACTGCAAAGAGTTCTGTGGAGACGACTTGTAATCCTGTTGACGCGCATTCCTTTTCATCCCAATTATCCCCAAGATTAACAGGAGGAATGTAAATGAAGCAATCGAAAGTCATCTTTTTGTTAACCGCTATTTTAGTCTTTAGCATGGTTTTAGGCGCATGTCGAACGGCTGAACCAGCCGCTCCCGCCGCGCCTGAAGCACCTGAAGCGAAGGACTATAAGATCGGCATCTTCACCGGTACTGTTTCTCAGGGTGAAGAAGAATATAACGAAGCCCAGAATCAGAAAAAGGCCCTCGGCGATATGATCGTCCACAGCTCATATCCCGATAACTTCACCACTGAAACCGAAACCGTAATCTCCCAGGCGCTGCAAATGGCCGCGGATCCAGCGGTTAAGGCTATTGTTTGGGTGCAGTCAATTCCTGGCGCGTCCGCAGCGATTGCCAAGGTAAAAGAAGTGCGCCCTGACATTTTCTTCATTTCCGGTGTTCCGGGCGAAGATCCGGCAGTGATTGCTGCGAAATCGGATATCGTCATGATGGTTGATGAAATTTCGATGGGCCGCACCATCCCCGCGGAAGCCGCTCGCATGGGCGCTAAGACCTTCATCCACTATTCATTCCCCCGCCACATGGGTTACGCGACAATCGCCGCTCGCCATGAGATTATGGTCGAGGAGTGCAAGAAGCTTGGCATCGAATTTGTTGACGTGACCGCTCCAGATCCCACAGGTGACGCGGGCATCACCGGCGCGCAGCAGTTCATTACCGATGATGTGAAACGCCAGGTTGAAAAATATGGCAAGGATACCGCGTTCTTCTCCACAAACTGCGGCATGCAGGAGCCTTTGATTCGTGAGGTTTGGAACAATGGCGCGATCTTCCCGCAGCAGTGCTGCCCCAGCCCCTACCATGGATATCCCACCGCGCTCAATATTGACGTGAAAGGCCATGAAGGCGATGTGCAGTATATGCTCGATCAAATCAAGGCTAAGCTGTCCGAGAAGGATCAGCAGGGCCGCATGTCCACCTGGGGTGTTCCGATCAACATGCTGATGATCGACGCTGGCGTGCGCTTCGCCCAGAAAGTGATCGAAGGAAAAGCCAAAATTGATGATTATGCTGCTTTCACAGCTACGATTAACGAAGCCGCAGCCGCCCGCAAGATTGGCGATCTGACGGTTACCACCTTTGAAGAGAATGGCGTGAAGTATGACAACTTCCTGCTCCTGCTGGCACCATTCTATGACTTCTCTAAGTAAGTCGCTCTAAAACGCTTAAGTTGGGGTGCGCCGGTTTGACTTAAGCCGGCGCACCATTTTAGAAGGAGACAGGAGACGCCCTTGGAAAAAGAATCTACCCCTTCTGTAAACACGTCCGACAACAGCTCTCAATATTTACTCTCAATGGAGAACATCTCCAAGGAATATTACGGAAACCGGGTACTAAAAAATGTCAACTTTCAGGTTAAGCCTGGCGAAATTCATGCGCTGATTGGTGAGAATGGCGCTGGTAAATCCACGCTGATGAACATTCTATTCGGCATGCCTGTGATTCACAACACCGGCGGCTTTGAGGGTGTGATGAAGATTCTGGGACAACCAATCGCGCTTCACAGCCCGCATGAGGCCATGCTGGCGGGCATCGGCATGGTGCATCAGGAGTTCATGCTCATCCCCGATTTCAATGTGACCGAGAACGTGAAAATTGGACGGGAAATCGGCCAGTCAAACACGCTCAGCCAGCTGTTTGGAGGGCTGTTGGAAGGCATGAAGTGGAAGCAGATGTCGCAGGAAGCCCGAGCGGCGCTTGATTCGATCGGTATGATGAATATTGACGAATATGCCATGGTGGCCGGGATGCCGATCGGGTATAAACAGTTCGTTGAGATTGCCCGGGAAATTGATAAGACCGGCATCAAACTTCTGGTGTTTGATGAGCCGACTGCTGTGCTGACTGAATCAGAAGCCGAGAAACTGCTTGGCATTATGCGTTTAATTGCCTCAAAAGGAATCGCGATTATCTTCATCACGCATCGTCTGACCGAAGTGATGGAGGTGGCGGACAGCATCACCATTTTGAGAGATGGTGAGTTTGTCACCCGTAAGGCTATCAAGGATACAAACGTTGTTGAGATCGCGGAATTGATGATCGGCCGAAAAGTTGAAAAGCTGGTGGATGTCGCGGGTGAGGACACCCGCCAGATCAGCGATCATACAATCGCCCTTGAGTTGAAAGATTACAAAGTAGAAATGCCGGGCGAAACGGTTAAAGGCATTGACCTGAAGGTGCGTGAAGGCGAAATTTTTGGCTTCGGCGGATTGGCAGGGCAGGGAAAAATTGGTGTGATTAATGGGATCATGGGCCTCTACCCAGCGAGCGGCGAAGTGTTTGCCAACGGAAAGAAACTTGATCTGACCAAACTGGGTGAAGCGCTGCGCAACGGCATTGCGTTTGTCTCTGAAGACAGGCGCGGTGTGGGCCTGTTGTTGGGTGAATCGATTGAACGCAACATCACCTTTACTTCGATGCAGATTAATGATGACTTCCTTAAAAGAATTGGTTTCATGAAGGTGTTAGACACCAAGAGGGCTAACGCGCACGCGCGCGAGATGATCAAGGTGCTCGACATCCGCTGCACCGGACCGCAGCAGACCGCGGGGAGCCTCTCGGGCGGTAATCAGCAGAAGGTCTGTCTGGCACGGGCGCTGACGATGGTGCCGCGAATACTGATTGTCGCGGAACCGACACGAGGGATTGACGTCGGAGCCAAGAAACTTGTGTTGGAATATCTGGCAAAAATCAACAAAGACCTGGGCATGACAGTCATCATGATCAGCTCAGAGCTGGTGGAGCTCAGATCGCTGTGTGATCGAATTGCGATTGTTTCGGAAGGTAAGATTTTTGCCATCATGAAGCCGGACGCCCCAGATGCCGCTTATGGGTTGGCGATGTCTGGCATTAATCCTGAGGAGGTGACCGCATGAAGACCTGGAAAGCCCTGGTTGAAAAAGTAGGTTACCCCAGTTTGATTATCGGAGCGTTCTTTATCTTTCTGATCATTTCGGCCTTGTTGTTGGGCTTGAGAGCTGGCGATGTTTTCAGCGATGTTTTGCGGCGTTGGCTGATGTACAGCATTCTCGTGTTGGCTATGGTACCTGGCGTGCAAAGCGGTATCGGGCTCAACTTCGGCATCTCGTTAGGGATTGTCTCTGGTTTGTTAGGGGCGGTACTGTCGATGGAACTGTCTTTCAGAGCGGGATGGACTGAAACTCTGGGCACAGGCGCCGCATGGTTGACGCTGTTGGCGGCATTATTAATCGGCATAGGCTTCGCGGTAGTGTTCGGTATCATTTACGGCATGCTGCTGAATAAGGTCAAGGGCTCAGAAATGACGGTCTCGACCTATGTGGGTTTCTCGGTCATTGCATTCATGAACATTGTCTGGCTGTCGTTCGCGTTTCAGAACGGTGAACTGATCTGGCCGATGCAGGGTCGAGGTTTGAGAAATCAGATCAGCCTGGCGGGAAGTTTCAGCGGGATTTTAAGCGACCCGGATATTGTGGCGGCGACACAGCCAAAATGGCTGCAGTGGCTGGCTTTCAGGGTTGGGCCAGTGAGTATTCCATTGGGATTGATTATCGTCTTCCTGCTGTGCTGTCTGGCAGTATGGTTGTTCCTGCGCAGCAAGTCGGGCATCGCAATGTCTGGAGCGGGCGAAAACCAGCTGTTCACAACCTCAAGCGGTATCAATGTCGATAAGATGCGCATTCTGGGTACAACGGTGTCAACGGCGCTTGGCGCGGTTGGCATCATCATGTACGCACAGACATACGGCTTTTTACAGCTTTATAACGCGGCGCTGATGATGGGCTTTGCTTCGGTGGCGGCGGTTTTGATCGGCGGCGCGACTGTCAATCGAGCGTCTATTGGCAATGTGATGATCGGCACTTTGCTCTTCCAGGGTATTTTGGCGATCGCATTACCTGTGGCTAACGAAGCGTTAAAAATCGGCATTCTGCCAGAAGTCTTGCGCATCATCATTTCGAATGGAATTATCCTTTATGCGCTTTCGAAAACGAGAGGAGGCAGCCAATGAAAAAGCCGATCACTCTCTGGCAGAAATTTGGACGTTTTCTGTTTGACAACAAGGTCATTCTGGTTTTTGCGCTGATCGTTTTTGGCGCTATTATTGCCTCAGGGAGCCCGATCAGTTTTGTTGTGGACGGCATCTTCTCGCGCATTGGCCGCAACATGTTTACTGTGCTGGCGTTGATCATTCCGGTTGTGGCTGGCATGGGGCTCAACTTTGGCATCGTGATCGGAGCGATTGCGGCGCAAATCGCCCTGTTCTGTGTGGTTTATTGGGGCTTGGGTGGCATTGGCGGCATGTTGTTGGCAGCCTTGATTACCACCCCGCTGGCAGCGTTTTTTGGATGGCTTGGCGGCAAACTTTTCAACCGCATGAAAGGCGCGGAGATGATCGCCGGGTTAATCCTTGGGTATTTCGCCGATGGGCTTTATCAGCTTTTGTTCCTGGTGTTGATCGGCGGCGTGATTCCGGTGAAGGAGACGTCACATCTGATTATCGCCGGAGGCGTGGGCGTTAAAAACACGATTGATCTGACGGGAAATCTGAAATATACCATTGATGATGTCACCTTATTACAGATGTTATTGGTGGCTCTGATTATCGCTGTGATCATGCTGTTGGTGAAATTAGTTTTGCGCGGCATGCACAAGCTGGAACTGACGCGGAGGGATTTCATCCCCGTCGCAGTTCTGGGTGTTTTGTTTGGTGTGGGTCAGGTTCCTTTTGTGAAGGAGATGCTTTCTTTCTCAAAGATCAAACTGCTGCCGGCAGTGACAATCGCAGTCATCGGGGTGATTTTATGGCAGGTCTATAAGATTATCAAAAAAAGATCTCAACCGGGTTTCAACCTGACGAAAACGATTGGGGTGATTGTCTTGGCGGCTGTCCTTTACGCGCTGACCTATATTAAGAGCATCGAATTCGTGCTGAAGATGGTTTCCTTCCCGATTTTGCCCTTTGTGTTAATCGCTTTGATCTGGCTGTTCAATCTGAAGATTTTGGACACGAGAATTGGGCAGAACATGCGCACCGTTGGGCAGAGTCAGACTGTGGCGACTGCTTCGGGCATCGATGTCGATCGCACGCGTGTGATTGCCATGATCATTTCGACTGTTCTGGCCAGTTGGGGTCAGCTGATCTACCTGCAGAATATGGGCACCTTCTCGACATATGGGGCGCATCTGCAGATTGGCCAGTTCGCCATCGCAGCGTTGCTGGTCGGAGGAGCTTCGGTGCAAAAGGCTACTAATCGGCAGGCTCTGATCGGGGTCATCCTGTTCCACGCTCTCTTCATCGTCGCCCCGGAAGCGGGCAAGATGCTGTTTGGAAACGCGATGATCGGCGAATATTTCAGGGTGTTTGTCTCGTATGGCGTGATCGCGCTTTCATTGGCCATGCACGCCTGGAAGCTCGCCAAAAAGCCTGATGATGAATCTCTGCCGCTGATCGGCGAGTCAGACTCGGCGTCGAATCATACCCCAGTGGACCAGAGGGCGTAGGGAAGCAAGCTCACCGGCATAAGAATTAGATAATGTAAACATGGCCTTTCTCAGTCAGAGAAAGGCCATGTTGTATGCCTGAGCGGAGAAGACGAACAGGGAGGAGATAAAATGCGCGAATCGATATGGTACCTGATCGCCAGTTTTTGAATGGCGTAACCCATTCTGTCAGTGACAAGTGTACACAAAAAAACGCTGTTTTGGTTTTTTTGAGACAGGGATCAAGCGTTATACTTTCCTTTGTTAGATGATTGGCAGCATTTTGGCGGAGGGATATAAATATGCGAATGGTTTTGGGGATAGATGGCGGGGCGAGCAAAACGCATGCCCTTTTGTTGGGTGAAGATGGGGCTGTGCTTGGATTTGGTAAAGGAGGCTGCGCCAACCATCAGAGCTGCGGGTTGGCTGAAGCCGAAGCCGAAATAGAAAAAGCTGTGCAGGAGGCTTTGAATGGCCGAACTGCCCCGATTGATTTGGCGTGCTACTGTCTGGCTGGCGCGGACTTTCCATCCGATTATACAATGCTGCAGAACGCGATGGAGAAAAACCCGGCTGCCAGGCGAATTGTGGTTAAGAATGACACCATGGCCGCTATGCGAGCGGGCTTGAGCCGGCCATGGGGCGTAGTCGTTATTTGCGGTTCCGGGTTCAATTCGGCTGCCCGCACGCCTGAAGGAAAAGAAATTGTGATGCCTGGTTTGGGAGCGATGTCGGGCGATTGGGGAGGCGGTTACGCGCTGGCGGAGGAGATGATCAGACTAATCATGCGCGCCTGGGATACACGAGGGGCGCCGACCCTGCTGACCGAAGCGGTTCTTGACCATTTTGATTTGCGGTCAGTGGAGGAACTGCTGTATCGGCTATATCATGACAAAATTGATCACCAGAAGGTAATGTCAATGGTGCCCCTGCTGTTTGAAACAGCAGAAAAAGGCGATCAGGTCGCCATTGATTTGGTTAAACGGATGGGTGTTGAAACTGGTGTGACAGCCAGATCCCTTATTCGGCGCGGAGGGATGGAAGCCCTCAACCCTGAAGTCGTTTTAGGCGGCAGCGTCTATAAGGGACAAGGCTCGCTGCTGATCGACACGGTGAAGGCTGAAATCCACACCCATTACCCGGGTGTCATGGTAAAACAACCGAAATATGAGCCTGTCGTTGGCGCTGCCTTGCTGGCATTGGAAGCGTTGGGGATTACCATTGGGCAGGCTGCAATTAAGAAGATGGAAAGCACTTTGCCAAAAGGGCTCTTCATTAGGGATTCTATCAGTATATAGCGGATGGCCGCTTTGTGTCATCTTCGCGACAGTTTGGGCTTTGAATCAAGAAAAAAACGGATAATGGCGGACGCAATCGGGATTAAAATAACACCCATCAGCCAACTCTCTGTTGAGTTGAACAAGGAGCTTGATGAAATCGACCGTCTGGCATTCGCGGATGATATGAATATTCCTGAGTTTGAAGAGATCGAATGGTCTTCACCAGATTGGATGGTCTTTGGCCGGCTGGGCGAGAAAGTGGTCAGCCAGCTAATTTTGCTGATTCGTGAAATTAAAGTTGGTGAGAGGCTCGTGAAAGTTGTCGGAGTTGGAGGAGTGGCCGACAGGCGAAATTGACCTACAGGGTTCACCCTGATAGTTTTAGCGGAAAGGAAAACGCGATGACAAAAATCAGTTTTATCGGAGCAGGCAGTTTGGAGTTTACTCAGGGTCTGGTGAGGGATATCCTGACTTTTCCCGTTTTGGAAGGGGCGGAAATATGTCTGATGGATATCAACGCTGAAAGGCTTGATTTTGCCTATCGGGCAGTGAGAAAATTGATTGAATTTGGGCAATACCCCGCCAGGGTTGTCGCTACCCTTGATTTGAAAGAAGCTTTGAAAGAAGCCGATGTGGTGCTTACTACCATTCTGGCCGGTTCAACGGAGGTCTGGAGACATGACATTGAGATCCCCAAAAAGTATGGCGTTGATATCAATGTGGGTGATACCCGCGGGCCGAGCGGCATTTTCAGATTCCTGCGTACACTGCCACCGATGATGGAGATTGTCAGGCAGATGGAAAAACTCTGTCCCAAAGCTGTCTTGCTAAACTATACGAACCCTATGGCCATGCTGTGTGGGGCGATTCAACGGCAGAGTTTCATCCCGACCACCGGACTTTGCCACTCTGTTCAGGGAACTGCGGCGATGTTAGCGGATTGGATTGATGCACCGATCGAAGAGATTGATTACACCTGCGCTGGCATCAATCATATGGCCTGGTATCTGGAATATAAGTGGAATGGTGAGGACGCCTATCCGCTGATCCATAAAGCGATCACCACCCGAAAGATCGTCTATAAGCAGGAAATCGTGCGTAATGAGGTCTTCTTGGCCTTGGGTAAGTACCCGACAGAGTCAAGCGGACACAATTCGGAATATAACTGGTGGTTCCGTAAGCGCCCTGACCTGATTGAAAAATATTGCCTGCCAGGAACGGGTTGGAACCCTGGCGAATACGCTTACATTCTCAAAGAATATCAGCATACCGAAGCGACCTGGAAAGATGAGGTGGAAGAGAAACTCACGAAGCCGCTGCGCAAGAGCGATTTGGAACGTGAGCATGAATACGCCTCTTACATCATCAACGCGCTGATGGGCGGCGAGATGTATAAATTTAATGGAAATGTCCCGAACACGAATCTGGTGACCAACCTGCCGCCAGGCGCTTGTGTGGAAGTGCCGGTGTTGGTGGACCGGGCTGGCTTTCACGCTCTGCATGTCGGCGCCTTGCCGCCGGAGGTGGCTTTGATGACCCAATTGTCTTCGAGCATAGAGGAGCTGGCAATCGAAGGCGCGATCGCCGGCGACCCGATGATGATCTATCGGGCTATCTGTCATGATCCGCTTTCAGCAGCCGTGCTTTCATTAGCAGAAATTCGTGAGATGGTTAACGAGATGTTCGCGCAGAACAGGTCGTATCTGTCATATTTTAAGGGACTGGAGGTTTAGCGCTCTTTTTTGCAGCCTGGTAGTTCTTGCATCTCGGTGTTGTTCTGTTATAATATTCACCTTGACTGGTCCGGCGCGCGGTCTTTCTTAAGGCTGCCAACCAGGAGACCTGCATAAAAAGATATAGGAGCATACGTCATGTCGTTAAAAGCAGAAGTAAAAACCGAGATTATCAAGCAATTTGAGCGCAAAGAAGGCGATACGGGTTCACCGGAAGTCCAGATTGCGCTGCTCAGCAAACGTATTTCACAGTTGACCGATCACCTCAGGGCAAATAAGCACGACGAGTCATCCCGCCGTGGTTTGCTCAAATTGGTGGGTCAGCGCCGCCGCCTTTTGGCTTATCTGCGCCAGAAGGATTATGAACGCTTCCTGGCCATCACTGAAGCGCTCAATATTCGGAAGAAATAATTCTTCGTTCTGATGGAACTTATCACGGAGAATGCCTGCCAGACAGATCTTCGGTTTGAGCATGCATTCTCTGTGGTTTAATAAATTATTGCTGCCAGTCGGGTATTGAAAGGTGTTGGTCAACTAGTTGACCGGTGGCTTTCAGTCCCTGAACTGGCAAGCCAGATGAAAGGACAACATGAAACCAGAACCTGTTTTCTATACGACCATGCTGGGTGACAAGGAAGTCACCTTCGAGACTGGTCGCCTCGCCCGCCAGGCTGGCGGGTCTGTCACGCTTACTCAGGGTGACACTGTTATTTTCGCCGCCGCTACAATGGGTGGTTTGCGCGAGGGCGCAGATTTTTTCCCACTGACTGTTGATTATGAAGAGCGCATGTACGCCGGAGGACGCATTCCCGGTTCGTTCTTCCGTCGTGAAGGGCGCCCTTCAACTGACGCCACACTGGTCGCCCGCCTGACCGATCGGCCGCTGCGCCCGCTCTTTCCGCATGGCATGCGCAATGAAGTGCAGGTTGTGTTGATGTCGCTGTCTGCTGATGCTGAAAACGCCATTGACATGCTGGCGATTAATGCCGGATCGGCCGCTTTAATGATCTCAGATATTCCTTTTGGCGGGCCTGTCGGAGCCGTGCGCGTTGGTTTTGTGGACGGCAAGCTGATTGTCAACCCGACGCTGCAGCAGATGGAAGTTTCGACGCTTGACTTAAGGGTGGCGGGGACAAAAGACGCCATCCTGATGGTTGAGGCTGGCGCCAAGGAAGTGACCGAAGTTTTGATGGTTGAGGCGCTGCAGTTAGCCCATCAGTCAATCATCCCGATCTGTGAGTTGCAGGAGCGCATGGCGGCTGAGATCGGTAAGCCCAAGCGTGAAGTGCAGCTGACCGTGGAAGATGAGGGGCTGTTTGACACCACAAAAACCACGATTTTTGACCGTTTGACGGCGATCCTGGACGCCCCCTATAAAAAAGAAACCCTGTATGGCGGCATCGCAGAGCTTAAGGCCGCTTTTGTGGAAGAGATGCTCGCTGGCGCAGAACCAACCGCTGAACTAACAGCGAAATATGGCGCTGCTTATGATGAAGCTGAACGGATGATCGTGCGCGAGCGGATTTTGAACGAAGGCAAAAGGCCTGATAACCGCGCGCTTGACGAGGTGCGTGAGATCTACACCGAGGTTGGTTTAATCCCCCGCGCGCATGGTTCGGGCTTGTTTACGCGCGGTGAAACTCAGGTGTTAAGCCTGGTGACTTTGGGCACTCCAAAGGAAGCGCAGGAACTCGACAACCTGACCGGTATGGAATCAAAACGGTATATGCACCACTACAACTTCCCTCCCTATTCCACGGGTGAGGTGAAGCGCCTGGGCGGTCAAAGCCGCCGCGAAATCGGACATGGCGCGTTGGCTGAACGCGCGCTCGTGCCGGTTATCCCTGACGAAAAGACCTTCCCTTATACCATGCGGGTGGTTTCGGAAGTGATGGCTTCTAACGGCTCATCTTCAATGGGTTCTGTCTGCGGTTCGACGCTGGCGCTGATGGATGCCGGCGTGCCGATTAAAGCGCCTGTCTCCGGCGTGGCAATGGGCCTGATTAAGGAAGGTGAAAAATATGTCATTCTGACTGACATTCTGGGTACCGAAGACCACCTGGGCGACATGGATTTCAAGGTCGCTGGTACCCGATATGGGATCACCGCGTTGCAGATGGATATCAAGATTGCTGGAATTACTCCGCAGATTATGGCTGAAGCGCTTGAACGCGCAAAAACCGCCCGTTTCTTTATCATGGATAAGATGTTGGCGACCATCGCGGAGCCTAACCCAACGCTAAAGCCTCATGCGCCCCGCATTGAAACCCTGAAGGTCGCGATCGACAAGATCGGCGCGATCATTGGGCCAGGCGGAAAGAACATCCGCGCGCTGCAGGAAGAAACCCATACCAAGATTGACATTGATGATGACGGCACAGTTTATATCGCTTCAGCGGATGATATGGGCTTTGAAGAGGCTAAAGATCGCATTTTAGCGATGACTGAAACCCCCGAAATTGGCAGAATCTACACCGGCAAGGCTGTGCGTATTACTGACTTTGGCGCTTTTATTGAGATTCTTCCGGGCGTGGATGGTTTGGTGCATATCTCGCAACTGGCAAGTGAGCGGGTTAACAAGGTGGAAGATGTCGTTAATCTTGGCGATGAACTGACCGTGATGGTGATTGATATTGACCCCCAGGGCAAGATTCGCCTGTCGCGACAGGCATTGCTCGAGGGCTGGACGGCTGAAGAGGCCCGCGAACACGACAACGCTAACCGCTCGAAGAGCGGCGGGCCCCGATCAGGCGGCAGATCGTCAAGTGACCGGCGTGGTGGCGATCGCGGTAATCGACGTGGAGGCGAGCGCCGTAGCGGTGAGCGTCGGCCGAACAGCAATTTTGACCGCCACGGTTAATGAACATTTTTATAAACAGGTTGAGGCTGACTTTTTTGGTCAGCCTCTTTTACAAATTTAACACCCATGTCTGAGGTTCGGTTATATACTTGTGATATGAAGATAACGCCATTTGAAAAGCGCAGAAGACTGTTGGGGGCAATTTATGGCGCAGCGGGTGGAGCGGTTTTCGCTCTGATGACTTGGGGTGGGGACGCACTGGGCTTGGCCAGCGCGCATGTGGGACTGCCTTTCGGGAAGTTCATCCCTGGTTTGTTGGCCGGTTTGTTGTTGGGGACTCTGACAGGCTGGCTTTCGGCGCGTGTCGATAAGGCTTTTGTCGCTTTTTTGCTGTGGATCGGACTCTCAGTAGTGTTGGTCTGGCTGTTGTTGTTCCTGCAATTTGACTGGATGCCGCAATTGATCAGGATTTTTGAACCGGCCCCGTATTGGGAGAATCTGAATTATCCGGAAGTTTACGGCTTGGGGCAGGCTTTTATGATTGGTTCCATCGGTCTGGCGATATTGGCGGGCATTGCCGGATTGATTGAAGGGTTGTTGATTGAATCAGCCATGCAGAAGCAAGGCGCTGGCGGAATTGTGGGGATGATCCTGGTAGTCGGGTTTCTTTTGGGGGTTAGCGGCTACTTAATGGATAATCTGATACACCCTAACTTTAGAGATTCAGCGAAGGGATTGGATTCTTTGATCCACTACGCCGTCAGTGTGGAAGGTCAGGAAGTAGACCCGATTGTGGCCAGAGCAGCGCATCTCAAAACAATGACTGACCTCGGCGCGGAAGTTTTCACTAGACCTCATCGCCTGATTGTGCAGAGTTATGACCCTGTGATGCTGTTTCAGGTGGACTATATCGTGGATTTTGGGGGTGAATTGTATTCATGCACGACTGTTGGAAACATCCCGGTTTATTGCAAATTGCTGCTGTAATCATGCCAATCAGAAAAATAACACGCTGAGTTGGCGCAGTTAACAATGTTAACGAGATTCGAAAACCACCACAATTTAGGAGAATTGTTTTATAATTTCCAAGAATTGAGAAGAACCAAGTTAGTAAACCAATCTAATGACGGAAAAGGGCGATTCAAATCCAACAATCTCACCACAAGGAAGCTCAATGGCGAATGAATTACTGAATGTTCAAGGTCTGGAGACTCGGTTTAAGACACCAGAGGGATTAATTCATGCTGTGAATGGCGTGTCGTTCCACCTGAAAGAGGGTGAAACACTCGGTGTCGTTGGCGAAAGCGGCTGCGGTAAAAGTGTCAGTATGCTTTCGGTGCTAAAACTGGTGCCAATGCCGCCCGGAGAGATTGTGGCTGGCACAGCGGAGTTTAAGGGCAAAGACCTGCTCAAAATGACCAATGAAGAAATCAGGCAGGTAAGAGGCGGACAGATTGCTATGGTCTTCCAAGACCCGATGACCTCACTTAACCCAGTGATGACAATCGGCAAGCAACTTGAGGAGCCGTTGATGCTGCATTTGGGTCTTACCAAAGCGCAAGTCAGAAGTCGGTCGATTGAGCTGCTCGAACAGGTGGGCATCCCAAGGGCAGCGGAGAGACTAAAAGATTACCCGCATCAATATTCGGGCGGTATGCGCCAGCGCGTGATGATCGCTATGGCGCTTTCCTGTAATCCTCAGATTCTGATCGCGGACGAACCAACCACAGCGTTGGATGTAACCATTCAGGCGCAGATTGTTGAGTTAGTGATCAAACTGCGCGAGCAGTTGGGCATGGCGATTGTCTGGATTACCCATGATCTGGGCGTCGTGGCATCGATTGCGCACCGAGTCGCGGTGATGTACGGTGGTTTCATTATTGAGGAAGCCAATGTGAAGGATCTTTATAAGAGCCCCTCACACCCCTATACGATCGGCCTGCTGGGCAGCTTGCCGCAAATTCAGGCTCAGACGCGGCAGCGATTGTATTCGATTGATGGCATGCCGCCGGTGCTTTACAAGAAACCGCAGGCGTGCCCGTTTGCTCCACGCTGCAAGTGGGTGTTGGAGCGCTGTTGGCATGAGAACCCCAGGCTTGAACCAGTTGGAGAAGGCCATCGAGTTGCCTGTTGGGCAGATACAAAATCCGGGAGTGAGCGTTAATGCAAAACGACAACGAAGTCTTAATTCGAGTAGAGGATCTTAAAGTTCATTTTCCGATTTATCGCGGTGTGATTCGCCGCCAGGTTGGGGCGGTCAAAGCAGTGGATGGGGTTTCTTTTTCAGTCAAAAAAGGTGAAACAGTTGGTTTGGTGGGAGAGTCAGGCTGCGGCAAGACGACAACTGGACGGGCGATTATCAAACTTTATGAGCCAACAGCCGGAAAAGTTTTCTTTAAAGATACAGAGCTGACCTCTCTCAATAACGAAGAAATGCGTCACATGCGCAAAGACATGCAAATGATCTTTCAGGATCCTTACGCGAGTCTGAACCCACGTATGACTCTGAGAGACATTGTTGGTGAGCCCTTGTTAGCCTTTGGCCTCGCCAGCGGCAAAGAGATTGACGAACGGGTGGCTGAGCTGCTGAAAATGGTCAGGCTCTCGCCCGATTTCATGCTGCGCTATCCACATGAATTCTCGGGTGGTCAGCGTCAGCGCATCGGTATTGCCCGCTCGATTGCGATGAACCCATCATTCGTGATTTGTGACGAACCGATCTCGGCGCTGGATGTTTCCATTCAGGCCCAAATCATTAATCTGTTTGAAGACCTGCAGCGTGATCTGAATTTGACATACCTGTTTATTGCTCATGACCTGTCAATGGTAAGGCATATCAGTGATCGCGTGGCAGTTATGTATCTGGGTATCATCGCCGAAATGGCAGATCGCAACGAAATCTACAACAACCCGCTTCATCCCTATACCAAAGCGTTGCTTTCAGCGATTCCGGTGGCTGACCCGGTGTACTATGAGACGCGCAAACGCATTGTTTTGGAAGGGGACGTGCCTTCGCCAGCTAATCCACCTTCTGGCTGTCGGTTTCGCACACGCTGCCCTATCGCGGATGCGCACTGCGCTGAAGAGCGTCCAGAATTTCGTGAAATTACTTCCGGCCACTTTGTGGCATGTTTCAAAGCTTAGCAATGGTTTAGGAGGTGCATATCAAAGGATTCAAAGTGATTGTAAAAGTCATTTTCGTCAAACCAAATTTCATTTCTCAAGGAGGAGAAAACTATGCGTAAGTTGTATTTGTTAGTTGCAGTAGTCTTAGTTGCCGGCATGGCATTGGCTGCTTGCCAACCCGCTGTCGAAGCGCCAGTTGCGACTGAGGCGCCCGCTGAGGCACCTGCTGAGGCACCTGCTGAAACCCCCGCCGAAGCCCCTGCTGAGGCACCCGCTGAACCAGCGGCGTTGAACCCCTATATCGGTTCAAACAAGCTGGATGGTAATGGCGTTCCCCCGACCTTCTTCGCTGATCCGCACGTGCGTAAAGGGTTTGCGTATGCCTTTGATGCCCAGACCGTGATTGACGAAGTCTATATGGGCGAGGCCATTCCGTCATATGTGCTGTCACTGGTTGGCATGCCCGGTTATGACCCTGACGCTCCCCATTACGAGATGGATCTCGAGAAGGCAGCCGAAGAGTTCCAACTGGCTGACGTCGATGGCGATGGTGTTCCCGCTGGTGAGGACCCCGATGATATCTGGGAGATGGGCTTCCGTCTGCAGATGCTGTACAACACTGGCAATACCACCCGCCAGATCTATGCTGAAATCCTTCAGGCGAATTTAGCTGAAGTCAATGAAAAATTCGTGATCGAAGTTTTGGGTCTTCCGTGGCCGGCTTATCTGACCGCTCAGCGCGCTCACAAAATCCCGATCATGACCGGCGGTTGGCTGGAAGATATCCACGATGCCCACAACTGGTATCAGCCCTATACGACCGGTACTTATGGCGCCCGCCAGAATATGCCCCAGGACCTCAAAGATCAGTTCAAAGCTCTCCTGGACGAAGGTGTTTCACTGGTTGATCCTGCTGCCCGCCATGAGGTTTATCAGCGCTTCAATCAACTCTACTATGATGAAGTTCCCGGCGTTCCCGTGGCGCTCGCCACTTCCCATGGTTACGAGCAGAAGTGGACGACCGGCCGCATCATGAACCCGATCTTCTCCAGCATCTACTATCGCACGATTGGCAAGACCGCAGATGCCAAGGATCCCACAACCATCACCACCGCTAATATCGGTGATGCGTTGACCCTTGACCCTGCTGCCTGCTATGACACCGCTTCCGGTGAAGTGCTGCAGAATATCTATGAGACCCTGGTCTTCTATGATGGCGAGAAGACCGATGAATTTGTTCCCCAGCTGGCTGAAGAATATTCAGTTTCTGAGGACGGCACCGAATGGACCTTCAAGATTCGCGAGGGCGTCAAGTTCCACCAGGGTGGCGACCTGACCCCGTCAGACGTGGTCTACTCCTTCGTGCGCGGCCTGCTGCAGGGCGGCTATTCCACCCCGCAGTGGATGATTTCAGAGCCTTTCTTTGGCGTTGGTAAGGATGACATCTCCATGCTCGTCGATGATGGCGCTTCCGCTGATGACCGCGAAGCTTTGATGGCCAACGATCCCGCCCTGCTCAAGCAGGTCTGTGAGGACGTCAAGTCGAAGTTCACCATTGACGAAGCAAATAACACTGTCACCATGAAACTTGCCCAATCCTGGGGTCCTTTCCTGCCCACGATTGCCAACAACTGGGGCAGCATTATGGACAAGGAATGGGTCATTGAGAACGGCGGTTGGGATGATAGCTGCGATACTTGGCAGAATTTCTACTCAATGCCCGACTCTGAGAACCCCTTCACCCCGATCACCAATGGCACCGGCGCCTTCCAGCTTGATCACTGGACCCCTGGTCAGGAAATTGTCATGACCAAGTTCGCTGATTACTGGGGAGATCCCGCCAAGGTTGACCGCGTCGTTTTGAAGGTCATCCCCGAGTTTGGTACTCGCTTTGCCATGCTCCAGGCTGGTGACGCTGACTTCGCTGCTGTGCCAGCCGAACAACGCGCCCAGGTCGATCCGCTGGTGAGCGAAATCAAGGTCTACAATGCTGAGACCAATACCTATGATGATCCGAAACCGGTCTGCAAGATTGACACTGGCAAGTTGGGCATCGATCGCTTTGAAATCTGCGATACCCCCAATGATCGCCCGCTGCGCCTGCTGTTTGGACGCCCGGGTCTTACGCAGGATGTGATTATCTTCAACTTCCTGATCGAGTAAGATCTGAAGTTTTAGCCCTTTACCTGCGGGAGCTTTCAAGCTCCCGCAGGAGTGGGGTTGTGTCTTGCGGTATGCGCTCTTGATGAGCATATACCGAAAGGCACAACTCAAGCGAGAGGATAAGGTATGACCAATTACATTATCAGGCGATTGTTGCTCGTCCCAGTGATTTTGTTCGGGGTATCCGTCATCATCATGGGTATGCTGCAACTACTCGGACCGATTGAACGTTCGGCGCTTTACGTCAAAGATTTTCCCAAGAACGACCGGCAGGTGGACGGTATTATAAAAAAATACGCGCTTGACCGACCTTTTCATGAACAGTACTGGCGCTGGTTGACAGGTGTTAAAGACCCGGTAACTGGACATCGTGAGGGCGGGGTTTTATATGGTGACTTCGGCTACTCGCGCAGCGCCTCACAGCCAGTCATTGATATCATCCGCACGCGCTTCCCAAATACGGTAGAACTGGCGTTGTGGACGGTGGTGCCGATGCTTTCGATTGGCATCTGGTTAGGCATCAAAGCGGCGGTGTATCAGAACACCTGGGTAGATCAGCTGGCAAGAATGTTCAGCATCGTGGGGACATCTTTTCCGACTTTTGTGTTTGGTTTGTTGGTCTTAATTCTGTTCTATGCCAAGCTGGGCTGGTTTATGCCTGGCAAGATGTCTGACTGGGCGAACCAGGTGGTTCGATCACCGCAGTTTGTCAACTATACCAAGCTGCTGACGATAGATTCGCTCCTGAACGGGCGTTTTGATATCTTCTGGGACGCGCTCAGGCATATGATCCTGCCGATATTGACTCTCTCGTATATCAACTGGGCGACGTACGTGCGCGTGATGCGCTCGTCCATGCTGGAAACCTTGCGCATGGACTATGTGACCACAGCTCGCGCGAAGGGTTTGACCGAAGGGGTGGTAATTAACCAGCACGCAAGGCCGAACGCGATGCTGCCGATTGTGACCATGGCGGGGATGAGCGTGGTTGGACTGTTGGGCGGTGTGATTATCACTGAAACCGTGTTCAACTACCCCGGCATTGGCAAGGCAACCGCGGACGCAGCAGCCAACCTGGATGTGGTTACGACCATCGGTATGGCCATCTTCAGCGGTTTTATTCTGATTATTTCGAACCTGATTGTTGACGTGATGTACGCGGTGATTGACCCGCGCGTGCGCCTCTCATAAGGAGTTATGGATGACTGAAGACAAGATTATTGCCGACCAAGAAGTCAATCGGGAGTCGATGGAGGCGCCTTCGGGCGACAACTTTATGCTCGAAGAGGCACACTCTGATCGCAAGATCACCAGACTCGAGCGCTGGCTTGGGCCTGAAAACTATCGAATTCTCCGCGGTTTGGTGAAAACACCGGCTTCGATCATTGGTTTCATTTTGGTATTCATCTTTCTGATGGTAGCGATTTTTGCTCCGGTAATCATTCCACCGGTGGGTAGGGATCCCTATAAGATGCCTCGCGATGGTTTCAGCGGCGAACCAAAACCAATGGGCGCAGAGTGGAAGCGCAACAAACCTGAAATTCCATTCTGGTATAAAGCCGTTACTGGCAAGGACAAGTGGGTGCACATTCTTGGCACAGCCCAGGGTCAGTATGATATTTTCTACGGCATCATTTGGGGCACTCGCACTGCCTTCAAAACCGGCTTCATCGTGGTGGTGGCAACCGTACTGATTGGCGTGATTGTTGGGTCGATCGCGGCTTATTATGGCGGACTGACCGACAATATCATCATGCGTTTTGTGGACATCTTTATGACGCTGCCGTATATCATGATGGCTTTGATTCTGACGTCGGTCTTGACACCTGTGCTGGGCAAGAGTATCCTGCCGCCGTTGATCGCGATGATCTCGTTTGGCTGGATGGGTTACGCGCGCATTATCCGGTCGGACATTCTGTCTATTAAGGAACGCGATTTCGTGTTAGCTGCCAAGGTCTCGGGCGTCAAGAATAGCCGGATCCTGTTCAAACATATTCTGCCTAATGCGATCTTCCCAACGCTGGTGTTGGCCAGTCTGGGGATTGGAGACGTGGTCTTGAGCTTCGCGGCGCTTTCCTTCCTGGGCATCGGCACACAGGAAGGATATGCGGACTGGGGACAGATTTTGAGCTTTGCCCGCAACTGGATCACCAGCCTTGACCGTTATTGGTACATCGTAGTCTGGCCGGGCCTGACACTGGTGTTGTTTGTGATGGGGTGGAACCTGATCGGCGACGCGATGCGCGATGTGCTCGACCCGCGCATGCGCGGTAAATCATAAGCGTAATGAGTTAGAAGAGGGCTGTCCCTATACTTTTGAGACAGCCCCTTTTGTTTATAGATTTTTTACCTGCATAAGGGATTTTGCCAATTATTTTCGCAGGTTTTCCTAAAAAAGAAGCGGTTGCTTTGCATTGAATAGGGCCTCTACGTTGGTAATGGAGTGGGGTGGGCCTCGCCCCTACTAAGATGATGAGAAGTTCAGCAAATATATTGAATCATCCTCTTCAGACTTGCCTAAGTTTTGTCGGGTTTTACCCGACCTACATGAACCACCGCAGGCAGGTTGGGTGGAGCGACCACATATATCATCTGATCTCTATCCTCTGGAGCGTAACCCAACAAATATTATTGTCGGTGTAGGCTTTCGCAGAACATCGAAACACCCTCTTTAGTCCCACTGCGCTCGCCAGCTTCCCCGGGAGAGGCCTCGTTTACGATTACCTTAGAAGGGAGTGGTGCTCTAAATGCGCACAGAGTTATATAAAGTGACCGGTGAAATCATAATCTCTGAGCAAACAAAAACTTGATTAGATAAAACCTGATCAATGGCATTTCGTTCAGGTAATATCGCTTATTTAGATGTGACTATCCTGAGGTTCAGACGGGTTTTTGCGACGGCAATCCGTCAATAGTTGTTATAAGTCCGTTTTTTTCATTGGAAAGGAAGACTGGGGAGCCTACTTTTGTTATTTGCTTAGATTAACGAAATAACTGAGAGCAAATTCGGCTAAATATTTCAATACACAAATATTTCAAATACTGTATTATTTTGATATTTCTGTTATAATAGGGCTAATTTAAATGTCGCTGACGGTTAATCCACGCGATGGCTTGAGGAACCAGAGTCAACTGGATGTGACATTGGGAATTTAAGCTTTTAGACTCACCAATTTTAGGTTCTCGCTGCACACAAGCAGGAGATCAATACAAAAGAAGAGGATTCCTATGATTTTTAACCTGAACCCAATTTTTGCTTTAATTCCATTAATTTTGTATGTCATTTTGTCGTTTACAGAATTGCACCCTGTATTCAATGTCTTTATTTGTGTTGTTCTGAGCGCCATATTGACTAAACAACCCTTTGCCTCTCTGGGAGGCGTCATCAGAGATTCTCTTGGATCGTTCCTGGGCATGATCGGTTTGATCATCATGCTTGGGGCGGGCCTTGGCGCCATTCTCCAAAAAACTGGCGTAGCAGAATATCTGGTTCGCGGACTCACCAATCGCATCGGTGTCAAAACCGAAAAGCGAGCTATTCTCACCACCATGTTCAGCTCGACGATTCTCGTCGCCCTGTTGGGTACGCTGGCTGGGGCAAATGCAATTATCGCGCCGATTATTATTCCTCTGGTCGCGGCAGTAGGCATCACCCCATCAGTTGTGGCAACCGTTTTTCTCGGCGCTGGCTTGACCGGCATGTTCCTTGGCCCATACACCCCGCAAGTGGTGACGATCATGGAACTCACTGGGCTAGATTATGGCACCTATCTCTACAGCGCTGGCATTCCGCTTGCTCTGGTCGTATACCTGGTAACTTTCTTCTTCGCGCTTTACACACAGAAGAAAACGCTGGGAGTCTACAAGTACGAAGACGTTGAGCTTCCGGACGAGGAATATGTCGCGACAAAAGAGACCAAACGCGCTGCTCTCGCGTTTGGAATTTCGATGGTGGCGATGATTGCCTACGGTATTACGCTTCAAGGCGGCGCTTCATATGCGATTCTGGTCATCATCGTCAGCGCGATTCTGACTGGTGTTTTTGGTGGCTTGACAATCAGTGACCTCATTGAAACATTCATTAAGGGCGCCGCTCGCCTGATGTGGCTGTTCATCATGTTCCTGCTTTTCAACCCGTTTATCGAGTTTATTGCCGCCGCGGGTGGTTTCGAAAAGCTGGTGGAATATCTGACCCCAATCATTAACTCCGCAGGGAAAACAGTGTTCGCGCTGTTGTCTACACTGACCGGTATCTTTGGTATTGGTGGCGCCGCGACAGCTGATAACATTGTGCTGGACGGTATGTTCCGTGGGATTGTTGATAACCTTGGTGTTTCATTAGGACTTTGGGCATTAATCCTGCTGATTTCTGGACAGATCACTTCCTTCGCGTATCCCGAAGCCGATATGATTGGTCAGATGGGACTTGCCCGTTCGAAGGATGTCAAAAGCCTGGTGAAATATGGCCTGACGGTTGTGGCCTTCTCGCTGGTTCTTGTAGTAATCATGTCCTTCATTCTCGGTTAGAAGATGATGGCGCTGCAAGGAAAAATTCAAGAATTTTTGAAGACACAAACTGGCAATGTCGCCGTCGTGGTGGAAACACTCGACGGCGATAGAGCCGTTGCGATTAACACGGAGCGTGTCTTTCCATCGGCGAGCACGATCAAGCTGGCGATTATGTCGGAGCTGTTTAATCGGGCGGCCGTAGGGGATTTTTCGCTGACGGATACGATTACGATAACCGAAAAACACCGAACGGGCGGCGATGGCATTCTTAAGGAATTGAACCCGGGTCATATATTTACACTTGAGGAATTGTGCACGCTGATGATTATCCTTAGTGATAATGAAGCGACGAATATACTGATTGATTTCTTAGGGATGGAGAATATCAACGCGACAATCAAGAGGTTAGGCCTGAAAGATGCGCACCTTGGACGTCATATGATGGATAGCGAAGCCAGACGGCAGGGCCATGACAATTTTATTTCCGCGGAGGATTTGGCGAAGATTTTGAAATTGATTGTCAGCGGAAGAAATGTTAATCAAAAATCGAGTGAAAAGATGCTCGATATTATGAAACGTCAGCAGGTTCGCGGCAGGCTGGATCTTTACCTGCCCGAAGAAATTGTCATAGCGCATAAGACGGGTGATTTGGACTTGTTGGAACATGATGTGGGGATCGTGTATCCCGA
Source organism: Chloroflexota bacterium (assembly GCA_012729755.1). Classification (GTDB taxonomy): domain Bacteria; phylum Chloroflexota; class Anaerolineae; order Anaerolineales; family Anaerolineaceae; genus Mesolinea. The sequence continues at coordinate 41,303 of JAAYCN010000035.1, read as the reverse complement.
AAACGGGAAGGCTTATATCATTGTGGTTCTGACCAATGAGACGACGACCAACAAGGACGGTCGCGAGATTATTGGCCATATCTCAAAAATGGCTTATGATTATTACACGGCATAACCAAACCAAACAGTGATGAGCTGCAGCCGCTTAAAGCGGCTGCAGTCACTTCGAAGGGAGATGACGATGAAAATAACCGATATTCGCCTCGCGGAACTTAAGATTCCTCTCAGAACACCGTTTCGCACGGCAGTGAGATCAGTTGATCATGTGGAAGATATCATCGTCGAGATTCACACCGATGAGGGCGCTATCGGGTATGGAGAGGCACCGCCGACCGGACGGGTGACTGGGGACACCAAGGGCGCGATTGTTGGGGCGATGCGGGATCACCTGATTCCCGCACTGATGGGGAGATCTGTCGAAGATTTCAATGAGCTGCTTGACCTAACCCAGGGCGCGATCCAGCATAACACAAGCGCCAAGGCAGCCATGGAAATCGCGCTTTATGACCTGTTTGGGCAAATGCTGAACGCACCGGTGTATCGTCTGTTGGGTGGTAGTGGGGCGCCGATCACGACGGATATCACCATCAGTGTCAATGAACCTGATGAAATGGTCAGAGATAGCCTGAACGCAGTTAGTCGCGGGTATAAGACGCTGAAAATTAAAGTAGGCAATGACGCGGCAAAGGATATGGCGCGGATGAAAGCAATCAGAGCCGCGATAGGTAATGAGGTCGCCCTGCGCATTGACGCCAACCAGGGATGGAAACCTAAAGAGGCGGTGAGGTTGCTGAATGAGATGGAAGACGCGGGCCTTCAAATTGAGTTTGTTGAGCAGCCCGTTCACCAGGCAGACGTTGAAGGGCTTAGATACGTACGCGAACATGTTGCCATCCCTGTGATGGCGGATGAGGCGGTCTATTCGCCGCGCGACGTGGCGGTTTTGATCCAACAAAACGCCTGTGACCTGATTAATATCAAATTGATGAAGACTGGGGGCATCAAGAACGCTCTGGCAATCTGTGCGCTGGCGGAAACATATGGCGTGGAGTGTATGATTGGTTGTATGCTCGAGGCGAAAGTCAGCGTAAACGCGGCGGTTCACCTGGCTTCAGCGAAAAATAGGGTGATCACCAAGGTGGATTTGGATGGGCCGGTATTATGCGCGACTGACCCGATTGAGGGGGGCGCGATATTCAACGAGGCATTAATCAGCTTGCCGGATACGCCGGGGTTTGGAATCAAGCACATCACAGGTTTGAGGTATCTTTCATAATTTTTCCAATCTCAGGCGGGTTATCGTTAATTTGGCATCCGCAATATGGCGATTCGATTACAATATTGATAAGCCTACTCACCAAGGAGAGAATACGATGTCAAAGACGCAATTTGTGTCAAAACGAGCCCCTGTATTTAAAGATATCCCTGATGAAAAATGGAACGACTGGCGCTGGCAGCTCGGCCATCGTCTGAACACCATTGAAGAATTTGAGAAAGTGCTCAAACTGACCGAGTCTGAGAAAAAAGCGCTGAACGCACCAGGGCTTTTCAGAGTGGACATCACACCGTATTTTGTTTCCCTGATTAATCCGGAAGACCCGTTTGACCCGATCCGCAAACAGGTGATCCCGACCTCGGAAGAACTGCAGCCCTTCACTGGCGAAATGGAAGACTCGCTGGCGGAAGACATGCATTCGCCAGTGCCCGGGTTGGTGCACCGCTACCCTGATCGGGTGTTGATGTTGATTACCAATACCTGTGCGTCTTATTGTCGCTATTGCACCCGCGCGCGGTTGGTTGGCGACCCGCATCAATCCTTCTCGAATGAGGACTTTGAAGCGCAATTGGAGTACCTGCGTAACACTCCGCAGGTGAGAGACGTGCTGATTTCGGGCGGTGACCCGCTGACGCTGGCGCCACGCGTTTTGGAGAGGGTTTTGAACTCTTTGCGGGAGATCGAGCATATTGAGATTATCCGCATTGGCTCACGCGTTCCGGTCTTCATGCCCCAGCGTGTCACCGATGAACTCTGTGAGCTTTTGCAAAACTATCACCCGCTCTGGCTTAACATCCACGTCAATCATCCCAATGAAATCACTCATGAATTGGCTCTGGCCTGTGACAAGCTCACCCGCGCTGGCATCCCGCTGGGCAACCAATCGGTGTTGTTGGCCGGGGTGAATGATGATCCGCTGCTGATGAGGCAACTGGTGAGAGACCTGGTGCGCATTCGCGTCAGGCCTTACTATATTTATCAGTGCGACCTGGTGCACGGCGCAGGACACTTCCGCACGCCGGTGGCGAAAGGGCTTGAGATTATGGAAGCGCTGCGCGGGCATACCTCCGGCTTTGCCAATCCAACCTACGTCGTGGACGCACCGGGTGGGGGCGGTAAGATTCCATTGATGCCAAATTACATGATCGCTCAATCGGATAACGCGGTGGTGCTGCGCAATTTTGAGGGCTTTATCACAACTTATGAACAACCCACTAATTACACGCGCCCGGCTAAGAGTCTGACCGACCCGTATAAGGATCTCGGCAATGAGGGGCAGGAGGGTGTGTTGGGCCTGCTGCAGGGGAAGCAGGTGAGCATCAAGCCGGAAGGTTTTGATCAGCTGAGGGGCAGGGGAGGCGTGAAGCATCGCCTGCGTGCGGATGAGAGCAAGTGGAAGGCACTGGGCAAGGGCGACCAATCACAGAATTAATACCACAGCCAGAATTGAGGTGAAGCGATTATGACAAAACGTGTGTTAGTGATTTCATCGAGCCTGCGGCCGAGGAGCAATTCTGCCGCTCTGGCAGAAGCGTTTGCCAAGGGCGCGAGAGAAGCAGGTCACGAAGTTGAGTTCGTGAGCCTGCTTGGGAAGACACTCAAGTTCTGCATCGGGTGTGATAAGTGTCAGACGACGATGCGCTGTATCTTTGAAGATGACGCGGAAAGCATCGTTCAGAAGATGCTGACAGCGCAGGTGATTGTTTTCGCAAGCCCGGTTTATTATTATGGGTTGAGCGGACAGCTGAAGGTATTGTTTGACCGCACATATCCGCTGTATGCGGCGGACTATGCTTTTCGCGAAATTTATCTGCTGTGTTCAGCGGCTGATGATTCTGATGGTACCATGGAGCGGCCGATCAGCAACGTGCAGGCGTGGATCGATTGTTTCAACGACGTAACCTTAAAGGGTGTGGTGAGCGCGCTGGGGCTGGAAAGCAAAGATAAGATTGATGGTCATGCCGCATTGGATGAGGCGTATCAGCTGGGAAAATCTGTGTAAGATCTTTTCGCGGCTAATGCTTTCGCAGGACTAAAACGACCCAATCTCCATCATGAAAACCTTCGACCATGGTGAGGCCATGGTTGGCTGCGGCATTAAGCACATCGTGGACCTGAGTGTCGAGGATGCCGCCCAAGATGAGCAGCCCGGAGGGGGAAACGGTATCAGCCAGGCCGGAGTTGAGCATCTTGATCAGAACCGGGGCGAGGATGTTGGCAAGCACGCGCGGGGCTTGACGCAGCTGGTCAGAACGGTTGAGGAGGTTGGTGTGAGTGCCGACTTCGAAGGTGACGCGGTTTTCCATGCCGTTAAGGGCAGCGTTTCGATCAGCACTGGGAATGGAGGCCTGGTCGGTATCGACGCCGAGCACCTGATTGGCGCCAAGACGAACGGCGGCAATGGATAAAATGCCGCTGCCGCAGCCGACATCTAATACATTGAGACCTTTGCAGCCATATTTTTCGAGGGCGATCAGGCAAAGCTGGGTGGAAGGATGGGAGCCAGTGCCGAAAGCGACGTCGGGCGAAATGCGAATAGGCAGGCGCTCACCGGCGAGACTCTGATCTACCCAAGCGGGCAGGACAATCAGCTTTTTGCCGATCTCGAGCGGTTTGTAGTGCTGCTTCCAGAGGCTCATCCAATCCTGGTCGGCGATCTGGGCATAGGAAAGGGGTGAGAGCGGAGCGATCTGGCTCATATGCCAGATGGCCTGATCGAGCTGGTGTTTTTTCTCTTCAACGCTCTCGTCGAGAGGCAGATAAGCTGCGACGCGTATCTCGCCAGTAGGCACCTCTTCATAAGCGGTCTGGTCAAAACGGGTGATATTGTTGAGTACGACTCCATCAGGAGTGAAGCGTGAAAAAACCTCGGCGACAGCTTCGGCGAGTTCGGCGCTACAGATGAGGGAGGCTTCAAGCCAGGCTTGAGGTTTATCCATCGAGAAAGTCCTTTAATTTGTCAAAGAAACTGCGTTCCTGAATTTTGATTTCGGTGCCCATGGTTTTGCCAAGCTGATCAAGCAGGGCGCGTTGTTCATCGGTGAGTGAGGTGGGCACCTGAACATTGACCGTCACAAGCTGGTCGCCGCGGGTGGTTCGTTGCAGGACAGGCACGCCTTCACCGCTCATTTTGAATACTTTGCCGGGCTGGGTGCCGGCAGGGATGCGCAGTTTCTTGGCGCCCTGCAAGGTGGGTACGTTGATTTCGTCACCCAGCGCTGCCTGGGCAATATTGATGTCAATATCGAGGAGGATGTCGTTGTTGCGGCGCCTGAAAAACTTATGCGGCATGACCTCGAGCTCGAGATAGAAATTGCCGTTTGGACCGCCGTTGATGCCTGGCTGGCCCTCGTTGATCATGCGCATCTGGTTGCCATCATCAACGCCAGCGGGAATGGTAATTTTCTTCTTGACTGTTTTGCGCTCTAAACCGCGTCCCCGGCAAGTATGGCAGGGCGTGCTGATGGTCTCGCCACGCCCCTGACACTCGGGGCAGGTGACGACCTGAACCATGGAGCCTAAAAAAGTCTGATGAACCTGGCGAACTTCCCCCTGACCTTTACAGGTGGGGCAGGGGGTCGGATGGGTGCCGGGCTCAGCGCCGCTTCCGTTGCAGGTCGCGCATTTTTCGTCGCGGGTGATCTCAATTTCCTTCTCGGCGCCAAAGACAGCTTCTTCGAAGCTCAGGCGGATGCTGGAACTGAGGTCCTGACCCCGGCGGGGCGCATTGCGGCTGCGCGATCGTGATCCGCCGAAGCCTCCGAAGCCTCCGAAACCGCCCATGCCAAACAGGCCTTCCAGGATATCGGAGAGATCCATGCTTGAGAAATCGGGCATGCCCTGGGTGTTGACGCCTTCATGCCCGAAGCGATCATAAGCGGCGCGTTTATCGGGGTCTGAGAGCACGTTGTAGGCTTCGTTAATTTCTTTGAACTTTTCTTCAGCGTCATGGGAGCGGTTCACGTCAGGGTGATATTGGCGCGCCAGGCTACGGAAGGCGGATTTGAGTTCGTCTGCCGTAGCGGTACGGGGAACCCCGAGAACTTCGTAGTAATCACGTTTGCTTGCCATACATTCACTTTATAGATTGCTGTTTTTGCAGGAATGCCATGGCGGTGATTTCACCACCATGGCAGTTAATCTCCTTGACAGGCTTGAGCAGTTTTACTCAGCCTGTTTGAACTCGCCATCGACGACATCGCCATCTTCTGGCGGCGTTCCGGTCTGGTTTTCATTGCCGGGCTGGGCCTGATCAGCGCCAGGCTGAGTCTGACTCTGTTGGTAGGCGGCGCTGCCAACTTCCTGGAGGACTTGCATGAGCGCTTCAACTTCACGATTGATGGCTTCGGCGTCGTCCTGGTCGCGGACAGCACGAACTTTAGCGATGGCATCTTCAACGCGGGTTTTGAGCTCGGCCGGAACCTTTTCGCCCAAGTCTTTAAGCGTCTTCTCGGAGGTGTAGGCGGCGTTGTCGGCGGTGTTGCGCGCTTCGATCAGATCGCGGCGTTTTTTATCTTCGTCGGCGTGGGCTTCCGCTTCGCGGCGCATCTTTTCAACTTCCGCTTCGCTGAGACCGGAGGACGCGGTGATGGTGATGTTCTGGCTGCGGCCGGTAGCTTTGTCTTTGGCGGTGACCTCGAGAATGCCGTTGGCGTTGATGTCAAATGTTACTTCGATTTGAGGAACACCGCGCGGAGCGGGCGGAATGCCATCCAGATTGAACTTGCCAAGTGATTTGTTGTCGGCGGCCATGGGGCGTTCACCTTGCAGCACGTGGATTTCGACCTGCGTCTGGCTGTCGGAAGCGGTGGAGAACACCTGACTCTCACGAGTTGGGATGGTGGTGTTGCGTTTGATTAATGGGGTGGCGATGCCGCCCAGAGTCTCGATGGAAAGGGTGAGCGGGGTGACATCGAGCAATAAGATGTCTTTGACTTCTCCGCCCAGAACGCCGGCTTGAATGGCGGCGCCGATGGCGACCACTTCGTCAGGATTGACGCTCTTGTTTGGTTCTTTGTTGAATTCTTTGCGCACAACGTCCTGCACCGCAGGCATGCGGACCATACCGCCAACCATGACGACCTCGTTGATGTCGCTGGCTTTGAGGTTGGCGTCGGAAAGAGCCTGTTTGATGGGGCCAAGGGTTTTTTGGATCAGGTCGCCGGTGAGCTGCTCAAGTTTGGCGCGGGTGAGCGTGATGTCGAGGTGTTTGGGGCCATTGGCATCGGCAGTGATGTAGGGCAGGTTGATTTGAGCCTGCATGGTCGAAGAAAGCTCGATTTTGGCTTTTTCGGCTGCTTCTTTGAGACGCTGCAGGGCCTGGCGATCCTGACGGAGGTCAATGTTGTTGTCGCGTTTGAATTCGTCCGCCAAAAAGTCAATGACGCGCTGGTCGAAGTCGTCGCCGCCCAGGAAGGTATCACCACTGGTGGATTTGACCTGGAAGACGCCGTCGCCGACCTCGAGAATGGACACGTCAAAGGTACCGCCGCCGAGATCGTAGACGACGATGGTTTCGTTCTTGCGCTTGTCGAGGCCGTAAGCGAGAGAGGAGGCAGTCGGCTCGTTGATGATGCGCAGGACTTCGAGGCCGGCAATCTTGCCAGCATCTTTGGTGGCGTTGCGCTGAGCATCATTGAAGTAGGCTGGCACGGTGATGACCGCCTGGGTGACAGGTTCACCGAGGTAAGCTTCGGCATCGCGTTTGATTTTGGCCAGGATCATGGCTGAAACCTCAGGAGCTGTATATTCCTTATCTCCCAAAGTTACCCGCACGTCGCCATTAGGGGCCTTGGAAATATGATATGGAATGTGGGCTTTGGCGCGCTGAACTTCGGGATCATCATAACGGCGGCCCATGAAGCGTTTGATCGAGAAAATAGTGTTCTCGGGGTTGACGACAGCCTGGTTCCGAGCAACGCGGCCGACGAGGCGCTCACCGTTTTTGTTGACGGCGACAACGGAAGGTACCAGGCGTTCACCTTCGGCGGAAGGAATGACAACAGGTTCACCGCCCATCATGACGGCGGCGACTGAGTTGGTAGTTCCAAGGTCAATACCAATGATTTTTGACATATTAGCTCCTTATTTTGCTACCCTGACCAAAGCAGGGCGAATGATGCGATCGTTGTTTTTATAACCGGTCTGAACGACTTCGATGATCTGACCGTCTGTGTATTGTTCGTTTTCTTCGTGGGTGATGGCTTCGTGGAAGTTTGGGTCGAACATGTCGCCCGGTTTGGCTTCGATAGCCTGAACACCATTATTCTGCAGGGTGTTGAGCAATTTTTTGAGGATTAAGTCAACACCTTCCACCCACTGTCTGGCGCCCTGATCTTCGGGGCGATGCTTCAGTGAGCGTTCGAGGTCGTCAATGACCGGCAGGAAGGGCTTGATGTGGTCACCAAGCGATTTCTGGTAGATTTCAGCGTTTTCCTGGTCAATGCGGCGCTTGTAATTGGCGAAGCTGGCACGTTCGCGCTGCAGGTCGTCGAGATATTCGTCCGCTTTCTGTTTGGTTTCGACCAGTTCTTTTTGCAAGGCAGCAACCACCGGATCTTCCTGTGGTTCTTCCTTTTCGGTTTTGTTAGTGCGTTTGGGTTCTTTCATAAATTGTTTTTGAGTCCTCCAAATTATTCAACCAAGTGTTCCGAAACCAGGTCTGAGAGCAGACCGGCCATGAAACGCACGGTGGAAATTGTGTGGCCATAGGGCATGCGCATCGGGCCGAGCACGCCAATAGCGCCGGTGAGCTGATCGGGGATGCCGTAGCGGGTCAGGATGACCGAGCAATCCCTGAGCTCATCCCAGGTGCCTTCGCCGCCGATCAGGACCTGAACGCCGCCGACCTCCTCAGTCATGATCGTGCGTGAAATCAGGTCGTTGAGAAGCGTGCGCTCCTCAAGCAGGCGCATGGGCGAGCGGGCGAGTTCCGATTGGGCAAATTCGGGCTCGGTAAGCACATTGGTGAGACCATCGAGGTAAACCTCGCCAGTGACCAGTGTGGATGAGAGACGCATTTCCTCAATGATGGTATCGAGCACGATCAGTCCAAGCGGGCTGAGTTGTTCATGCCTGGATTTCAGGTCGTCAGCAGAATAATTCTGACACAGGCCATTAATGTGCGCGGACAGTTCGGAAAGATTTTCCTGAGAGACTGATTCATCCAGCGAGAGAATGCGCTGACGGATCTCACCACCGCCTAAAACCAATACAAGAAGTACTTGGGTGGCACGGGTGGAGAGTAATTCGATATGTTTGAAAGTTGCCCTGGTGGTGTGCGGCGCAGTAACGAGCGAAGCGGCCTGAGAGTGATTAGCCAAGACAGAGGCAGCCAACCTGAGCCATTGAACCAGCCCCTGAGGCGCCTGATAAAACTGATGGCTGATGGTGTTGCGGGTGGTGGCGGGCAAATTGGTCTGCTGTACGAGGTTGGAGACGAAATAGCGGTAACCTTCTTCGGTCGGCACGCGGCCGGCGGAAGTATGGGGTTGGCGCAAATAGCCGAGTTCGGTCAGGGTGGCCAGCTCGTTGCGAATAGTAGCAGAGGATAAGTTGAGCCCGAATTGATTGACAATGCTTTTAGAGCCAACCGGCTGGGCGGTTCGCGTATGCTCGTGAATGATCAGGGAGAGCAGCAATTTTTGGCGTTCGGTCAGTTCTTTTGTCATGATTTTCTCAAATTAGCACTCTCAACGTGAGAGTGCTAATCAACTGTGATTAATATTACCATGCGCGAAAAGTGGGGTCAAGAACGAGGACTGCCAGGCGTATTAATATTTCGTAAGAGTTGTTTGTCAGAACGAAAAGGCAGAGATCAGGGTCAGCGAGGTTTAGATAAGACAACCGACATAACGTGACGGTCAACGCCGCCAAAGCGGTATTTATAGTCTTCATCGCCGCGCATCATATCGACTTCACTGAAATGATGCTCAATTGCCCATTGGATCAGAAAAGACAAAAGCACCCAACCTGGAGAGAACTGGGAGAACCTGGGGTTCCAGGCGGAATTGTAGACCAACAATTTCTTGTCGTTGATGAAGCTCAAGAAAGCGCCGGCTTTTTCACCATCCATGGTCAGGAAGGCCAGGTGAAGAATATTGTTTTTGCAGGCTGCTTCGGCGGCGGCTTGCATAAATTCGACCATGGCGGGCTTCAGGAAGGTGTCTTTATCGGGCTCGTTGCGCATCATGGTCAGGAAGTCATCCATCTCCTGCTGGCAGTGCTCGCTGTGTTCCATGATGTACCAGCTGGCATTTCGCTGAGCGGCGGCGTTGCGGATCTTACGGCGGATCTCATGGCGCTGTTTTTTATCAAGGGTAGCTAAATAAGAGTCCCAGTCTGGCGCGGTCGGGATGTAGGGGGAGGGCATCAGCACAGACGCGGCGTATGTCCGCCCTGTTTGGGCCGCGGCAGCCTGAAGCGCCGGGAGCGAAAGGGAGGTGTCGATAAAGTTGTCGAGGCGGAGGGGTAGAGCTGAGAGGGAAGGTTCGGCTGTCAGATAAGTGAGCAGCCCGGTCAGGAATGGCTGAAGGGAATCAGGGGGGACGATGAAATCAAGATAATCACTCACCTCCACCTGCCCAATGAAACGCAGCGCCGGGGGTTCGCCTTCTTTTTCAGCGATAAAAAATGGAGCGATACCGGTCAATTGGCTGTCTTCGCGGGCGGTAATGATTGCCAGCTGAGAGTCAGCTGGCCATTCGGCGCCACCCCGTTTTTGCCACCAGGCGAATTGGTAATCCCAGAGTAAAAAAGGGACTTTGGTGACAGAGCGCTCGAGCAAGGCATCCCACTCAGGTTTGAGGCGCGCCCAATCTTCTTCTGTCTGGATAATGGAAAAATGCATGGGTGAATTATACACGCTGGCATGAATATTGTATCAAGCAAATTGTAGCTATTATTTAAAGGAAAACCATGAAATTCGATCTTAATTTGTTCGCTCTGGATGATCAGGTTCCACAAAGTTTGTACGCTGCCAGCGCTCCGCGACGCACCGCAAGGGGGCGTGAGGAAGATCAGGTGTTTGTTTTGTTCACTCAACAAGGCGATCAGCCGCTGGTTGGTAAGGCGCTGAGCGCCTGGCAGGCAGAGGCGGTTGAAGTGTTTTATAAGACACCAGGCTCGGTTACCAGCGGGATGAGGGCGGTAATCGAGTGGTTGAACCGAACTCTGCTTGTTGAAAACTCAAAATTGCCTGAAGCGGCACTGAAAAAAACTTTGGAGGTGGAAATCGGGGTCGTCCATCGGGGAGTACTATTCATCGGACAGGCTGGTTGTTCACGCACGGTCTTGATAAGCACGGACGAGCAGACCGATTTTATGGACCGCGACGCCAATCAGTTAGGGCTGGGCGTGCAGACGACCCCACGTATCGCTTTTTTTCAGAAAACGCTTAAGGCGGGGGATGTGGCTGTGGTGGCTAACGAGCTGCCTAATGAGTTGGTGGCTGAACTTGTTTCACCCGCCATTTATCCAATCAGGAATACGTTTAAGAACAAAGTGGCGATTGAATCGCCAGTTTCGTTGATTCAGTTTATGCCGGGGGAAGGACGGGTGCTGAAGGGTCAGCTGACCGCTGAGGAGATCGAAGGGGAAGCGATCGGGGTCGAAGAGGTCAGTGAGATTGAGGAAGCTGAGCCCGAACCAGTGATCAAAACTGCGCCGATTGAGGTGGAAGACCGGCCGGAGCCGGTAATTGAAGTCAGCAATTCGCTGGCGCAGGATCTTTTTAACCTGCCGGTCGCTCCGACGCTGCCGCCTGACAGGCTTATGAACGAGGCGGAACACAAAGCCAGTGAGGAGACCCAGGGGGTGATCGCTCGTGACCCTTCTACTCAGCCGACACAGAACGTTTTGATCCGTAAGAATATCCAACCAGAAATCGCGGTTGAAAAACCAGTACCAGCGCCGCAAGAAGAAGTTGAAGAGGCCTCTGAAGAGTCAGCCAAACTGCCCAAAAAGCGTCTGGCAGATAACCCAGAACTGCAGAAGATGAAAAAAGACGCGTTTACCGGCGTGGCAAAGAGTGTGGGCTGGCTGAAAAGGATTGAGAACAAAGCTGGCAGGGCGATCTCGCATAAGGTTGGCGCGGTCAGCGCTGATGAAGCGGCGGATGGAGGTCTGCCAGCGGCCGCGAAATTAATTATCGCTATTTTGACGCCGCTCTTTATGGTGGCGTTAGCGGCGGTGATCTTCCTTACACAAAGCCACGCGGATGACGTGAAATATCTGACCAGCCAGGCCAAGGTGTATTATCACAACGCTCAGCAGGTGAGCGACCCCGCTCAACAGCGCGTCGCCTGGCAGGAGGCGCTTGTTTGGATCAGACAGGCTTCGGCGGTGAGCGCTGACCCTGAGCTGGAAACAATGCGCATCCACGGGGAAAGCGCCTTAGACGCAATGGACGGCGCGGTGAGGTTGAGCTTTATGCGTTCGTTTGACCCGACGCCTTTCCCGGACCTGGAAATCAGAAAAATCATTGTGCTTAATTACGATGTCTATTTGCTGGACGCGAATGCAGGGCAGGTTTTGCACTTTGGCAAGAAGGGAAATCTGTATGAGCATGACGCAGATTTTCACTGTGGTCCGGGCAGCTATGACAATATCACCGTGGGAAAACTAGTCTCGGTTTCAGAGATCCAGATCAATAACCCTGCGCGCGCGCCGATTGTCGCCATCGACAAGGATGGCGCTACTTTGTATTGCTCGATTGGCAACACTCCTAAGGCAGCTCAGCTGGCAGCACCTGACGGTGGATTTGGTGAGATCGTCATGATGACCGTAGACAGCGGGCGGATGATGATTCTGGACCCGGAACGAAACGCAATTTGGATCTATCGGGGTTTGGCGACGCAATTTGACCGCGCGGCTGACAGCTATTTTGAGGACATGCCGATTGATTTAAGCCAGGCGGTAGAAATCGCCGTAAATCGGGATGAATTGTTTATCCTGCACGCTGATGGGCATAGCTCACACTATGTGGCGTCTAATATTACGGGTTTGATTGATGGACAGGAGCGATTGCCGTACAGCGATTTGCGCGCAGACACCCCGCGGATGGATTTTTTAAATCTTCATTTTGGACGTTTGGCTTATTCGCCGCCGCCAGACCCTTCCATTTATTATCTTGACGCGAAGGGCGCTGAACTTTATCAGTTCAGTTTGAAGCTGAATTTGAATCGGGTATTGAGATCAGGCAGCGTACAGGGCGCATTACCGGGCGGTGAGGTGAGCGCGTTCTCGGTTTCTTCAAACCAGATGGTCTTTTTGGCTTTCAACAATCAACTGTTTCACGCGGTTTTACCATAGTTAGATAATACTTACAATTAACCGGCCTTTATTGAGGTTTGTTTTGGTAAGAGTCGCCACAAATCTATTTGTAATTGAAAGTTGTTTTTGGGGTGTCTGATGATAAAATTAAGCGGTGCCAGGCAGGTTAGTCTCACTTAAGTTTGCCTGGTGAAATAAACCAGACCAATTCAAGGAGAAGAATGGCTGTGTCAGATTCACGATTGGAACGACTTGATAAGATGCGCGAAGAAGCGCTGGTGGCAGGTGGGCAGTCCGCAATTGACCGCCAACATGCCAAGGGCAAAATGACCGCGCGGGAAAGGTTGGTGGAGTTGCTGGATGACAGCAGCTTCAGAGAATTGGCCGCTTTTAACATCTCTCAGGAAGACCAGAGCGAGAACCCGCCGTTGGGTGATGGCGTAGTGATTGGCTATGGAAAGATTGATGGCCGCACCGTCTATGTCTACGCACAGGATTTCACCGTGCAGGGTGGTTCACTGGGGTCGATGCACGCGGCAAAGATTTGTCAGGTGATGGACCTCGCGGCGAAGACCGGCAGCCCAATCATCGGCATGATCGATTCGGGCGGCGCGCGCATCCAGGAAGGAGTGAAGAGCCTGGGAGGCTACGCTGAGATCTTCAAGCGCAACACGCGATATTCGGGTGTGGTGCCTCAGATCAGTCTGATTATGGGACCGTGCGCGGGCGGCGCTTCATACTCCCCGGCGGTCACCGACCTGATCATTATGGTTCAGAAGCAGTCTTTCATGTTCCTGACTGGCCCGCAGGTGATTAAAACTGTTACCGGTGAAGAGATTGACTCTGAATCGTTGGGCGGCGCTGACGTGCACCTGACGATCAGCGGTAACGCGCAGTTGGTTGCCCCGGATGAGAAATCGGCGATTGAGCTGGCGCGGCGAGCGCTCTCTTACTTCCCTTCCAACTACATGGAGCCTTCACCAGCTTATGAAAATGACGATGACCCTTATCGGAAGGCTGAGCAGCTCAACTCGCTCGTGCCGCTAAACCCGGGTGAGCCTTACAGTATGAGAGAAGCGATCGAAGAGATCGTTGACAGAGGTTCCTTCCTTGAATTGCAGAAAGGCTTCGCGCCGAACGCGATTGTGGGCCTGGCCAGACTGGCGGGAAAGTCTGTTGGCATCATCTCACAGGAGCCAGCCGCTTTGGCCGGTTGTATGGACATTGATTCCGCGGATAAGATCAGCCGCACGGTGAGGCTCTGCGACGCATTCAACCTGCCGGTGGTGACTTTTATCGATTCGCCGGGCTTCCTGCCTGGTGTGAATCAGGAACATGGCGGCGTAATCAGACACGGCGCGAAGGTGCTGTTCGCATATGCGGAATCGAGCGTGCCCAAAGTGAGTGTGGTCACTCGCAAAGCTTACGGCGGCGCGTATGTGGTTTTGAGCAGTAAGTATATCGGCACGGATATCACCTACGCGTGGCCGAGCGCTGAAATCGCGGTGATGGGCGCGGAGGGGGCTGCCAACATTCTTTATCGCAAGCAGATTACTCAGGCGGAAGATCAGGACGCCGAGCGCGCCCGATTGGAAGAAGAGTACCGCGAGAAGCACCTTAATCCTTACGCGGCGGCAAGGGCTGGTTTTATTGACGAGGTTATTGAGCCGGCGGAAACCCGCCAGAAGCTGATTGAGGCGCTCAAAGCCTTACAGAACAAAGTCGACAATGTCTTACCTAAGAAGCACGGCAATATGCCGGTCTAAGGGAGGGTGAATGAACGCATTACAGCAAGGTTTATTAATTACCGCTATCGGGATGGGCCTGGTCTTTGTGATGATAATTGTCCTTTGGGGCATCATGGCGGGGTTGGTGGCGCTCTTTAAAGCCAAACCCGAATCGGAAGAAGAGGAAGCAGCTGAGGAAGTTGTGAACGTTGCGGAACCTGAAGACGAAGGGGCGACAGTTCATCATCAGCTGGCGGCAGCCACAGCGGTGGCTTACGCGCTCGCCCAGCAGCAAACGGCGGTCGAACAGGACCAGTCACTCACAACCCGGTGGAATCAATCAACACGGGCTTATCAACCGTTCAGACAACATAGAGGATGGTAAAAATGAAAATTCAAGTCTCCATTGAAGGCGTAACTTATGAGGTGGCGATTCAGGATCTGAACGCGCGTCCGGTTATTGTGGAAGTGGATGGGCAAGTCGTTGAGGTTTACCCGGAAGAATCGGGCAACGCCCCCGCCAAAGTAGCGGCGCCCGCGCCAAAAGCCAGCCCGGCCGTAAAACCCGCAGCAGCAAAACCAAAACCTGCGGCAGCGGCCCCCGCGGCAGGCGCGAGCGTGTTGACGTCACCGCTGCCGGGCACGATCGTTTCGATTGATGTCAAGGCTGGCGACGCAGTCAAAAAAGGCGATGGACTGTTGACCCTTGAAGCGATGAAAATGAAGAATGTAATCCGCGCTGAGGCGGATGGCGTGATCGCTGACGTGCACGTCAACCAGGGCGATCTGGTTAAGCATGGTCAGCCTCTGGTGAGTTTCAAGGGATAGGGGGCCGGATGGACTTTACCGCGCTTTTACAAGAACTCGGCAAAGGGTTTGTCGGATTCACCGCCGGAAACGCGCTGATGATCGCTGTGGCATTAGTGCTAATCTATCTGGCGGTGTGGAAGGAATATGAACCGGTACTGCTGCTGCCGATTGGCTTTGGGTGTCTGTTGGCTAATCTGGGCATGTCGAACGAAGTCGGTTTTATGAAGGTTATTTACGACGCTGGTATCAAGACTGAAATATTCCCGCTGGTTATTTTTATCGGCGTTGGCGCGATGATTGATTTCTCACCGCTGCTCGCCCAGCCCAGCATGGTGCTTTTGGGCGCCGCCGGCCAGTTTGGCATTTATGGCACCCTGCTTCTGGCGCTCGCGCTGGGCTTTCCGCTGAACCAGGCAGCTTCGATCGGCGTGATCGGAGCGATTGATGGCCCGACCGCTATCTTTGTGGGTTCAAAACTCGCCCCGGAGATCTTGGCGCCGATCGCGGTGGCGGCTTATTCTTATATGAGCCTAATTCCGATCATCCAGCCACCGATCATGCGCCTGATGACCACACGCAAGGAGCGCCTGATCCGCATGGAGTACCTCCCTAAACCGGTTTCGAGGCTGACCCTGGTCGTCTTCCCGATTTTGGTGACTGTTTTAGTAGCCCTGGTCGCTCCCGACGCGGCTCCGCTGATGGCTGCCCTGATGCTGGGCAATTTGCTGCGCGAGGCTCTGGTCGTGGACAGGCTGAGCAAGATGGCACAGAACGAACTGATCAATATCGCCACTTTGTTCCTTGGGCTGGCGATTGGATCGACGATGACCGCGAAGAGTTTTTTGAATCTCAACACCATCCTCATTCTGGGATTAGGCTTGTTGGCATTTGTTTTGGATACGGTGGCGGGACTGCTGTTTGGCAAGGTAATGGCGGTGATCACCAAGGGCAAGGTCAACCCATTGATTGGCGCCTGCGGCATCTCCGCTTTCCCGATGGCTGGCCGTTTGTCGGCCAAGATGGCGCTTGATGAGGATCCTTCAAACTTTATCCTCATGCACGCTATGGGCTCCAACACGGCCGGACAGCTCGGCAGTGTGATTGCCGGCGGGCTGTTGTTGGCGCTGGTTAACGGCGTTTTGTAGCCGGCGACGAATAAAAGATTTAAGCCTGGGCCGAACCGCCCGGGCTTTTTTTATTCTTCAGACAGATTTAAGAAATAGCCAGATCCGCGGGCGGTGAGGATGATCTGGGGGTTTTCGGGATCTGCCTCGATGGCCCGGCGCAACCAGCTGATGTGGGTATCGAGCGTGCGTGTGTCTTCTGTGTAGTCAGTCTCCCAGATTTCCTTGAACATTTTTTCGCGCGGGATAACGCGCCTGGGTTGGGTCATCAGCATCTGCAGGAGTTGAGTCAGCCGGGGCGTGAGGTGAGCACTCTTGTCGTTGCAGGTGACCATGTTGGTCTGGGTGTTGAGTTCAAGAGAACCAATGCGCATTTCGGATTTGCGGCTGGTTTTTTTGTATGATTGAATGCGATTAACTAACTTCTGCGCGGTGAAGGGCAGGCGCATAAGAATGTTGGCCTGGGGCGCTTCGGTCAGGTTTTCTTCTTCAGCGATGATGAGAATGATGGGGGTTTTTGGCAGGCGGTTGCGGAAGCGGGTGACGATGCGCAGGCCATTCGTGCGCAGCGAGGCGGCATTAATGATGATGAGCGAGGGTATGATCTCATCCAGCAGGCGAATGCCGTGGCTGCCATTGTCGGATAGCACCAGTTGATAGCCCTTACGTTCGAGCGCGCTGGAGAATCTGGCTCCGGGATTGCGCTTAGATTCAACAAGCAAGAGTTTCATCTTATGATTGTCCTGGAGGGTGCTTTTTTTAGCCATTCGACACCTTAATAACTATTCCATAAAAACGGCAGCATAAAAATATTTAATTATTCAGATACTCGTCACCGCTTGGTTTTCCGAAAATTCCCCTTCAGGCTGAGATTTCAGTCAGCGAAGTCGGATTGCTCACGGGTTTTCATTATAGCTCAATTTATGGAGATTGGCGGAAATGACAGAAATGACGGGTATTTTTTAAGGCTTGATATTTAAGGTTCAGATGGGATCACACAAGACATTTCGTTGGCAGAACATGTTAGAATCAAGCATGGGAACACCTATAAAACTTTTCGGATAGTTTGTGATGTCAAAAATGATTGAATGCGTCATTGATAGCGTCAGGGTCAGCCTGACCAATCAGGATCGGATAATCGTCTTAAAGGACAAGCAAAGCCAGCGATACCTGCCGATATGGATTGGCGTGTATGAATCTGAAGCGATCACGATCGCGCTGCAGTCGATCGCGGTGGCGCGGCCGTTGACGCATGATTTGATGCGCTCAGTGATCGAGACGCTGGGCGGCAAGTTGGTTGGTGTGGAGGTAAGCGCGATCGAGAACGACACCTTCTATTCCAACCTGATCATTGAAACCCCGGATGGAATCAAACATGTTGATTGCAGGCCATCAGACGCGCTGGCTCTGGTCGTCAGGGTGGGTGCGAAAATCTATGTGGATGATGAGGTCTTTGACCGCGCGGGTATTACCCCCGAGGATATCGCGGTGATCGACGACAAAGAGAGTGAGGACCAACAACTTAATCTCTCTGTTTTTGATGATTTTTTGGATGAGCTTGGCAAGCGCGATAAGCCTGACCAGCCTCAGACGCCCGACGCGCAGGCCTAAGCAAACGAATCAGGACGAATTAATGAGCGAATCACCTTTTGACACGACAGCGACAAGTGACCTGACACCTGGTTTGTTGTATGACCGTGATATGGAAGAAGCCTTGATCGGCTCGGTTCTGATCAACCCAGATGTTTTTATCGATGTCGCCCCCATACTCAAGCCTGAAGATTTCTTTTTGAACCGTCATCAGTGGATCTGGCAGGCTTATCAGGAATTGTTTAATGAACGGCAGGATCTTGACCAGCTGACGTTGAAAGATAGGCTTGAATCGGCTGGCCATCTGGAGGATGTGGGGGGGATGGATTATTTGTTCTCGCTCTCAAACCAGGTGCCATCTTCGCTGCACGCTGAGTCATACGCGCACGCGATCAACGGCTACGCTACCCGACGGCGCATGCTGAACGCGGCCAATGAGATCGCCAAACTGGCTTATCGTAAAGATTATGACGTTGAATTCAGCGTCGAAGAGGCGGAAAAGGCGATTTTGTCGGTGAGCCAGAACCGATATAAGCGGGACTTGCAGCCGATTAAACGGGTGGTTGATCAGTACATGGATCGTGTCTTGCTGATGAGCGGTTCAACCGACGCTACCAGCGGGCTCTCAACCGGGCTGCCTTCGCTGGATAAGATCCTGGATGGCTTGCAGCGCAGTGACTTTTTGATCGTGGCTGGCCGGCCCGGCATGGGTAAGTCGGGCTTTTTAATTGGGATCGCCAAACATGTGGGGCTCGAGCTGAAGCGCAGCGTGGCGGTGTTTACCCTGGAAATGTCGGCCGAGCAGCTGTTGCAGAGAATGCTGGCGATGGAGACTGACATCGACTCACAGAAATTGCGCAGCGCAAGGCTGAGCGACAGCGAGCAGGAACTGGCACAGCACGCGATGACCATTTTGAGTGACGCGCGGATTTATATTGATGACACGCCGGCAATTACCCCGCTGCAGATGCGTACCAAGTGTACGCGTCTGCAAATGGAAGAAGGGCTTGACCTGGTCATCGTTGATTACCTGCAGCTGATGGCAGGAGATCTGAGAACGGAGAACCGTGTTCAGGAAGTTTCTTATATCTCACGCTATCTTAAAGTGATGGCCAAGGAGCTGAACGTTCCGGTGATCGCCGCAGCCCAGCTCAACCGTGGCGTTGAACAACGACAGGATAAGACACCGGTGCTCTCGGACCTGCGCGAGTCAGGAAGTCTGGAACAGGACGCGGATATCGTGATGTTCATTAACCGCCCTGACGCGGGCGATGAGAAAAGCGAGAACCGCAATCTGGCCAAACTGGCAGTGGCTAAACACCGCAACGGCCCCACGCACCCAGGAATTGACCTGGTCTTTCTGGAACGTTTGGCGATGTTTGGCGAGCGGCATATCGAAAGAGGCTCTTATTGATGGAAAACCGATCTAACGAACTTTATGGATTCGTTGAGGACAGCGGGTTTGCCTTGTACCTTCCGTCTGATTTCACCCAAAAAATCTGCTCTGTCAATTGCCAAAAAGACTGTGTCGTGTTGATGCTGACTGTTTTTCAGCTGTTAGGGCGGCAGGAAAAGCTGACCTGGATCCTGGACGCATATTTGTTGGCCGACGCGGTGAAAACCGCTTTCGCGGGCAGTGTTGATCGCTATGAAATCGCATTGGCTGAAGCGCTTGAAGCTGGCTTGTTGTTGACTTTTACTGAGTTTGACAATCCAAACTTGCATTATCTGATCCCCGCGACGCCTTCAGGAACCCGACTCTTTAATGGACTGACGAGCGGTCAACTGAGCATCGAACAGGTGAATCAGGCGACGCCGGCCACGCTGGAGAACCGTCCGAACCTGTTTGAGTTATATGAGAAAAACATCGGTGTATTAACTCCGATGATCGCTGATCAACTTAAGCTGGATGAGGCGGAATATCCGTATGAATGGATTGTTGAGGCGATTGGAGAAGCAGTAGAATACAACGCGCGGAACTGGAAGTATGTCAGCGCTATTTTGAAATCCTGGAAAGAGAAGGGGCGTGGCTCACGCGATGAAAAAACCGAAGGCGATCTCGAGTATTTTAGAAGACTTTGGAAAGAACACCAGGACGGAAAAGGCTGAGAAAGTGATCAAAAGCGAACAGACTCAGTATGGTCCGGGCGACCCAAATTGCCCGTATTGCGGGGGGCTCGGATATGTTGGCGCGGATGTGCCCGTTAGTGACCCGGAATTTGGCAAATTAAGAATATGCGTCTGTCGGGCGAAAGAGCTTAACACACGCCAACGGGAACACTTGCAGACAATAAGCAATCTCGGGTCGCTGAGTGAGATGACTTTTGATAACTTTCAACCGCGCGGGCGGGTGGGTATGCCGCGTCAGCAGGCGGACACGCTGGAACAGGCTTATAACACCGCGAGCAATTTTGTGGGCACCTTGAAAGGTTGGCTGCTCCTATTGGGGCGCTACGGAACTGGGAAAACTCATCTGGCGGCAGCGATCGCCAACCAGGCGGTTAAGATGGGGGTGGAGACCCTGTTTTTGACTGTGCCGGACTTATTGGACTGGCTGCGATTCGCTTTTTCCGCGCAGGCTGAAAGCGGTTTTGAGAGTCGTTTTGAAGCAATCCGCAACGTGCCGCTGCTGATTATGGACGATTTTGGCACTCATAACGCCACAGCATGGGCTCAGGAGAAACTCTTTCAGATCCTTGATTACCGCTATGTGGCAAAACTACCAACGGTGATCACCAGCAACCTGAATTTAAATGATTTTGAGGGCCGAATTAACTCGCGGCTGCTTGACCCACAGCTGGTCACGCGGGTGGACATTCTGGCGCCGGATTACAGGAATCCTACAAATGATGTGGGGCACCATGAACTGTCGAGCCTGGCTCTGCATGGCAGCCAGACGTTTGAGCGTTTTGAACTGCGCAAGGATGAGGGCTTGCCTAAGGGTGACGTGCAATCGCTGAGCGAAGCGCTGAGCATCGCCAAGTCTTACGCGGAAAGACCGCAGGGATGGCTGGTCTTTTTTGGCCCTTACGGCTGCGGCAAGACGCATCTGGCAGCGGCGATCGGAAACTACCAGGCATCGATCAGCGTACCCCCGCTGATGGTGGTCGTGCCGGATTTGTTGGACCATTTGAGGGCTTCGTTCAGCCCGCAGAGCGGAACCAGCCTCGACAAACGATTTGAGGAAATTCGCTCGACTTACTTATTAATTTTGGACGATCTGGGAACGCAATCGGCAACGCCCTGGGCGCGGGAAAAGCTGTATCAGCTGTTTAATTACCGCTATATCGCTGAACTGCCAACGGTGATTACAACCTCATTGGCGCCGGGAGAACTCGACCCGCGCCTGTTGGCGCGCATCTCAGATCGGCGGTTGAGCAAACCGGTTTACATGAGCGCGCCAGCATATACGGGCGAGAAAAAATCGAGAAAATAGGCACACTCGCCGAACGCGGCAGGAAATATATTTATGTTATGATTGGGCAGTCAGCGCAAAATGTTGACAATTGACCTCGCTTTATGGCGGGTCATTCTATGTAAAAGAGGAATTATGAACAAAATTATCCGTGAAATGCCCAACAGTTTTGATCTGCCTTACCGCATCAAACGGTTGGCTGATATCGCCCATAATCTTTGGTGGGTGTGGAACCCCGAAGTCAGCAAGATGTTCCGTGAGATGGATACGGTGGGTTGGGAAGCTTCAAATCACAACCCAATTGTTTTTCTGCGCAACATTCCACGCGAGAGCTATGAAACGATGATCAGAGATCGTTACTTTCTCGAACGCTATGACCGGACAGTGCGAGAATTTGACGCTTATATGAAAGCACCTGAGACATGGACCACTCAGAAGTATCCGCAGCTGACGAACGAAGAAATTGCCTATTTCTCATTTGAGTATGGGCTGCATGAGTCTTTGATGGTTTACGCGGGCGGTTTGGGGGTGCTTTCTGGTGATCACCTCAAAGAAGCCAGCGATTTGGGCTTGCCTTTGACCGCTGTGGGTTTTATTTATACCTATGGATATTTCTCGCAGCGCATTACCGAGGATGGCTGGCAGGAAGCGCGGAATGTGCAGATCGAGTTTAATGACATTCCGGTGATCGCGCTGTATGACGAGAACCACGAGCCGTTGAAAATATCGGTTGATCTGCCTGGCCGCAAAGTGTGGGCACGGCTTTATGAGCTGCAGGTTGGACGAGTGAAGCTGATTTTGCTGAACACTAATGTTCCTGAGAACAACCCACAGGATGCGCAATTGACCGATCGGCTCTATATCAGCGACCTTGAACTGCGTATCTCTCAGGAGATCCTGCTGGGCATCGGCGGGATGCGCGCCCTGCAGATGCTCGGTCATAACCCGACCATTTATCACATGAACGAAGGACATTCAGCCTTTTTGACGCTGGAACGCCTGCGCCAGTTAATGGCTGGCGGAAAGACCCTCGATGAAGCTGAACGGCTGGTGAGGCGCTCGAGCATCTTTACCACTCATACTCCGGTACCGGCTGGCAACGATGTCTTTCCGACCTGGCTGATTGATAAATATTTCATGAATTTCTGGGGTGAGTTGGGAATGACCCGGGATCAGTTCATTGATTTTGCCAAAATTACGCCGGAATGGGGCGGCGAGGCGTTCAGCATGCCGGTTTTAGCGCTGCGTCTGTCGGAGTACGCCAACGGCGTTTCGAAACTGCACGGTGAGGTTTCGCGGGCGATGTGGCAGTCGATTTACCCGGGCAAGTCACTCGATGAGGTGCCGATCACATCGATCACCAATGGTGTGCATACCGGTACCTGGCTGGCGCGCCGGCTGGCGAGGCTTTACAGCCGATACCTCAGCAGCGACTGGAAAGACCATATCGATGATGAGGAAATGTGGGAAAAAGTATATGACATCCCGGATGATGAATTTTGGTCGGTAAAACTGCACTTAAAGCGCAAGCTGATTGCCTATATGGTAGCGCGCGCGCGTCAGCAATGGTTGAATGGCGGCGTTCACCCGGTTCAGACGGTGGCGAGCGGCGTGCTGCTTGACCCATATAAGCTGACCATTGGTTTCGCGCGGCGTTTCGCGACTTATAAACGCGCTAACCTGCTGTTCAGGTATCCGGAGAGACTGGTCAGGATAATCACTGACGCACGGCGACCGGTGCAGGTGGTGTTCGCTGGCAAGGCTCATCCGGCGGATGAACCTGGCAAGCTGCTGATTCAGGAAGTGTATCGCAGCGTGAAGGACGCGCGTTATGGCGGTCGGCTGGTCTTCCTGGATGATTATGATATGGATATGGCGAGGTATCTGGTGCAGGGCGTGGACGTGTGGCTGAATACCCCCAGGCGCCCGCGTGAGGCCTCGGGAACGAGCGGTGAGAAGGCGGCTTTGAACGGCACGCTGAACTTCTCTGTCCTGGATGGCTGGTGGGCTGAGGGATACAATGGCAGCAACGGCTGGGCGATTGGCAGCGAGACGACCTATAGCGATTTGAACGCTCAGGACGAATCTGACGCGCAGTCGCTTTATAACACGCTTGAAAATGAAATCGTGCCTATGTTCTACAATAAACGTTCGGCGGACAACTTGCCGGGCGAGTGGATCGAACGCATGAAGGAGTGCATCCGCACGATTTCTCCACGGTTCTCGATGACGCGCATGGTCAAAGAATACATGACCGAGTTGTATTATCCGGCGCTCGAGAACGCGAGAGAGGATCGCGAAAACGTTTAGGTGGTGAGGTGATGGGAAATTTTTTAGAAGCATTAACCAGCCCACAGGCCTGGCTGGGGGCATTAGCGATTTTCGCGGTGAGAGTGGTCTCGATCGCGATGGACACATTAAGGTTCATGCTCACCATTCGAGGCAATAAAACGATTTCGTGGATTTTGGGATTTATCCAATCGACAGTTTATGTGGTGATTATTGGGGTGATTCTGACCAACATGGAAAACGTGCTCAATATTGTGGCGTATTCGGCTGGCTTTGCCACAGGCAACCTGGTCGGCATGTGGATTGAGCAAAAGCTGGCATTTGGCTTTTCACATATCAGCATTGTCAGCAAGCAGCAGGGATTCGCGCTGGCGGAAGCGCTGCGAATGGGCGATTACGCTGTCACTGAGATCCCAGCGCGGGGACGGGATGGGATCGTCTATCTGCTGAATTTGACTACCAGGCGAAAAATGGTGCCTGAAGTAGAAAAGCTCGTGCGTTCGATTGACCCTGAGGCTTTTATCACTACCGAGGATATTACCCCGGTCAGGGCGGGTTATTGGGGGCGGGACAGCCTGAGGCAATAAGCAATATGGCAAATCAAGCGATTATTTTTGATTTTGACGGGTTGATCCTGGATACGGAAGCGCCGCAGGTGGATATCTGGCGTGAATTGTTCGCCGAACAAGGTGTCGAATTTGACCTGAGGCGGTATGTGAGGATCGTGGGCACCTTCAATTCTGACGTTTACAGGCCGGAAAAGCACTACGCGGAATTAATTGGCTACAGGATGAGCTCAGCAGAAATTGAACAGATGGTCACGGAAAAGCTGTATGAGAACCTGATGTCGGAACCTCTTGCCAAAGGTGTTTTAAAAGTTCTGGATGAGGCGGAGCGACGAGGAATCAAAACGGCAGTCGGGTCGAGTTCACAGCGGGATTGGGTGGAGGGGCACCTGAGGCGGTTTGGGCTGCTTGAACGGTTCGCGGCTGTGGTAACGTTTGATGATGTGTCGGAGTCAAAGCCTTCGCCGGAAATTTTTCAATTGGCGTTGAAGCGCTTAGGTGTAAGGCCGGAAAATGGTTTGGTGCTTGAGGATTCCCAGAATGGTGTTCTGGCGGCGAAGCGGGCTGAGATGCGTGTGGTGGCAGTGCCTAATGAGGTCACCTGTACCATGGATTTTTCACAGGCGGACGAAATTCTTGAATCACTTGAAGACCTTGATCTCGACAAATATTTTGACTGATTATCATCGCGCTGAATGAGTGTCTTTATTTAACAGAGCTCGATATTATTAGGCGATATATGCCTCGATTATTACGCCTTGAGTATTTACGACGAGGCTTTGATTTATAATTCAGCATTATAGATTGTGTGGAGGATAGCCATGGAATTAAACCCAAAGGAATTTTATTTCGGCCGCGAATATGATTTTGACGCGAAGAAGGCTGACCCTGAAAAGCCAGTTTTTTATGATCCGGAAGATCTGACGACACACATGGTAATCACCGGCATGACGGGTTCAGGGAAGACCGGCATGGGGATTATCCTGCTCGAAGAAGCGGCTTTGAAGGGCATTCCGGCGATCCTGATTGATCCCAAGGGCGACCTCACCAACACTTTACTTCACTTTCCGAACATGATGCCGGCTGATTTCGCTGCCTGGGTCGATCGCGACGCGGCACGACGCGACGGAAAGACGGTTGAGGAGGTTGGCGCGGAAGCCTCGGCGAACTGGCGCAAGGGGCTGACAGATGCTGGAATAGACAAAGCGCGTGTGGTCGCGCTGTCGAATAAGGTCGATCGGGCGATTTATACGCCCGGGTCTGACTCGGCTATTCCGGTGAGCATTCTTTCATCTCTGAAAGCGCCGAGCGTTCCCTGGAAAGAAAACGAAGAAATGCTGCGCGAGAATATCTCGAGCACGGTTTCTGCGCTGTTGGGTTTGGTGGGTTTCAAGGATGTTGACCCTGTGCGGTCGCGCGAGCATATCCTGCTTTCGAACATTTTCGAGTTTGCCTGGAAGGATGGTAAAGATTTAGATCTGGAATCATTGATTTTGCAGGTGCAGAATCCGCCTTTTGACAAGCTGGGAGTTTTCCCGGTCTCGAAGATGTATCCGGAAAAGGATCGCTTCGATCTGGCGATGCTGCTCAATAACTTCCTGGCAGCACCAGCGTTCGCGACATGGCTGCAGGGGCAACCGCTCGAGATCGGTGATTTCTTATACACCCCGGAAGGCAAACCGCGCCACTCGGTCTTCTATTTAGCGCATCTGACGGACGCGGAACGTATGTTTTTTGTGACGCTGCTGTACAGCGCGATCGAGGCGTGGATGCGCGCGCAGTCGGGCACGACTGATTTGAGGGCGCTGGTGTATTTTGACGAGATTGTGGGCTATCTGCCGCCGGTGCAGACCACGCCAGCCAAACCGATTATCTTGCGACTCTTCAAACAGGCGCGTGCCTTTGGCGTCGGCATGGTGGTAGCGACGCAAAACCCGATCGACCTGGATTATAAAGCGCTGAGCAATACCGGCACCTGGCTGATTGGACGGTTGCAGACCGAGCAGGATAAGGGGCGTCTGCTGGATGGGTTGAACAGCGTGAGCGGGACATATGACCGAGCCTATTTTGACAAGACAATTTCTTCGCTGCCAAAGCGGGTATTCCTGCTGCATAATATTCACGCCAAGAAACCGGTCGTGTTTTCGACAAGATGGGCGATGAACTATTTGCCGGGCCCAATCATGCGCAACCGACTCGATGAGCTTAACAAGCTGGTTGGCACGATTGAAGAGGAGATGGACTGGAGCACAACGGAAACAGTCGCCAGCGCCAGGCAAGCCACCCAGACCAAGGTTTCGGAAACAGAAATCGCTGGAATCTCGGGTGGCGACACTCCGGGAAATGCGACTGAACCGATTTTGGCTTCACGTGTGGCGGTTCATTACCTGCCGATGAACCTGACCCTTTCCCAGGCGCTGCGAAATAACCCAGTGGATGTGCCGGCTGACGCGGCCAGCGCGCAGACATTCTATAAGCCGGCTTTGCTCGGGCAGGCGCGGGTTTATTTCGCGAACCGAACCTATGAGCTTAACGTTGAAAAGCAGGTCGCTGTGGCAATCCGCAGTTTAGAGGGCAGGGGATTGGTGCAGTGGCAGGACTATCAAATTGAGGCTGTGGAAACCACGCAGTTCGAATCCCGCCCGCTGCCAAGCGCGAGTTTCGGCGATCTGGTTTACCCCTTTGATGATGAGAAAAACATTCAGGCGCTTCAGAAAGATTTTGTGGAATGGATCTACCGTTCTAACCCGCTCAAGCTGTATCACAGTGATAAATTTAAAATGACCTCGAATCCTGACGAGAGCCTGGAAGCATTTACCGCCCGGGTCGCGGCGGCCAACTCGGGAGCTTCCGGAGAAGCTGTGGCAAAGATCAAGGCAAAATACGCCCAACAGCGCAAGTCTATCGAGACAAAACTGATGAAGGAAGAGTTGGAACTGGAGCGGGACCAGACCACACTCAACCAGCGCAAGATGGAAGAAACTGGCTCATGGCTGTCGACGGCTGCGAAAACGTTGTTGGGTGGGAGGGGTGGATTGGTGGGCGGCCTGAAACGGGGTGGCTCAAGCATCAACTCAACGCTGACCAAGCGGCGGATGACTTCCACTGCGAAGGCTAATGTTGAAGAGTCGAAACAGATGATTGAACTTTATAAACAGCAGTTAGCCGAACTGGACCAACAAATGGAAGCGGAAATAGCGGGGTTGAAGGCTGACACCAGTGATGTGGCGGGCTCGATCAGGGAAGTTGTCGTCAACCCGCAAAAGAAGGATATCGTCGTTGAAGTGTTTGGGCTGGCATGGCTGCCGAATTACGCCTTTAAGGGGCCGAAGGGTTGGGTGTTGGTGCCGGCGTATTGAGACTGGTTAAGGCGCGTAAAAAAACGGACTGTGTCGAAAGGCACAGTCCGTTTCTTGACTTAAAAAACCTCTGGCTAGGCTGGGGGATACTTATTTGCAATAGTTGGTCAGGGCTGAGGGCTGGCGGAACGGATGTCGCCGAATGAGTTGATATCAAGCAACCAGGCGCTGCCGGGGTAGGCGCGTTGATATAAATCGTAATCGCTGGTGGTCATTTGGTAGGAAGAGCCGTTGGCGGTAAAGACAATCGTGTAGCGCTCATGAGTGGCGCCGTATTTTTCGCTGCTGCTCAGCTGTGCCTGAGGCCAATACGCCTGGAGATCGGAACCATCGGCGGCGAGGGTGTCGAGCAACGTCCAGGTCATTGTCTGATATGAACAATAGTTTTCATAGACCTGATAGACGCAATCCTGCTGAACACGCCCTATACCGGTGCCTGTGTCGACGGTATAAGGCTCACCGCAGACTTCGCGTGAATTTGGCACTTCAACTTGAGAGTCGTAGCGATGGCGCAGATCGCAATCATAATGCTGAACACCGCTGGGGATTTGATCCTCCCAGTCGCTGGTTTCAACTTGCCTGTATGCGAGGACTTCAACGGTGCGGTGCCAATTGATCGCGCTGACTGTGCCGGTTATTTGTTCGGTCCGGTTAAGTTTTGAGAAATAGATGCCGCCAAAAACGCAGAGCGCCAAGACGGCAATGACGATAAATACCAAAACCCCAGTGGGCAATTTGGCGGGTTGTCTGGTCGCTGGGATGATTTTTGGCTGAGGGTTTTCAATGATGCGGGAGGCTTCGCGGGTTTGAGAGCCGACAGTGATGTCGCTGCCGCATTTGACGCAGGTGGCCGTATCGGCGAGGTTGCGAGTGCCGCAGTAAGGGCAGTGCTTGTCCGCGCCGATTTGCGCCATGCGGATAAGCGCCTGATCTTTGATGAAATCAAAAGACCTGGTATCTACTTTTTCGAACTGAACATTGAGGGGTTGAGGGGCGCCGCAGGCCGTACAAGATTTGATGGGCCCCGGGTTTTTAGTCCCGCAGGAGTCACAAGTCCAGATGAGTTCGATGAAACCTAATACTTTTGTTGCCATTAAGCATGCTCCAATAATTGCGTGGGCTAATTATAGCGCATGTAGATTTTAATTTTGTGCCTCAGGTGGTTTGATGGTGGTCTGGACAGCGCGCAAGCCCAGAATGCAGAGCAGGGCTTCGCTGCCGGCGACGAGCGGGATGAAATAACGTACGGAGAGGAAGGTGAGGACAAGCATGAAAATCACGATTGGCAGCAGGAAACCGGGTTGGGTCAGCATGAGGGCAAAGCCGTTTTTCCATGCCAGACGTAAGGTTTGGGGCTCCTGAAGAAAAAAACAGGAAAGGGATAAAAACTGCCAGGTTAACCATAAAACCAGCGCGATCAAGCAAAACCACATTAAAAGAGCGGCGGAGACGAAACGGGAATTGGCGTAAAACCAGACGGAAAAACCGAAAATAGACAGGCCAAACGTGTTGATCAACCCCCATAAGAGGGAAGTTTTGAAATGTTTGCGGAAGCCAGCCCAAAAACCAGCCAGACCGGTGCGCAGGTCGTGAGTGAGATCGACCGCCTGATGATAGATGCCGAATAGGGCGGCGGGGTAAAGCACGACGGTGAGGCTGAGCAGGAGAGCGGCCAGGCTTACCAGCAACTGGTTAGCCCAATCAGCCCACCAGAGTCTGACCGCATCGCCAATTGGCTTAATCGCATCACGAATCGACAAAGATTTCATCTCAAATCTGGTCTGATTATAATTGTTGTGTGGGCTAAACGAAAGGAAACAGATGTTAGACGAGAATAATGCGGTTTTGGCGGTGATTGACGTGCAGGGGAAGCTGGCGCGGGTTGTCAGCGAAAGTGAGTTGAGAATCCAACGGGTGATCTCACTTGTTAAAGGTATGCAAGCGCTCAAAGTGCCGATCTTTTTAACCGCTCAGGCGCCTGAAAAAATTGGGCATACTATCCCTGAGGTGGCGGAGCTGTTTGAGGCGCCGTCTGACATCCCACGGGTCAGTTTCAGCGTGATGAGGACTGAACAATTCGCTGAAGCTTTGAGAGCATCGGGGAAAAGGCAGGTGGCGTTGTGTGGGTTCGAAACGCATATTTGCCTGTACCAGTCGAGCCTTGACCTGCTGGCGGAGGGATATGAGGTCTATCTGGTGGTGGACGCGAGCTCATCGCGGTCAGAAGAGAACAAGGCGGCAGCGCTTGTAGAACTGCGGGCTGAGGGGGCGCACCTGGTGACGGTGGAGTCGGCTTTATTTTCGATGTTGAAGACCGCTGCTCACCCCGCGTTCAAAACTATCGCGAGATTGATCAAATAGTCAAAAGTGAGAGCGGGTACTCAGGCGGCGGGTGTGGGGCAATAAACACCCTGGAGAAGCCCCCATGTTTTAAGCCGGATGGCAGGATATCGATAAGGACAGTTCGTAGCCTTGAAGTGTTTTGTGTTGAGAAATGGATGACACCAAGCGACAAAAAAGGAGCGAAAAAATCGCTCCTTTTTGAGACCCTGGTTGGTTTTGCCTTTTATGGGCGACTGCCTAAGGTGATATCAATATCCTTTTCGGTGGTTCCACGCAGGACAGTAAAGGTGATGACGTCGCCAGGGTTTTTATTGAGCATCATGTACGACATCAACTCGCTGAAATCTTTGATTGGTTGACCATCGACGGCGATAATCAGGTCACCGCCTTTTACTAAGCCCTGATATTGGGTGGGCTGATCGCCGCCGCGGATGCCGGCTCGATCAGCAGGACCGCCGGGGACCACGCTGGTGACATAGGCGCCAATAGCCTGGCTGAGATCCAAGACATCGGCCGTGGCAAGGCTGATGTCGGTCATGGCAGACATGCCGAGATATGGGTAGTCGTAGCTGCCGTTGGCGATCAGTGAGGGCACAACTTTGCGAAGGATGTTTGAAGAAATCGCGAAGCCGATGCCGGTATTGACCGCTTCACCTGTCATACTGGTGCCGGCAGTTTCAATGGCGCGATTGACGCCGATCACTTCACCGTTGAGGTTTAAGAGCGGGCCGCCTGAGTTGCCGGGATTGATCAAGGCGTCGGTTTGGATCAATTCACCCGCGGTAAAAGCGGCGCCGGATTCGGTCGTACGGATGGAAGGCAGGGTACGGCCGCGGGCGGAGATGATGCCCAAGGTCATCGTGCCGGCAAGCCCGAAGGGGTTGCCAATGGCGACAACAGAGGTGCCGACCACGGCAAGGTCTGAATCACCGATTGGGAGCACGGTCAGTTTTTCGGGCGCGACATCCACCTTAATCACCGCCAGATCTGAGTCAGTATCGACACCAACTAATTTAGCGGGGACCTTGAGACCGGATGGAAAATGAACTTCCATGTCATGCGCTTCGCCAGCGACATGATAGTTGGTGACAATATGACCCTCTTTGTCGATCACAAAGCCGGTGCCTTGTCCGCTGCCAGTGCCCATGGAGGTCTGAGCAGTGAAGACGATTGAGACCACACCAGGGTTTACCCTGGCGTAGAGCGCTTCTAATGTGCCGGGGGCAATCGTGTCGCCCGCCGCAGGGAGGGGAGGCAGGTTTTCCTGAGGTTTGCGGGTGGTCTGACGCTGGGGCTGAATTGTTTCGGGCTCGGTTGGGGCTGGCATCCAGGTTTCCAATTGTTCGGGGATGGCTGTGGACAGCTGTTCCTGAATTTGGCCGGGCAGGCTGAAAATGCCGCAGCCCAAGACGATCATCATCGCCATAATAACAAGCAGAATAGTTCTAATGGATTTGTTTCTCATAGTTTCCTCTTTTTTCGGATTTACGAAAGTTGATTTAATTAAATCACGGTTTTATTTATTTTTGATTAACGTATCGAGGGCAATTCTACTTTGGCGGAGATGAAACTCGGCCGCTGATAAAAAAAAGCGCCCCAGATAGGGGCGCTTATCGACGAAAGCAGAGGTTTTTAGCTTAAGCCCAACATGCGGCCGGTGTTGAGATCGATATCGATGTCGTAATAGGCTGGGCGGGTGGGCAGGCCGGGCATCGTGCTCATTGTGCCGAGGATGGGATAGAGGAAGCCGGCGCCGATTGAAGCGCTGATGTCACGAATTGGGACGCGGAAACCTTTGGGTACGCCTTTCAGAGTGGGGTCATGGCTGATAGAGAGGTGGGTCTTGGCCATGCAGATTGGCAGGCGATCGTAGCCCAGGCGGGTATATTCCCTGACGCGATGCTCGGCAAGCTCGCTGTAATCAACACCATCTGCGCCGTAAACTTCGCGGGCGATGGTCTCGATCTTGTCCTTGATCGGGATATCCAGCGGGTAGATGAAGTCGAAGTGGCTGTCCATTTCGGCCGCTTTCATAACGGCTTTGCCGAGCTCGACCGCGCCGGCTCCGCCCTGGGTGAAGTGATCGCTGACCTGGGCATCGACAATGCCGGGATGGGTTAAGGCAATCTTGCGAAGCAGTTCGGTCTCTTTTTCTGTGTCGGTCGGGAAGCGGTTAATGGCGACCACCACCGGAATGCCGAATTTTTGGGCGATGCTCGCGTGAGCAAGCATGTTGGCGGCGCCTTTTTCAAGCAGCTCGAGATTTTCGTTGGTGTATTCGGGAGCAAGTGGCGCGCCAGCGGTCACTTTAGGCCCGCCACCGTGCATTTTTAGAGCACGAATAGTCGCGACCAGCACCACCACGTTGGGAACGAGGCCAGAGTAGCGACATTTGATGTCGAAGAATTTTTCCATACCCATGTCAGAAGCAAAGCCAGACTCGGTGACGACATAATCGGCGAGTTTAAGAGCGATTTTGTCGGCGACGATGGAACTGTTGCCGTGGGCGATATTGCCGAAGGGCCCGGCGTGAACGAGGACAGGCGTGCCTTCGAGAGTCTGCATGAGGGTTGGTTTGATGGTATCACGCATCAAGACAGTGAGAGCGCCAGCGATGCCGAGGTCATCGGCGGTAATAGGCTCGCCAGCGCGGTTGAGGCCGATGACGATGCGGCTGATGCGTTCACGCATGTCCCTGAGATCAGTAGAGAGCGCCAAGATGGCCATGAGTTCGCTGGCGACAATGATCTGGAAGTTGGTTTTGAGCTCAAAACCCTTTTCATCAGGTCCCTGGCCGGTAGTGATGCCGCGCAGCATACGGTCGTTGGTGTCGATACCGCGCCGCCAGGTAACGGTGGCGGGGTCGATATCGAGGCGGGCGAAACGGGCTTTTTCTTCGTCGCTAAGTTTATCGGGATCAGTTTCGGTGATGCCGAGCCGCTTCAGACGGCCAAGCATGCCGATAGCGAAATGGCGCTGACCTTTTTTATCACGTGGGCAAAGGCGGTCGAATAATGCCAGATCTTTTTGGGAAGCCTCGTGGAACATGCGTGTGTCGATGGCTGCTGCCAGCAGGTTGTTAGCCGCGGTGATAGCATGAATATCGCCGGTCAGATGGAGGTTGAAGTCTTCCATGGGGATGACTTGGGAGTAGCCTCCACCCGCGGCGCCGCCTTTGATGCCGAAGGTGGGTCCCTGCGAAGGCTGGCGGATGCAGGTCATGACTTTTTGACCCAGATGAGCCCCGAGACCCTGACAGAGGCCAACAGTTGTCGTGGTTTTGCCTTCCCCGAGCGGTGTAGGGGTGATGGCGGTGACATCAATGTATTTGCCATTGGGGACGTCGCTCAAACGATCAAGCACGGATAGATTAACTTTGGCCTTGTAATTGCCATACAACTCCACTTCATCTGGCAGTAAACCGAGTTCCTCAGCGACCTGACCGATCGGCTTTAAAACCGCTTCTTGAGCGATGTCGATATCGGCAGGGACGGGTGTTTTGCGATTGAGTGGGGTGGGGACAAATTTTCTCAGACCAGGACTATATTTGATAGACATAAAAAACTCCTTATTCTCCGATTTTTACTCCATCCGGCAATAAAACGGATGCAGATATGATTAAACCATCATAGGGCGGCAGGATACATACTGGCACTTCAATGATCTTAGAGCTGGTGCCATCCAACCTTCCGGTAGAAGCATAGCCGCTGCCGACGACTGTGCCATTCCGATTTCGGGCGACCCACATCACTGCCGCGTCGCTGATGGGAGCGTTGAGGTTGTTGACCACGGTAACTTTTCCGAGTGGTTGGTTGTCGGGGAACTCAACGATGGCTTGAGACGTACGCAATGGATTATAAGCCAGGGCGGGTTGGCCAAACTCGCCTGGAACAACCAGAAGATCAGCATGGCTTGGGGTCGAGTCTGTGGGGGCTTTAAGCAGCGGCGGGGCAAAGTTAATTTTTTCACCTGGCCATAAAGTATCGATAAAGCCTTTATTAACGAGGTTGACCTGACCATTGGAATCGTAGACAGTCAAAATGTACCAGGTTTTTCGCAGGGTCTGGTCTGTGCTGTTGCTTAGCAGGGCTCCGCCAGCGACCTGATTGACGGAAGTAATCAGAAAATTCCAGTCTTTCACCTTCACAGCGTTCCACCAGGAGCCAGACTGTAAGGCCGCGGAATGAGGCCCGAGCCAGGCATAGAGTTCGATTAACGCAGGTTGGCCAATGAAGTTGGAGGGCACGCTGACCCCAACGCGGTCTGTGCCCGGAACAAACTCGATGGAGGTTCGGCCGCCGCCGATGATCTCGCCGCGGCTGTTATAGGCGATCGCGTTGAGGGCGACCTCAGTGTAGGTGACCGTATGGGTGTTATGAAGCCAACCAGTCATTACGGGCGGCTCGTCACCTCCGAAGAAGGTCGGGATTTTGAAAGCAAATGGCTGCGCATAGGTATTGTTTTGGTCGATGTAACCGCTATTGATGCGCACTTCTGTTTTTTCAGCGTAAACATCTGCCTGTAAGTCGAAGACTCTGACCACGCCGGTGGTCTCGCCGGCGAAGATGAATTTGATCTCATCAAATGCCTGGGCGATGCGAGCGCCGGTATCGTCAAGGGCGAGGATCTCAAGCTGCACATCCCTAACGGCGGTCTTTTCGAGCGTGTTAATCAGCTTGGCGATCACGGTGAGGCGTGTTCCCTGCTGAAAATATTGCAGTTCGCTGACCTGTATCGGATTGCCAGCCAGGTTGGGAATGGCAGTGGGATGGAAGGGCGTGGCGAGCTCAGTCTCAGCGGGGGTTGGGGTGACGGCAGGCAGGGGCGTGGCAGTTGCCCTGGCCTCGGCTGGCAAGCCAGCTTGCGCGCAGGCTGACAGTGCCGCGCTGAGCGCGAGCAGCAGGATTAGCAATGCAGAGAAAGTCAGTTTCAATCGTTTCATATGAGCTTACGCACTGTGATTGGACAGGCGCGTAAGGTTAATTATACATAGGTTGGCACTCACGTTTAATGATTATTTCAGGGAGTTCGTAAAGATTATGCATAGAGCAGGATCACGCCGAGCACAGTAATCACAGCGCCGATGATTTCGATCAAACGGATTTTTTCTTTTAACACCAGCCAGTTGATGGGAATGACCAGCACGGGCATGATTGACATAATGGCGGCAGCCACGGCGGCTTCGGTGTGCTGAATGGCCAGAAGCGAGAACCCGACGCCGAGCGTGGTGCCAAAAAAGGCTCCCGTGGCGGTCTGCCAGAGGCTGGAGCGGTCTTTGAGCAGCTGAGTCAGTTTTGGCCAGTGCCTGCCGATCGCGAAGTACAGCGCAAACCCCGCGATGGAGGCGATGACACGGATTTGGGTGGCGGCGAAAGCGTCATAAGTGCCGATGCCTTGCTTGCTAAGGATAGTGCCAACTGATTGACCAACCGCACCAAGCACGCCGCAGAGGACGCCAAAGGGTTCGACCCGCAGTTTGAGCGCTTTGCGCTCACTTCGCGTCAGAATCACTACCGCGATTCCGGTGAGGGTCAGGGCGATGCCAAGCATGGACAGGGAGGTGAGCTTTTCGCCGAAGATGAAGTAGCTCAGAATGCCGGTAATGACCGGGGAAAAGCTCATCAGCAACAGCGCAAGGCGCGTGCCGAGGCGTACGTAAGCTTCGAAGAGGAAGATGTCGCCGATCACAAAACCAACCAGACCGGAGAGGGAGAGCCAAAGCCACGTGCCGGGCGAGGCGTCGGTTGGGAAAGGACTGCCGCGGGTCACCCAAAGGATGAGGCCGACCTGCAGCAAGGCGAAGATCATACGGATGAAAGTAACAGCGAGAGAACTGGTGTGCTTGCCGGCGCGTTCGAAGAAGATGCCGGAGATGACCCAGACGATGGCGGTGAGCAGGGCGGCAAATTCGCCGAGGTGGGAAGCAAACATAGTGTGCAATAGTATCACTGAATTGGTTCAGTGGCGTTGAATTGGGGAGTTTTGGCAGTTTTGTTTTGGTGATTTTATAAAAAGCGACGGACTTTATTTTGATTTCTGGGGCGGGGTTGGTGGTGGAAAAACCAGTCTAAGTTTTAGGTCAGGTTGATCGGCCTGGTTGAGACTAGTTTCGTTGGGTTGCACCCGACTTACATGACACGCACTTTGTAAGGTTGGGTGGCCACACCCAACCTACATCTCTTGGAGCGCAAACAAACGACAGATTTCAACAAAGCACATCGAACCACCTTTTTCAGTCTCGCTTCGCTCGCCAGCTTCCCCCGGGGAAGCTTTATGGAGACTTCGCTTGATCAACCTCATACTTGTTTCTCGTTGAACCCGCTTCCAGTCAATCATGTTATCTGATTTGTCGGGTTCCGCCCGACCTGCCTGATACATTTCTGTGGAGATCCTGTAAAAAGGACGACGGACTTTATCCTGCTCACCGGGAGCTGCTTTGTGGTTAAAAAAACCTGACCCGAAACTCGGGTCAGGTTCATCAGATTGGTTAAGATTGGGTTTAGTAGCCCATGCCTCCCGGAGGCATCGCAGGGGCGGGAGGTTCCTTGCTGGGGATGTCGGTGACCAGCGCTTCGGTGGTCAGGATCATCGCTGCAATGGAAGCCGCGTTTTCGAGCGCGCCGCGGGTTACCTTGGCGGGATCGATAACACCCAATTTGACCATGTCGCCGTATTCTTCGGTCAGCACGTTGAAACCAATGTGCTTGTTACCATCGGTGGCTTGCTTCTGGCGA
This sequence comes from Chloroflexota bacterium, assembly GCA_012729755.1. GTDB lineage: Bacteria > Chloroflexota > Anaerolineae > Anaerolineales > Anaerolineaceae > Mesolinea. Next base: position 4,799 of record JAAYCN010000035.1, on the reverse strand, counting down.
ACGGTTTCGACAATCACGGAGCCGTCTTTGCCGGCGTTTTCGACGATCTTGCGCATCGGAACAGCCAGGGCATTGCGGACGATATTGATGCCGATCTGGGCATCTTCTGCGTCGAGCTTGAGGTTGGCCAAGGCGGGAATAGCATTGACGAGAGCGACACCGCCACCTGGAACGATACCTTCTTCAACCGCCGCGCGGGTAGCTGAGAGGGCGTCTTCGACGCGGTGTTTCTTTTCTTTGAGTTCGGTTTCGGTCGCAGCGCCAACGCGAATGATAGCAACGCCGCCGGAGAGCTTGGCCAGGCGTTCCTGGAGCTTTTCGCGGTCATAATCGCTGGTGGTGTTGTCGATTTCAACACGGATCTGCTCAATGCGGCCTTTGATGGCCAGCGAATCACCCTTACCGCCGACGATAGTGGTATTGTCTTTGTCGCTGGTGACTTTTTCGGCACGGCCGAGGTCTTCGATGGTGGTGGTTTCGAGCTTGCGGCCAGTCTCTTCAGAGATCACAGTGGCGCCGGTGAGGATAGCGATATCCTGGAGCATAGCCTTGCGGCGATCGCCAAACCCGGGGGCTTTGACAGCGACGACATTGAGCATGCCGCGCAGTTTGTTGAGAACGAGCGTGGCCAGAGCTTCACCGTCGATGTCTTCGGCGATGATGAGCATTTCGCGCTTGCCGACCTGGACGAGTTTTTCGAGCAGGGGCACGATATCGGCGGCGGCGGAAATCTTCTTGTCGTAAACGAGAATGTATGGATCTTCGATGGAAGCCTGCATGTGCTCGGTATCGGTCACGAAGTAGGGGCTGATGTAACCGCGGTCGAATTGCATACCTTCGACATATTCGGTTTCGAACTCGAGACCCTTGGATTCTTCAACGGTGATGACGCCGTCTTTGCCAACTTTATCCATGACGTCGGCGATCAGTTTGCCAATCTGTTCGTCCTGGGCGGAAATAGTGGCAACAGAAGCGATTTCTTCTTTGGTGGTGATGTCGATAGCCTGTTTGTGGAGGGCTTCGGCGACTGCCTTGGAGGCAGCTTCGATACCGCGTTTGAGCAGCATCGGGTTGGCGCCAGCGGCCAGGTTCTTGAGGCCTTCGCTGACGATCGCGTGGGCGAGAACTGTTGAAGTGGTGGTGCCATCACCGGCGATATCATTGGTCTTGGTGGCGGCTTCTTTGAGCAGCTGGGCTCCCATGTTCTCATAGGGGTCTTCTAACTCGATTTCCTTGGCGACGGTCACGCCATCATGGGTGATGGTGGGGGAACCAAACTTGCGATCGAGCGCGACGTTGCGGCCTTTGGGGCCAAGGGTGGTGGCGACGGCGTTTGCGACCGCGTCCACACCGCTCTTTAAATAGCGGCGAGCTTCATCTCCGAAAACTAATTGTTTTGCCATATTTATCTCCTTAAATGGGTAGTGTCAAGAATTAGAGGATAGCGAGAATATCGCTCTCACGCAGGATGAGCAACTTCTTGCCGTCGTATTTGATCTCGGTGCCTGAGTATTTAGCGAACAGAACGGTATCGCCAACTTTGACGTCCATGGCGATGCGCTCGCCTTTGTCGTTGCGATCACCGGGGCCGGCCGCTAAAACGGTGCCCTTCTGGGGTTTTTCTTTGGCGGTTTCGGGCAAAACGATGCCACCAGCGGTGACTTCTTCCTGCTCGATGGGTTCGACGACGAGTCTGGATCCTAACGGTTTCATTGAGATGGTCATGTATTCCTCCGAATTTTGATTTTCTAATTGGTTAGCACTCTACTTGATAGAGTGCTAATCTTGTTCTATGATACGACGTGAAATGGCAGGAGTCAAGAGAAAAGTCAGACTTCTAATATTTCATTTACATTAGAAACTCTGGCGTGTTGCCGAGGGTCAATTCGTGGGAGTCGGAGTGGGAGTGGGAATGACCAGGGGCACTTCGGTGGGCGGAACGCTATCGGGAGACTCGGTAGGAACTGACGTAGGCAGAGGGGCGGTATCGCTAGCGCAGATGAGCTCTGATTTATCGACGATGTTCATGTATTCGGGGACGTGGGAATAAATGGCGCGAATCTCAGAGAAAACCTGGGCGGCTCGGGCACAATAATCATCCCCGGGACGGTGCAGGCCAGCTAAAACAGAACCGTAGGTGAGATAGTAGGCGACAGTTGTATCTGACAGCGGCAATTTCTGCAGAGGGATGTTCTGGATGCAGGGGTCTTCTTCACGCGCTTCGCAGGAAACCTCAGCGGTGCAGCCTGAGACCGCGCACTGCAAAGCGGGGATGGAGCCTTCATAGTTACGGGCTGAGTAGTAGATGCGTCCGACGCGCCCGTAGGTGTCGGCGTTGTACGGGTTGATTGAGAGCGCTTTATAGGCGTTGCGCGAGGCGGCCATGGCATCACCGCGGCGCAGATAAGTGTTGGCAATTGCCATGTATGGAATCGGGTCGTCGATGCCGAGCTGGGTATTGAGATTGGCCGCTTTGGCGAAATATTCAAGGGCAGTATCGTATTCTTCGTAATGGCGGTAAAGGACGCCGACGTCGTTGTAAAGAAAGGTGAGGTTGGGCATGAGGGCGATGGCCTTAATGTATTCGTCGATGGCTTGGCGGTAGCTGCCCTGATGTTCATAAAGCGAACCCAAGACACGGTGGTAGTCCATCAGCTGGTAGCCCATTTCTTTTGCCTGCAACAAGTACTCAGCTGCCTGCGTCCATTTGAATTGGTAGGTCAGCACTTCGGCATAGTAGATCATGGCGTAAACATTACGCGTGTCCTGCTGAAGGGCGATCAGGGCTTCCTGTTCGGCCTGGTCTTGAAATTCTTTGTAGCGGTCAGGGTAGAGCACGGTGTTGCCGTTCCAGTCGAGGACGAAGGCGCGGGTGGCGAGAACGTTGGAGTTGTTTGGAGCGATGGCTTTGGCCTGATCGATGACCTCAAGAGCCTCGTTAAGCCGGTCGCGGCGGGATTGGTCGGTGGTCAGCGAGGCGGAAGAATAGACCTGGATTTTAGCCAGTTCGATGCGGATGTCGACATCGTCTGGCTCGAGCAAAACGGCTTGTTTGTAAGCATCGATTGCTTTTTCGAGGTTGCCGGCTTTGAAATGAGTATCGCCTTCAATGCGGTAGGAGTTGATCGTGCGGGTCGGGGTGGGGGTTGGAATGAAAGGCGGCCAGATTTCGCCGCGGCCGTAGGCTCTCAGGACAGCCACAAAGCCAACAATCAGGAGCAACAGCACCATGACAATATAAGGATTGGAACCTCGCCGTCCTTTGCGGAACAAATTTTTGCGTTCTTCGATGTACATGGCTATGACTGCGGCGTCGCGCTGGGTTCGGGTGTGGAAGTTGGCCCGGTTATCGGCGTGGCGGTTGGCGCGAGTGTCGGCGTCGGCGGGTTGGTCAGGTTTTCCTGACAGATCTTGAGGATCTCGTTGGCGTTGTAGACGCCGTTAGCATCATCGGCGATGCCTTCGAGCATCATCTGGGCAAGAGCATTAGCTTCGGCACAGCGGTTAATGCGTGCCATGGCAATGCCATAGCGGCTGTAAATTTCGATGGAACTGTTGCCGTAGGCGAGAGGTATGGGAGCTACGCTGACGCCGCTGGGATCTACGCCGCCGATGACAGCTAATTCCAGGAAGGGCAGGGCCTGGTTATAGAGACCCTGGCGAAAGTACATCGTGCCCAGTTGGGCCTGCAGATAGGGGTCGGCAGGGTCGAGGCGAACGGCTGCTTCGGCATATTGGGCGGCTTTGGCAAACTCACCGCCATTCGCCCAAACCCGGGAGATGAAATAGTTGGGAGTTGGGTCGGTGGGGTCGAGGGCGAAGGCGCGACTGAACTCAAAGATCGCTTCATCGTCCCGGCCGAGAGTGAAATAATTGCGGCCGAGCGCCATGTGGAGGTTGGAAATGTTAGGGTTGATGGCGATCGCCTGCTCAAATTCGGAGGCGGCTTCGGGATAGTTGGCGGTGAGCTCGAGGATGTAACCACGTGCCCAATGCGCTTCGAGCAGGTTGGAATTGAGGGCGATGGCCATGCGGGATTGTTCAATGGCCTGGTCTTGAGTGTTCATATCAGTGATGCCAGCCTCAAGGCGCAACCCGAGTATGTGAGCGTAAATGGAATGGGCTAAGGCGCTGTTGGGATCGAGCTCGATGGCGCGTTTCACGTCCTGTTCACCGGCCAGATAATCTTTTTGGAAGGCTTTCGCCCAACCCAGCAGCGCATAAGCATCGGCAATTTGATTATCGAGCAGTATGGCGTTTTCGCAATTAATCTGCGCGCGCTCGTAATCACGGGTCTGGATCTGGAGGCGAGCGATATGCAGGTAGTTTTGGATGTTAGTGGGGTTGACGTTGATGGCGGCCTGATAGGCATCGATCGCGGCCAGGAATTTGCCTTCGGCGGAAAGCTGTTCGGCTTCCTGCTGGTAGGATTCGGGGGAGCGGGTGATGGTGGGCGTGGGCACGAAAGGAGGCGGTATTTTGGGAACCACAAAGATGTTGGCATAGGCAAACAGGGCGATCATCAGCAATAAAAAGCCGATCAGCAGGGGGTTCCCCCGCCGGCGTTTCCTGTTCATCGAGAGACGGCTGCCTTTCAGATACATGTTTGGATAATATCATGAATCGTGGGGGGAGGGAAAATGTGGAATTGACAGGCAGGAATTGACAGGCGGGGCAAGGGATGTGGGTTTAGGATATAACCTGAACAGAAAAGAAAATGATGCCTCTATTGATGAGGTTGTTTGTTCGTAGTGATATACTTTTGAAAAGCATCCATAAACTATTTTGCAGGAAGATGT
>JAAYCN010000034.1 GCA_012729755.1 Chloroflexota bacterium | reverse complement strand
GTTGATGTCTTCAACATGAAGGGTAAGAAAGTTAAGACGGTAGAATTACCGGCTAAGATTTTTGAGGCCCCGGTTAAAGTTGATTTGATGCATCAGGCATTTGTCAGACAAATGGCAAACAGCCGTTTGGGGACGCATTCTACAAAAGGGCGAAGTGAGGTTTCTGGCGGTGGTCGTAAACCATGGCGTCAGAAGGGAACTGGTCGTGCACGTCAGGGTTCTACCCGAGCTGCCCAATGGGTTGGCGGTGGCAAAATCTTTACACCCAAACCGCGTTCCCATGACAAAGATATGCCTAAGAAGATGCGCAGAGCAGCATTACGCTCTGCATTGACGGTGAAAGCTTCGGAAGGTGAGATCGTCCTGGTGGATGAGCTCAAAATTGATGAAGTCAAGACACGGGTTATGGCGGAAGCCTTGCAGGCCGTTGTTGGTGATGCGAGTGTTTTAGTCCTGATCCCTGATAATGGTCCTGAATTTACAGGTGTCAAACAGGCTTGCAATAATCTTGACAATGTAAAAACGCTAATGGCGAATTATCTCAATGTCCGTGACCTGTTGAATTTTGAAAAAATCATCCTTCCTGTTGCAGCATTGGAAACGATTGAAAGTTATCTCGGCTAGGAAGGAATGAAATCATGAAAAAATCAGTCTATGACATCATCCGCCGACCGATCATTACCGAAAAATCGAATTATTTGTCTTCCTCTCTCAATCAGTATGTCTTTGAAGTGGATGTATCTGCTTCCAAGGGCATGATCAAAGATGCGATAGAGAAGATTTTCGATGTCAAAGTAGACCGTGTTAATGTTATGATCGTGCCCGCCAAACAGTCACGCAATCTTCGTAATCGCCGGATGCGAGCCCGCACCAGCGCATACAAGAAGGCCATTGTGACCCTTGCAGAAGGCGAGCGCATCCCGATTTTTGAAGGGGTGGAGTAATGGCAGTAAAAGTATATAAACCGAAAACACCTGGTACTCGACATAAGACCAGCTATACCTTTGAAGAGATTACCAAGACGACGCCCGAACGGTCTTTGACTGTTCCTAAGAAAAATAAAGCTGGTCGGAATGCCTATGGTCGCGTTACTGTCCGTCACCGAGGTGGTGGGCACAAGCGTCAAATCCGTTTGGTGGATTACAAACGCGATAAATTTGAAATTCCTGCCACCGTTGCAGCCATTGAGTATGATCCGAACCGGACTGCTCGGCTAGCTCTGTTGACCTATGCAGATGGTGAAAAGCGATACATCGTAGCCCCCGTTGGATTAAAGGTGGGTGACAGGGTTGTTTCTGGACAGGAAGTTGATATCCGAGTGGGCAACAGCATGCCTATGGCGAATATCCCGGTTGGAACGACCATTCACAATGTTGAGCTGCAGCCTGGAAAGGGCGGCCAGATGGTCCGTTCCGCAGGAACCTCTGCACAGCTGCTGGCAAAAGAAGGTAAGTATGCCCATGTGCGGCTGCCTTCTGGCGAGGTACGGTTGGTACTGCAAACCTGCCAGGCATCGATTGGTCAGGTCGGCAATGTTGAACATGCCAATATCAAATTAGGCAAAGCTGGACGCAAACGCCACATGGGATGGCGCCCTGCCGTGCGCGGTGTGGCGATGAATCCGAATGATCACCCCCATGGCGGTGGTGAAGGTCGTTCACCGATTGGTATGCCCGGTCCGAAAAGCCCGTGGGGAAAACCCACTTTGGGCAAAAAGACCCGTCATAACAAACGTACTGATAAATACATTTTACGCCATCGCAGCCAAGCGAAACGGCGCCGTAAGTAATCGATTATTATAGCGAGAAAGAGGACGCAATTATGTCGCGATCACTCAAAAAAGGGCCGTTCATCGACCCGAAATTATTGAAGAAAATTGAAGATATGAACGACAAAGGCGAAAAGAAAGTGCTTCGTACCTGGAGTCGTGCCAGCACGATCTTTCCCCAAATGGTAGGACATACCATTGCTGTTCATGATGGTCGCCGCCATGTGCCGATCTATATCACGGAAAATATGGTTGGTCATCGGTTGGGTGAATTTGCGCCTACACGATTTTTCCGTGGTCATATGGCTTCTAGTAGAAGCGATAAGCGCTAACGATAAGAAAGTGAGAAGGCAGGTTATCAATGGCAACCGATGTTCAAGCGAAACTAAGTAATCTTAATACCTCAGCACAAAAGGCTCGTCTTGTTGTGGATTTGGTTCGAGGTAAACCAGTACTAGAAGCACTGGATATTTTGAAGTTCACACCCAATAAGTCTGCAGAACCTGTTCGCAAACTTATTGTGTCAGCAATGGCAAATGGTGAAGAAAACTATGGCATTTCACGTGAAGATCTCTATGTTCATCAGATCTTTGCAGATGAAGCCCAAACCCGTAAATGGCGAAGATTTGGCGCCCGCGGTCGGTTCAAGCCGATATTACGCCGGCGGTCTCATATTACAGTGATCTTAAGAGAGGTCGAGTGATAGGATGTTTAAAATCAGAAATAGCGCTAGGAACCAGGAGTAAATATGGGTCGTAAAGTACATCCAATTGGATTTCGACTAAAAGTCAACAAACCTTGGTTAGCCCGTTGGTATGCGGATGGGCAAGATTATCAAGATCAGTTGCATCAAGATCTCGCTATTCGCGAGAAAATTCAGAAAGATAATGATCGCGCTGGCGTTTCTAATATCGAAATTGAACGTTTTCCCGGCAAGATCAAGGTTTATGTTCATACAGCCAAACCCGGGATCCTGATTGGTCGCGGTGGTGAGAACGTCAAAGATATCCGCACCGGTTTGGAAGCGATGACGGGCGAGAAAATTGACCTCGAAGTGAAAGAGATCAAATCCCCCGATCTTGATGCCCATTTGGTTGCAGAAAATATTGCCGGTCAGCTCGTTCGCCGGATCAGTTACCGACGAGCAATGCAGCGTGCCATTCAGCAAGGCATGCGTCAGGGAGCTGAAGGTGTGAAGGTGATGGTATCTGGACGCCTTGGCGGTGCAGAAATGTCACGGAGCGTTTGGCTGCGTGAAGGTCGTGTTCCTCTGCAAACTTTGCGAGCAGATATTGATTATGCCCAAACTGAAGCGTTGACAACCTATGGTCAGATTGGTATTAAAGTTTGGATTTATAAAGGTGAAGTTATGCCCGAAGTGGAAGAATCATCAACAGAATCCACTGAAGGTGTTTATGTCAGTGAGTGAGAACTTAGCCGGTATGTTACCCGGTGGTGAGTGAGGTAGGTAGTCATTATGTTAATGCCAAAACGAGTTAAGTATCGCAAGCAAATGCGAGGACGGATGAGAGGCAAGGCTTATCGCGGATCAGACGTCTCCTTCGGTGAATTTGGTTTGCAAGCTTTAGAGCCGGGCTGGGTTAGTGCGCGGCAAATTGAAGCAGCCCGTCGAGCAATTGTGCATGAGATGAAACGCCGTGGTAAGGTTTGGATCCGAATTTTCCCGGATAAACCCTACACCAAGCGTGCTGCAGAAACCCGCATGGGAAAGGGTAAAGGTCCCGTCGAATATTGGGTGGCTGTGGTAAAGCCAGGCAGAATTATGTTTGAAGTGGGCGGCACGGACGAGGAAACTGCTAAACAGGCACTCCTACGTGCAAAATTTAAATTATCAGTGAAGACAAAGATCGTCTCACGTGATGTGGCAGGAGAAGCATAGTCATGAAAGCAGCAGAGATTAGAAAAATGAACGTTGCTGAGATTGAAAAAGCGCTGGATGAAGCCCGCCACGAATTGCTGAACCTCAGATTTCAATCGATCACGGGTCAATTGACAGACACCAGTCGTGTACGTCTCATTCGGCGGGATATTGCCCGCATGGAGACCATCCTGAGTGAAAGACAGTTAGCTGAGGCGGCCGAGGAGAGTGAAGCATGAATAAACGACGACGTTTGGTCGGGACTGTGGTCAGCAATAATATGCAGAAAACCGCTGTGGTTGAGATTGAACGTGTTTTCCGACACCCCCTCTATCACAAGGTTGTCCGCTCGGTAAAAGCCTACAAGGCTCATGACGAGCTGGGTACAAGCCCGGGTGATAAGGTCAGGATTGTGGAAAGCAAGCCGATTTCAAAAACAAAACAATGGGTTGTTGAAGAGATCATTCGCGTTGAAGAACGTTCTCAAGACGATGCGGTTGAAGAATTGGGAGTCTAAGCCATGATTCAACAAGAAACCCGGATGAAAGTCGCCGATAACACCGGCGCAAAAGAATTATTGGTGATGCATGTCTTTGGCGGATCGCGCCAGCGTTATGGACATGTGGGCGACGTTGTTATTGGAACAGTCAAAACAGCGACCCCACAAGCGACGATCAAAAAGAGTGAGATTGTGAAAGCTGTCATCGTTCGTACAGCCAAAGAATGGCGTCGGGTTGATGGTTCAAGCATCCGCTTCGATGATAACGCTGTAGTCATTCTTGATAATGACGGCGTCAATCCTCGTGGTTCCCGCATCTTCGGTCCTGTAGCACGTGAGCTTCGTGATAAAGGCTTCACAAAGATTGTTTCACTGGCACCGGAAGTTCTGTAGCCAGGATTATAGGAGTTGAGTGATGAATAGTAAGATACGAAAAGGCGACCGTGTGGTGGTGATCAGCGGAAGTGATAAGGGAAAAGTCGGTGAGGTGATCCGAGTTATTCCCAAGGGAAACCGTGTTGTTGTGCAAGGAGTGAACCTTTGCATCAAGCATCAGGCGCAGACCCAGTCAAGAGGTAAGACCATTCCAGCTGGCAAAATTGAATTTGAGGCACCCATTGATCTCTCAAATGTGATGTTAGTGGATCCGAAAGATAGTAAACCAACCCGTGTGCGCATGGAACGAAAAGACGGCAAAGTTTTTCGAGTATCCAAGCGAACTGGGACGCGGATCGATAAATAGTCAGCTATTGGAGCAAGATAATGAATAGATTGAAAGAACTTTATAAAGAAGAGATCGCCCCAGCCTT
>JAAYCN010000033.1 GCA_012729755.1 Chloroflexota bacterium | reverse complement strand
TATGACCCTGTAATCGGTCGTTTCATGCAGGCGGATACCTTGGTTCCTCCAACCCAGGGGACGCAGGGTTTCGACAGGTATGCCTATGTGAACAACAGTCCGATAAAGTACACCGATCCAAGTGGTCGATGCATATTTACAATATTCGACTTTACTTTTTGTTTTTCAGTTGGTGCACCTTTCGCTGGTCATGTCCTAGGTGAATATATTGTTCAGAAAGACGAATCATTGAATCAAAACGCAAGAGACAGGATTGGCGGAGCTCTGGTAACAGAATTAACGGATGTAATAAATACTGAAGCTTCTCGAACCGGCATACCCGCTGAATTGATTTCGGCAGTTATCAGACATGAAAGCGGAGCATTGGAAAGACGCATTTTCTTCAACGGTCCATTGGCTAATTTAGCTGAGGGTGGTGAAGCCTATTTCAGAGACGCCTTCTCAATAGGCAGCGCTTCCATAGGGATTGGACAAATTCAAGTCAGCATAGGTTCCACATTGGAGAATGAAGGTTATGTCACCGGAAACAATAAAAGTACCATTTCTAATCTTCTCAACCCTAAGACATCTGTTGGCTATGTTGCAGGTTATTTGTCGTATATTCGGACAAATTTAGTAAAGGAATATGGAAATGGTTTTACTGCGCTTTCACTGGATGACCAATCAAGGATTCTCTTGCAAGGCTATAACATGGGAACTACAGGTTTAAAGAGCTATCTTGCAAATCATACCATTTCTGACTTGTTAAAATATCAAAATTACCACCGACAAACCTTGGATGAATATCGTAGATGGAGGGACCAAATTCGATGAAAAAAATGATTCGGCTTTTCTTTTTGTTTATTCTCATCCTAACGGGATGCAATCCTACTATGTCTCTAAATGGGAAGGAAGTAAACCACTTAAGAATTCCGAGAACCAGAACCGGATTCCCTGACTTAATATTCTTAGATCGGACTTGTAAAAAGTTAGTTCAAGAAATCTATCCGAGAGCATATCTAAGTGGAGTTACGATAAAATACGAGACTTTCAAATTAGATGTCAACAAAATAAATCAAGTTTCAGTGAGCTACTATAGCAAACGCCCAATACTATTTGGTCTGTTTCATGATAGAAGGTTTGTTTTTTGCTCCATCAACCTTGAAGGAGATAATTTAACCCTTAGCGAAATAAATGGCAGTGAGTATGACGTTGAACATGAAGAAAAAATAACATCTAATGAAATAATAGAAAAGGCGATTGGTGTTGGATTGAAAGAAGCAAGGGAAATCTGCATGTCTAAACAAAATTGTAATTTGTCGGTTTGGAAAGATCAGGCCTATTGGAATTTTGACATACAGATTCAAAGCCCTGAACATCAGGTTCAGTACATTTGTTTTAAGATAACAGAGGATACTTTGCTCCAAGAAACAGTTCCGCATTGTAAATATTAATACTCGCATTGACAATGAAAGATGATGAGGTGGTGAGCTACCTGTATGGTGATCAGCTGGGGAGCGTCAGCGTGGTTGCGGATGCGAATGGAAGCCAGATAAGTACGACCCTCTACCACCCCTGGGGGACGACCAGACACACTCAAGGCGCCAGCCCGACAGACTATGCCTATACCGGTCAAATGCAGGAAGGAGACATCTACTTCTATAACGCCCAGTGGCCGAAGGTCCCCGCAACGCAGTGGAGGGGATATGACCCTGTAATCGGTCGTTTCATGCAGGCGGATACGATCGTTCCCATGTCATTACAGGGTACCCAAGCTTTTGATCGGTATGCATATGTCAATAACAATCCGGTCAATGGTACAGATCCATCTGAGAATTCTGCAAATTGGTTTGGGGAATTCATTTTTGGTTTTTCTGTGGAAATTGTCAGGACAAATAATTGGTTGGGGGCGATTTTATTTCCAGACGAAGCCAGATCGCTTGCTCCATCATCAAACGAGTCCGAAGCAATGTTGATTGGTAGAATTGTTGGCGATCTTACTACAACCGCACTTGGTATTCTGGAAATAAATACAGGGGTTGGTATCGCAGGGGGCGGGGCTGTTGTCGGATGCGGGACGACCTTGTGCCTTGCGTCCGCTCCTGCAGCCGCAGCCGGAGCAGCAGTTGTAACGTTAGGAGCTGTAACATTATTATCTGGCGCTGCGGCATTCGGTGAAAACATAGCTTACTTCAGCAACCGACATAAGAATGATTTACGGCCAGACCCAAATGCAACCGGTCTACATTCCACATTCAAGAGAGATCCAACCACAGGAAAAGTGACTAACTATGAGACTTATCAACCGCAAACAAATCCGCAGAACCCCAATCCATGGTCCAAAATATTGCGATTTGATGGTATAGGCAAAGCGCACCCCGAAAGCAGCACTAATCTAAAAATACTACCCCACATTCACGATTTCCTAAAGAACATCATTCGCAGACCATCTTGGCTTGAGATCCCGCGATAGAAAGGTAAGAATAGAAAATGGATGAATTATTGACATGGCTTCAAGACACATACGCAGACTTATGTAATGGATCCTGGGAGCATGAGCATGGATTTAAAATTGATAATATAGATAATCCTGGTTGGTATTTTGAATTTGATATCCGAGACCTTGATATTGCTGAGATTCCTCTTGAGGTTGTGGATGTGAAAAATAACGAAGCAGATTGGTACCATTGCATGATAAAGGATGAGATATTTATTGGTCTTGGCGGAGCTAAGAATCTCATTGACATTCTAAAGGAATTTAGAAAATGGTTTACGACAGCCGTTGAAATCTGTGATGAAAAGTGCAATAATCCCGACGGCGACCGAGTTTCTACCGATTGAAATAATCTTAATGAAAAGATGAAACATCTAACGGTACAATAACGAATGTTTGATGGAAAGCTCCAACTCACCGATGAGTATGGCTATGACGGGGGGCGTCAGCGCGGTGGCGGATGGATCCGGCGCGATGATAACTGCTTCCGGCAAACCATAAACCAAAAAATCAAACCTGAAATTGTTAAAATTTTCAATCCGGACGTCTGTTACTAAAGGAATCACGGTATACTAATCAACGACAAAACTGCCGCTAAACTCACCAAAGAGGCAGATTATTTTCGTGTTCAAAGGAGGAACTGAATGCCCCCAAAGGGATGGGTAGAAATCAACGAGTTTTATTGCAAAGCTTGTGAGCTGTGCGTCACCGATTGCCCCGCGCACGTCTTAGCGCTGGACATGAGCCGGTTGAGCGCCAAAGGTTTTCATCCGGCGTTCATGCTGCACCCAGAAGATTGCATCGCTTGTGGAACTTGCGCGGTGGTTTGTCCGGACGCAGCGATCACGGTTTATCGGGGTGTCCGCCCCACGCAAGATGAAAGGGTTGAGGCATAAATGGCAAAAGAACTGATTAAAGGTAACGTGGCTGTGGCCGAAACCGCGATTAGGGTTGGTTTATGGTCTTATTTTGGCTATCCGATAACACCGCAAACGGAACTGCTCGAACACCTTTCAGCGCGCATGCCAGAGCTTGGCCGCGCCTTCGTGCAGGCTGAAAGCGAACTTGGCGCGATCAATATGGTGTATGGCGCGGCTTGTACCGGTCATCGCGTGATGACGTCCAGTTCAAGCCCGGGCGTCAGCCTGATGATGGAAGGTGTCTCATACATTGTGGGTACCGACCTGCCAGCGGTCTTTGTGAATGTAATGCGTGGCGGACCCGGTTTGGGCAATATTGCCCCTTCACAGGGCGATTACAATCAGGTCGTGCACGGCGGCGGACATGGTGAGTACCGCCTGATCGTGCTCGCGCCTGCTTCGGTTCAGGAAGCGGTCGATATGACCGGTCTGGCCTTTGACCTGGCCGAAAAATATCGCAGCGTGGTTTGCATCCTGATGGATGGTTCGCTTGGACAGATGATGGAACCAGCCGAGCTGCCTCCCTTCGCCCCCATGCAGGGTGGCCAACCTGACTGGGCGCTGGCTGGCATCCCCGGACGTGGAAAACACGTGTTGACCTCGATCAATATTGATGCGCCAACCCAGGAACGATTTAACCTGCGCCAGGAGCTCAAATGGCAGGAAATCAGAAAGAATGAAGTGCGCTACAAAGGCTATTACCTTGAAGACGCAGAATATATCGTCGTTGGTTTTGGCACCGCGGGCCGCATTTCGCTTTCAGCGGTGCGCACGGCGCGTGAGAGGGGCGTGAAAGTCGGCTTGCTCAGGCCAATTACCCTTGCGCCTTTCCCCGAAAATGAACTTGAGGCGCTGGTTCCGCAGGCTAAAGCATTTTTGGTTATTGAAATGAATAATGGCATGATGCTCGATGACGTGCTCAAGATCGTCAAAGGCCGTAAACCCGTGGAATTCACGGGTCGCATGGGGGGCATGGTGCCTTACCCGGATGATCTCGAAGATGAAATTATGGCGCTTGCTGCGGGGCGATATACCGTTGAGGGCAGTCCGCGCGATCGCTGGCTGACACGCCTTACAGAAAAGATCGGAACAGGAGCCTGAGATGTTGGATCAAGATGTAAAAATTGTTTATCAGCGGCCAGCCGGCTTCGAAGACCGCTCCACCCACTATTGTCCGGGGTGCACGCATGGTGTGGCGCACCGCCTGATTGCCGAAGTGCTCGAAGAAATGGGTGAGCTCGGCAACGCCATCGGTGTAGCTCCTGTCGGCTGCGCGGTGTTCGCGTACAACTACTTCAACTTTGATTTTGCTGAATCGCCGCATGGCCGCGCTCCTGCCATGGCGACCGGCATCAAACGCACCTTGCCAGACAAGATGGTGTTTACCTACCAGGGCGATGGCGACCTCGCCTCGATCGGCATGGCTGAGATCGTTGCCGCCGCGGCGCGCGGTGAACAGATTACCACTATTTTTATCAATAACACAAACTACGGCATGACTGGCGGCCAGATGGCGCCAACTACTTTGCCCGGACAAAAAACCACCTCTTCGCCCTTAGGCCGCGATGTGGAGCGACAAGGGTACCCTATCCGCGTGGCAGAGTTTATGTCTGCTCTGGATGGCGCGGCCTATGTGGTGAGGCGCAGCCTTCACGACCCGCGCAACATCCGCATGGCGAAAAAAGCGATCCGCACAGCTTTTGAAGCGCAGCGTCAGGGTTTGGGCTTCTCGATGGTTGAATTGCTTTCAACCTGCCCAACCAACTGGGGCATGTCGCCCGCCGCGGCGCGAGAATGGCTCGAAGATCACATGCTGCCCTATTATCCAGTTGGGGATTACAAAGTTTTAGAAGCTATTCAGATGGGAGGTAAGTAGCATGCAAACCGATGTAATCATCTCCGGTTTTGGTGGACAAGGTACGCTCTATGCTGGTCAGTTGCTTTCATACGCGGCTATGGACGAAGGAAAACATGTGACTTGGATTCCCTCTTACGGCCCTGAAATGCGTGGTGGGACCGCTAATTGTACAGTTGTCGTTTCGGATGAAGAGATCGGTTCGCCGACTGTGCTTTACCCGAAGGTTGTGCTGGCGATGAACCTGCCCTCGCTGGATAAATATGAGCCGCTGGTAAAGACAGGCGGTTGGCTGATCGTAAACGAATCGATGGTCAACCGCGAAGTGACCCGCAAGGATGTACATGTGGTTATGGTGCCGGCGAATAAGATCGCTCAGGAAATCGGCAACGAGAAATCAGCCAACATGGTGATGCTGGGCGCGATGATGGCAAACCTGCGGATCTTGCCCGAAGGCGCTCTGGAGCGCGCGCTCGAGGCGCACACCGCCGAGCGTCTGAAACGTTTCGTTCAGGTGAATATCAAAGCGCTTGCCGCCGGGTATCAATATAAGTTAGCTCAGTGACCCTTTTAATTCAAAGAAACAAAGCCGACCAACAAGGTCGGCTTTGTGGTTTTTTATAGGGCAGATTGTGAAACTCCAGCTAAATTTATTTGTGAATAGTTATGTTCTCATTTTGACGGGAAATTTACTAAACCCATCTTAAAGAGAGCAATAACAGAACAACAAGTGATGATTAGACAGGAGTAAGGCTCGATTTAATTGAGTTTTGATCAATAAACAAGCCTCGCTCAATCTATTGTGTTAGAATTTAAGATGCACTAGATTCCAACCAACATTATCTTAAGAGGTTAAATATGAAGAAAAGTATTAGGAACAAATTGTTTAGCATGTTGTCATTTTTGATGGTTGCGGCGTTTGTGCTCGCAGCTTGCCAGCCAAGTGGAGCCCCAACTCCAGCTGAGGCAGAATCCTCATCATCAGATTCGTACGTGGTCTGGGCTCCGCTGTCGAGTAATTTAGGTGATAAGAGCTTCATGGATTCGGCGAATCGTGGATTGATGCAAGCCAAAGATGAGTTGGGCATGGAAGTGCGTGTGATTCCAGCGGATGCCAATGATACCGCTGCATGGGAACGCAATCTTAGGGAGGCGGCAACGAAACCTGAGGTTGATATGATTGTCACCGGTGGAACGTTGATGTCAAGCACATTGGCTGGGGTCGCTCCTGAGTTTCCGGATAAAAAATTCATTATTTTTGACGCGGAATCGTCCGGTCCCAATGTCACTGGCATTATCTACTTGCAAAATGAAGGTGCATTCGTCGCCGGTGTATTGGCGGCTTTGATCACCAAAAACCCCGATAAATTTCAATACGCGGAAGGTACCAACAAGGTTGGCCTTTGCACCGGTCAGGACATGCCTGTAATTCAAGACTACATAACAGGTTTTAAGGATGGAGTCGCCTATATCGACCCAAGCATTGAAGTTGATGTGCGCTTTACGGACGACTGGGCAAATCCTCAAAAGGGATACGAAGTCGCCACGGCAATGATTAACGATGGCGTTGATGTGATTTATGCCGTGGCCAGTGTCACCAGCATAGGCATCCTTGAAGCAGTCGCGGCTAATGAAGCGTATGGTATTGGTCAGGATTCAAATCAGAACGATCTTCAACCAGGGTTCATCGCTGGTAGTGCGATTAAATCTGTAGATGCAACGGTGTTTGAAGCTCTCAAAGAGGCCGTCGAGGGTAAATTGGAGATGGGCGTTACACGTCAGGGCAATATCGCCAACGGTGGTGTCTCGTTTGAGCCCGCGATGGACATAGTTCCTGCGGATATCCTCGAACAACTCAACCAGGTTATCGCAGAAATTAAAGCAGGAAAGATCGTACCCGCCTCATTCTTTACAAAATAATTTTCACAGAGCCATGATCGAAAATCTTACTGTTCATCTAAAGGGCATCTCAAAAAGGTTTGGCAAGAAGCAAGCCTTAGAAAAAGTGGATTTTGAACTTAAAAAGGGAGAAATCCATGCGATTGTTGGTGAAAATGGTGCAGGCAAAACCACCTTAGTCAACTGCCTTTTCGGGATGATTCAACCTGATGAAGGCGAGATCACGATCAACGGCATTCGATATGACAAACTTAGCCCACGTCTTGCGGTTGAGGCAGGCGTGGGCATGGTGCATCAGCACTTTAAGCTGATCCCAGAGTTTACTGTCGCCGAAAATGTCTTTCTGGGTCAGGAGATTATAAAAAACGGGATAGTTCAGGAAAAGCTTCAAAATCGGCGGATTGAAGAACTGTCTAAACGCTACGGCTTAGAAGTAGATCCTCTTACGCCAATTTATGGGATGTCTGTTGGGATGAGGCAGAGAGTGGAAATTCTTAGAGCTCTATCGAAGGACATCCGGGTGTTGGTTTTGGACGAACCTACAGCTGTATTGACCCCGAATGAAGTCGACCAATTGTTTGAAGTGTTAAGAAAATTGGTTGCTGATGGATTGTCGATCATTTTTATTTCCCACCATCTACACGAGATCATGCGAATAGCGGATCGAATTACTGTTCTGCGTAGTGGAAAAAAACATGTGACTGAGTTAACCACTGGTTTATCAGAACTCGAAATTGCCAGATTAATCATAGGCCGTGATCAAAGTCAGGTATTGAAACATTCTGAAGCAGACCCCGGAGACGTGGTCCTGAGAGTAGAAGATGTTTTGATTACGGATTCAAGAGGCGCACAGACAGTAAAAGGTGTCAGTTTCAATGTCAGGGAGGGGGAAGTGGTAGGCTTGGCCGGCGTCGCCGGCAACGGCCAATCAGAACTCGCTGAGGCGATTATTGGAATGCGAAAAGTTGATGCTGGAAGAATCTGTTATCTCGGTCAGGACATCACAAATATTTCGGTGTCCCAACTGCGCGAAAAAGAGATAGGCGTTATCCCAGAGGATCGGCTTCAAAGGGGTGTCAACCCTTACATGACTATTGCCCAAAATATCTACACAGGATCAATGAACGATGAATCTTATGGAAGAATCTTTCTGAAACTCGATAAAATTGAGCAGCATGCAATGGACCTGGTAAAGGAATATGACATCCGTGGTGTTGATGACGGCACCTTTGTGGGTGAACTCTCAGGTGGCAATATTCAAAAGGTTGTCTTAGCCAGAGAACTTTCAAGTCAGCCTAAATTGGTGATCGCGAGTGAACCATCACGCGGCTTGGATATTGGGGCTACCGAGTTTGTTCATAAGCAACTTTTGGAACTGCGTAATAATCGATCCGCGGTCTTTTTACTTTCAACCGAACTGGAAGAAGTGTTGTCGCTGTCAGATAGAATTCTAATTATCCATGGTGGACGAATAATGTCGGAGTTTGACAGGCATTCGATCCCTGACGAAGCGGTGCTTAGTGCGTTTATGCTTGGAGTTGAAAACAAATCGTGAAGGCAAAAACATTGCTTGGTAAATTTGAGACTTTCATTAGTCGCAGCCTGCCTGTTTTAATCGGGCTTGTTATTTCATTTGTCATCATGCTCATTATTTCTGACCAGCCTTTCACCGCATTTGTCTCTTTTATCGGCGGGTCATTTTTTGATTTATATAGCTTTGGCAGCATGCTTTCTATTCTGTCGATCTTATTGATTAGTGGTTTGGGCGGGATGGTTGCTTTGAAAGCGGGGGCGATCAATATCGGAGGAGAGGGACAATTATATCTGGGAGCGATGACCGCGGCTGTGATCGCGATCTATTTAAAACTCCCAGCGCCTGATTTTGTAGTCACTATTTTGGCAATTCTGGGAGGCATGCTGGCTGGCGCACTCTGGATTTTAATTCCAGCACTCCTAAAGAGCTTATTAAATGTTAATGAGATAGTAACTACATTGATGTCAGATTATATGGCCCCGCTGTTGACGGCTTATTTTGTAAACAATGTCATCAGGAATCCAATGTCTGGAAATGCTGAGACTGTGCGAATTCCCCAAACTATGCAGCTTTTTAAGTTGCTCCCCCCATCTAAACTGAACATCTCAATCATCCTGAGCATTCTACTGCTGATTTGTTTGCAGATTTTTTATCTGCGGACTAAGAGTGGTCTAAAGCAGCAAATGGTTGGTTTACATCCCAGCTTCGCTGAAGCTATGGGGGTTAAGCCTCAGAAGGTGATCTTCACATCCCTGTTAGCAAGCGGCGCGATATTTGGGCTGTCAGGAGCACTGGTAACCTTGGGGATCGAATATAGATTTCTGCAGGGTTTTTCTCCAGGATATGGAAGTTTAGGGCTGACGATAGCACTCATGGGAGGCATCGCGCCCATCGGAATCCTTTGGTCGAGCATTCTCTACTCAGTCCTTTTATACGGCGCCACGAAAATGCAGGTAAATGCTGACGTTCCGTTCTCACTGGTGTTCCTGCTGCAAGGCATTATTGTTCTATTGGTTACCAGCAATAAGTTTAATATTTCATTTGGTCGTCGAGAGAAAAATGAGTGATATTCAGTACTTTGTTTTTGCAACTATTTCGATGTCAATCCCGATAGTGCTGACAACATTGGGCGGAGTGTTCGCTGAGCGGGCTCGGATTACTAATATAGGCATGGAAGGGCTTATGCTTATATCATCATTTGTTTCAATGGCGATTGCCGCTCATTTGAACAACCCTTGGATAGGGATGTTTTTTGGAATTATCAGCTCAATGCTGTTTGCCTTGATTCTGGCTTTGGTAATCTTTAAATTTAACTGTAACAGCATCATCGCTGGAATTGGTGTTAATTTATTAGCCTCTGGAATTACATGGCTATTGCTCGAATATATATATAATGAGCCTGGTGCCTATGCACCTTCTGGCATTGACACCTTGCCAAAAATTCGTTGGGAGTTTTTAAAGACTCTCCCATTTATTGGCGACATAATCTATAACCAAAGCGTTGTATTGGTTATTACCGTCGTCCTGATAATTGCAGGGTTCATTGTGATGCGCTATACGCAGTTCGGCTATTGGGTTAGGGCGGTAGGGCAAAACGAAGATGCTACACGGGCGGTAGGCATTGACCCGATAAAAATAAAAATCGCCACATTATTAATCAGCGGCTTTACGGCTGGAATTGCAGGAGCTTTTCTTTCAACTTCGTCTATGGTTGTCTTCGCAATCAATATGACGGCAGGGCGCGGCTTCATCGCATTGGGGTCAACAATTTTTGGCGCTGGGACCGTGATTGGCTCAGTGTTAGCGGCGCTTCTTTTCGGCGCCGCGGAAGCAGCGTCAGTACGTTTGCAGACATTAACGATCCCTGTTCAGTTTGTGCTGATGCTTCCGTATGTCGCCACAATTATCGCTCTAACTATTAGCAGCGTTACAAAGCGCTTACGTACTAAGCAAGATAATTCTTATGAGACATTTGTGCCTTCGATTACGATACAAAGGTAAGGAGCGTTAGTTTAAATGAGTGTAATAAAAGGAAAAATTTCAGGAATTCACCATGTCGGATTTGTCGTCAGCAATATAGAGAAATCTATTGAGTTCTATCGGGAGTTAGGTTTCAAGGTTCGCATGCGCTGGATTGAACATCCCGAAGAATGCGCACTCGGGTTGGGAGTGCCGGGTGCGGAGATTGAGCTGGTTTCACTTGAAGGTTATCAGGTCTATTTGGAACTGATTCAGTATTTAAAATCTACTGGAGACTCTGGCGCTTTACCTGCCAATAGAATTGGAGCGGGTCATTTTTCTATCGAGACTGACGATATTTGTGCGCTATATTCCCGACTCCAGAACAGAGGAATGAAATTTGCCTCAGAAATTACGCATTATCCAACCGCGAGCTGGGTCCATCTTATCGATCCTGATGGTATCAGGGTTGAGCTTATCGAGATGCATGAATAGAAACGGTCTCTAAACTTCTGTTGAGGCGTTGACAATTAATTCCCGGCCGCTGCGGTTATGAAAGCCAGCGAAGCATGACCCACAAATTCTGGGCATGAATCAGTCTTCTGATCGAAAAAACAAAAAGTTGTTTTAGTAAGAATTCCAAGTGGCAACAAGCCTCGCCATGAATGTGAGGCTCATTTGCTTCCGTCTTCTGCCAGAATCACTCAGCCAAAAATCAGTTAACTATTTGCCTGATTTATTTGCCGGGCAGAGTTGGTATATAATCCTGACGTTGCTGGTCTCTTCGGCTTAAATCCGAGTGCCCGGTAACAGTTATAGCTTACAGATTAACTTGAGGACCATGTTATGAAACCAGAAATTCCGCTTCAATGGATAAAAAATGAGCACGCGTTGCAGAACCCCCGGTCGAGTCTGGCCCAGGAGCTCTTCCCTCCCGGTTTGCCCCAGCGGATTCGCGAGTTGCACAGTGAGATTCCAAGCTATGGGATGAGCCCACTTAAAAGTCTGCCTGCCCTCGCGCGGCGGCTTGGCGTGGGAGGCATCTGGGTAAAAGATGAGTCGGCTCGATTTTCGCTCAATTCTTTTAAGGTTTTGGGAGGTTCTTACGCTATTTACAAAAAATTATTACAGCGCAGTCAATTGACCGACGAGAACCTCACGCTCCATGACTTATTGAATCTTGATGGCGAACTGCGCAAGGGTCTGGGCTCGCCGATTTTTGCGACCGCCACTGACGGCAACCACGGCACCGGCGTCGCCTGGGCGGCATCGAAAATGGGTTTTCGTTCAATTATTTATGTGCACCACCGAACTACCAAAGATCGCATCGAAGGCATCAAACGCAACGGCGGAGAGGTCGTTATTGTGGACGGCAATTATGACGATGCCGTGCGCCAGGTGAACGATGATGCCAGGCGCAATGGCTGGGAAGTGATCTCAGACACTTCATGGCGCGGTTATGAAGACGTGCCGAAATGGATCATGCAGGGCTACTCGACCATGTTTGTTGAAACTCAGGAGCAATTTGCTGCTCAGGGCATCCGTCGGCCAACGCACTTGTTCGTTCAGGCAGGCGTGGGTTCATTAGCGGCAGCAGCCATCGGGTATTATTCAGTTTTATTTGAAGATAACGTGCCGCTTTCAGTAGTTGTTGAGCCAACCAAAGCCGCCTGTTTGTACAAATCGATGGAAATCAACGACGGACAACCTCACAACGTGACCGGAGAGTTGGATACAATCATGGCTGGGCTGGCTTGTGGCGAGCCTAATCCGTTAGCATGGGAAACCCTCTATAATTGCGCTGATTTTTTTGCGATTTGCCCCGACTATGTGGCAGCCAAGGCGATGAGGGTGTATGGAATGCCCCTGCCGGGTGACCCATTTATTGTTTCGGGAGAATCTGGCGCGGTCACTTTGGGCGCGTTGATGTTTGCTATGGAATATGATGGCGCGCGGCAGCTGCGGGAAGAATTAAGTCTGAACCGGGACTCACAGGTATTGCTGATCAATAGCGAAGGCAACACTTCACCCGAAGAGTTCCGCAGTGTGGTGTGGGAGGGCGGCATGCCCGTGCCGGAAGAATTTAAAATTCATTACAACGCGTAAAACAGCAGGTCATGTTTTAAAGAAACAATCCTCGCTGTAAGTCAAAGCGAGGATTGTGTTTTCTCTATTACGCGTCGTGAAATTCGCCCTCGACGACGTCTTCGCCATCTTCAGGCGCTTGTTGGCCGGGAGTCTCTGTAGGCTCACTGCCGGCCTGCGACTGCTGATGAATGGATTGGCCAATCATTCGCATGACCTCTCCAAGCTCTTCCGCGGCTTTTTTCATGGCGTTCAAGTTGTCGCCGGCGATCGCTTCGCGCAAGGCTTTGATCTTGTTCTCAGCCAGGCCCTTATTGACCAGGTCGACCTTATCGCCAAGGTCCGCCATTGTCTTCTCAGCCTGATAGGCGGCGGAATCGCCTGTGTTGCGCGCTTCGATCAGCGCTTTGCGCTGGTCATCTTCAGCTTTATGCGATTCCGCTTCGCGAACCATGCGCTCGACATCGTTCTTGTTGAGGTTTGTCGAGGCGGTGATCGTCACCTTCTGCTCTTTGCCACTGGCTTTATCTTTCGCTGTGACGCTGAGGATGCCGTTGGCGTCCATGTCGAAAGTTACCTCAACCTGGGGGATACCGCGCGGGGCCGGCGGAATGCCATCCAGTCTAAACCGGCCAAGCGTCATATTGTCGCTGGCCATAGGGCGCTCGCCTTGCAGCACGTGAATATCCACGGCGGTCTGGCTGTCTTCAGCGGTTGAGAACACCTCAGTCTTTTTAACAGGGATGGTTGTGTTGCGATCGATTAGCTTGGTCATGACGCCGCCGAGGGTCTCGACACCCAACGAAAGCGGGGTTACATCGAGCAGCAAAACGTCTTTGACTTCGCCTGAGAGCACGCCGCCCTGGATAGCCGCGCCAACCGAAACGACTTCATCAGGGTTGACACCCTTGTTGGGCTCCTTGCCGCCAGTGAGCTTCTTCACCAGCTCGACCACCATAGGCATGCGGGTGGAACCACCCACCAAAACGACCTCATTGATTTTATCTACGCTCAAGTTGGCGTCTTTGATGACAGCTCTGAAGGGCACGAGTGTGCGCTGCAGCAGGTGATCGGTCATCTGCTCAAATTTAGAGCGGGTCAGCTTGAGCTGCATATGCTTGGGACCATTCGAATCTGCCGTAATATATGGCAGGTTAATTTCAGTTTCCAATACCGAGCTCAACTCAATCTTGGCTTTTTCGGCAGCTTCGCGCAAACGCTGGAGCGCCTGGCGATCCTGGCGCAGGTCGATGCCTTGTTCGCGCTTAAATTCGTCGGCTGCCCAGTTGACGATGACTTCATCCCAGTCGTCACCGCCCAGATGCGTGTCGCCATTGGTGGCTTTAACCTCTACCACGCCGCTGCCTACTTCAAGCAGTGAAACGTCGAAGGTGCCGCCTCCCAGGTCATAGACCAGGATGACTTCGTTATCTTTTTTCTCGAGCCCATAAGCCAGGGCGCTGGCGGTAGGCTCGTTGATGATGCGCATTACCTCCAAACCGGCAATACGGCCGGCGTCTTTGGTCGCCTGGCGTTGACTATCATTAAAATAAGCCGGCACGGTGATAACAGCTTTTGTAACCGATTCGCCGAGATAGGCTTCAGCGTCTGTTTTGAGTTTGGCGAGGATCATGGCCGAGATTTCCTGCGGGGTGTAATCTTTGTTGGTGGTGGGCACGTGAATGCGCACGTCTCCGCTCGGGCCTTCGACCACTTTATACGAGACCATCTTGCGTTCAGATTCGACATCAGAAAAATGCCTGCCCATGAAACGTTTGATGGAATAAATAGTGTTTTCCGGGTTCACCACTGCTTGACGTTTGGCGGGGATGCCTACCAGACGCTCGCCATTCTTGTTAAACGCGACCACTGAGGGCAACAAACGAGAACCTTCCGCGGTTGAAATCACGGAGGGTGTGCCGCCTTCCATAACTGAAACGACGCTGTTAGTCGTACCGAGATCAATTCCAATAATTTTGCTCATAATAACTCCTTTAACTTTCTTGGTAAAATCAGCATAGACAAAAATTCATAGAAAATCGTTAACGATTTGCCAGAAAAACATATACGATAGCTTGACGAGAAAGAAAATTAGATGAAAAAGAAACTTGTACTGGGCGTGGTTTTATTGGCGATTAGTGGAATGTTCCTGGGAGCTTGCCAGTTTCTGTTGAGACCCGCAGACCGGGTAAAAAACGAATGCGACTGTCCACCAGCTGAATGTCTCACTGAGACAGCGCCGGTGGCGACTTGTCAGCCTTGCCCCGACGCAATGCCGTCAGCGGAACCAGATATGGGCGGGGAATGTGGCAACCTGAGACATTTGCCGGGGAATGGCATTCCTCTTCAATCGACGGAAATTAATCTTGGGGACACTTCTGACTGGCTGGTAAAAGACGAAATTTGGGAGCAGATGCGTTATTCGATCAAACCGTCTGAGTTGCCCGGGTGGAACCAGGTCGACAGCGAATATTTCAAGATCAGGCTGTTGGCGCCCACGGATGTTACCCTCTCGACTAAGTATAATGGGATTGTTGTAGACTTTGGCGGGCAGATGTTGGTTATTAACATGCGCAGGCCAGACGAGCCATTTTCCATTCAACGAACCGACATAGGCGCTGGCGACTTCCAGGATAGTGGTGAGTTGACTATTTTAGGGGAATCGGTAAAACAAACCCGATTAATCTATAATCAGAAGGTAATGGGAGTATATTGGAATCAGGCGGGTGAGATTACTCTGGGTGGCGTCGTGATGACACTGCAGTTGGATAGCGCTCCGGGAATGGAGTCTGATGCTCAATATACCGGCATTCCAGAAAACATTATCGTTCTTGCCGAAGAAATTTTGTCGAGCATGAAGCCCTTGCCTGAACCGCGCTAAGCTTATTCATTTGCGTGGGAAGCGCCTGAGATACGTATAATTAAACAAACAGAAGAGAAGAGGATTAAAATGGCAAAGATTCGCAGTTGGTTTAATGGAGTGGTCTTGGGGGCTCTGGTCGGCAGCGCCCTGGCTTTATTGTTCACGCCCTATTCTGGCGAAGAACTGAAAAGCCGGGCAGCGGATTATGTTGAAAACGTCAAAGAAGAAATCAAGCAGGCAGGCATTGAGAAACGACGGGAGTTGGAAGAAGAGTTGGCTTTGATGCGGTCTGGCAAGATATAAATGTCAATGTGAGCTTGGCAGCAGGCATGACTTTCGTCGTGCCTGCTGTGCTTTAAAGGCTGGAGGTGAATTCGACCGTTCTACCCGCAGGCGAAGTTCAACGAAACAGAGCCGGAAGCAGAACGATTTTATGGAATATAGGGGGACTGGTCAGTTTCAGTGGGGGCCGGATAGTAAGGAATGGGTGTCGCCGTTGGCGTGGGAGTGGGCGTAACCGTGCTGGTCTGACGAATGAAAGGCGTGGGCGTGGGGGTGTAGTAAATCTGGGTTGGCACAGGCGTGGCGAGCAGGTCTGCCACAGTGGTGGGTTGAAGGGAGGGCATGAAAGAAACATCCTCAACATAGCCAATGCCGGCCTGACAGGCTGGCTCGAGATATTTGCTGATATTCTCCCAGGTCAGAGCCTGGCCGTTGACCAGGGCATTCTTGACGCCGACTGATAAACAGCCAGCGCCCGCGTTATAGTTGAACACGGTAAACTTCCACAGATCTTCATACGCGACCACTTCGCCTGCCGAGCGGCCAGTCTGGTTGAAGATTACCTGATTGACCTGTTCGCAGTTAGCTAAAATACTGCGCGCGAATACGCTGATGCTGAAATTAGCCTGGGTCAAATCGATGCCTGTTGGGCAATTGGGACAAGCCGCGTTGACCTTTTGAACAAGCGCGCCGCGCAGCATTTCCTGTTGGGCCAGGTCAAGGTTGCCGAAACCGCGTTGACAAGTCTGTTCGGTGAGCACCAGAGGACAGAATTGGGTGTAAAAGGCGGGGTTCCACAGCAGCACCGCGTCAGCCCCAAGCTCGCTGAGTTGTCCGAGTCCGGCTTCTTTGACTTTCTCATAAATGCCGGGCCAGAACTGGCTTTCTTTGCTGAAGATATTTTTCATTAATTGCGCCGGGACGCTGGTGTCTTTAGCTGTGCGGATAATTTCAGCGTTGAACTGATTTTGCCAGACGTCGACCAGGGGTTTTGCAGCCTCCATGCCGCATTTGGTAGCCGCGCCGCTGGCTTCAAGGCCGCGGTTTGGGCAGGCCTCGCTGTCAACAAGGCCCTGTTTGATCATCAGCCCTGCCAGGAGGTAATAACTATTGGTTGATACCAGTTGTTCTGCCAGTTCAGGGGTCTGCAGCCAGTTTGGGGGGCCGGCGACAGGCTGAAAAGATTGCCAGACTTCAGCACAGGTAGAGGTGCCGCTGCCTTTCCACTGTGAACTGAGCACGTCGACATAATAGGTGGGTTTGTCGGGGGAAGCCTGATCGGGGTTGGCGAAGTCGCCCCAGGGAACGACTCTGACGCGGGCGGTATATTGTTCACTGGCGTCGCCATAGCTGGATTCGGCCCAGAAAGTGATTGGCAAGCCTTCCAAGCCGGTTGGGGCAAGCGGTAAGTCGCAGATGCCGCCGGAGCAGGTGAAAGGCAGGTTATTGTAGGTGCCTAAAATCTGAACGATATTCTCATTTGGCAGAGGCTCAATAGCCTCAAAGCGCAGGTAAGGCAGGCTGGTACAGTGGCCTCCCGGGGATTCAGCGTTACAGCCCGCCAAAGAGATGAAGACTTCAGAGGGGGGAAGCGTAACCTCCACTTCCCGGGTGGAGGGAGTGACATTGGCGAGGTGAAGATAAAGCCCGTCGCACTCTTCAGGCTTAGTCACGCCGTCCTGATAAAGGCAGGGACCGGTGCGGATCCATTGATTATAGATTGTATCGCCGCAAAAATATCTCACCTCTTTTGGGTCAGGCAGCGATTCATGCTCAACATAAATCTGACAGACTGTCTGGGAAGTCTTCCAGGAGAGCAGCCAATATTCATAAATTGTATAGTTGAGTTCAAGGGTCACTGTGCGCTTTGGACCTTCTGAGGGGAGCGGTGTAGCCTGAACGGGAAACGAACCAAGCATACCCAAGAGCAAGCCGCAGGCTATTAGCAGTCTGAGGGTCTTGCTGATATAAGTTGGGTTGATTCGTCGTTTCATACGCTTAGTTTGTCAATTAACCGGATAAGGGTTATAGGTCGGATAAACAGGTGGGTTGGTCTCGATCGGATAAGGTCTTGGCGTTTGGGCTGGTGAAGTTGGCCAGATGGTGCGTGTAGGGGTGATGCCCGGCATCCATGTAGGGAGAGGCCTTGTTGGTGTGGCGCGGGGAGGGGCTGGTTGAGTTCCAAGTGGTTGAGCGGTTTGTGTCAAGCCGACAGCGGCGGTCAGCTGGGCTTCGTAAGTCAGCACAAGCTCGGTTATCGGTAATGGCTGGTTCAGCTCAGCAACACCATTGGTAAGCAGGTCAATCACTGCGCTATGGATGGGCAGAAGCACCGAAGTCTGGCTGTGGTCGGGCAGTTCCCATTCGCTCACCAGATCCCATCCAAAAACGTGATAGCTGACCCGGCCAATATCGCCGAGGCGTAAAGCTAAGGGTATCTTTGAGAGCACATCAGGCAAAGAAAAATCAGTCTCGAGCTTGTCCTGATATGACGCATACAAGATCGGCAACATTGCCAGTCGGCCGTTTTGGACTAACTTGTCAAAGAGCAGCTGCAGAACCTGTTGTTGGCGTCTGACCCGATCGATCTCGTCTTTGCCATCCAGATAAGCCACATAACAGTAGGCCTTCGCGCCGTCCATGCTATGCGTGCCGGCCGGCAAGCCCCCACAGTCATCTCGGATGGGGGTGAGCACGCTTACTTCTAATCCGCCCAGGTCATCCACCAACCATTTGAACTCAGCAGGGTGAGTCAGTACGACCCGGTCAAGCGGCAGTCCGAAGTTGTAGATCAGCGCGTCGCGCACGAGGTTGAAGCCGCCCAGCGCGTAAGCCGAATTGAGGCGCTTCATACCCTCTCCGGGCAGATAGACAAACAAGTTGCCCGGGATAGAAATTACCGCCGCCCTGGCGAGCCGCGCGTTAACCAAGACAAGATGGAAAGCGTTGGTCAGCCCAACATAAGGAGACTCTTTGTCCATCCCCAACAGTGCCCAGACCTCAATCTCATCCGATAGCGCGAGCTGTTTCGCCTGAGGTGGCACCTGGGTTACCTGACCGTTCGCAATCGCACTAAACGCTGGCCAGGTGGGGGTGGCAGTCGGTGTCGCTGTAAAAGGAACGGCTGATGGCGTCGAGAGGGTTTTCACTGCGAGACCTGAAGGAATTTCAGAATTTGTCGAAGAAGGTCTGCCTTTCTGACCGCAGGCAACCATGAGTGAGACAATCACTGCCAGAATAATCGCAAGCCCAATACACCTGTTTAATTTAGTTGGTAAGGTGCGGCTAATTTTCATAAATACAAACAAACGGGGTCGAACGAGACACCGTAACATAAAAAATTATAGCAGATTGAAGTCTCTTCACAAAATTGCCGGCTAATACTTTTGGGGGATTTTTTAGCCGTCAGCGCTCAAACAGCCAGCAGGAAAATAGCCGCGATCAGAATCGTTGACGTGAGGATCGACGCACCCCAGATGCAATAGATCAGCAGCTTTATCACCGTGCCGCGCAGATAAAAAAAGAGGCCAGTCCACAGGTCGCCCAACCAGACCAGGCTGGCAAGCAAGGCAAGCAAAATCAAACGGCTCGAGGGTACAGTGGTAAGGTCCACCCAGATAATTTCCGGAAAAACAGCCATGACGCCAATTGCCGTGAGCCATGTCACGCCAACCATGACCAGCCCGACCCTGATCAGTGTTCTGGCGTGCTGGTCTCGCCAGGTTTCCGTCCAGACACTCTTTAAAGTTTCTGAAACTGCCTGGGTAATGTCGCGCTGACCAAGTTCGGCATAGCGATTAAATTGCTGAGCGAAACCAGTCAAATCTCTGGGGGAAATCACAAAAGTTTGCGGCTCAGTGTGAACGAGGACCACTTTGGCTGAGTCGGTGGAAATGAATTGGACCGTCCCCAGGCCTTTAATGTTCCGTGCGGTGAAAATGCTGCCGGGTAAGCGAAACCAGGGCAATGGCAGCTGGGATTGAAAATCTGAGAGCGGTCTGGCCCATTCGATCTGATTAAGTGGGATGAGCTCGCGCCGCAGCCCCCAACGCAGTTCCAGCGAGTTCTGCGTGAGCGTATATGAAGTGGTAATCAGCGCGTAAGCGCGGTAGAGCAGTAAAGCGAGCGGGATCAGCAGGAAAACGCCGGCCACGACCCAAACCAGAAAAAATGTCGCGTCGGTCTCAATTGTGCTGCGAAAGATAAGAAAGATGATTAACAGGGCGATCAAGCCGGCCAGTGAAAAAATGACTCGCAGACCTTTGCGCCGATCAGGGGCGTAAGTTGTTTCCATCGTTGCGCTAATTATAACGATGAGTGGCAGCTAAGTCATATGGTGTAAAAATCAAAAAATAGAGAAATGAATTCAATGGGCAATCTGTTGATTGAACTAATCCTGAACGGTGAAAACAGCGTTAAGCTTAAGGTAAAATCGAGTAACTTAACGATGAGAGGTGAGTCATGCGCGCGGTAGTTCAAAGGGTTAGTGAAGGGTCAGTGGCCATCAACCACGAGGTAGTCGCCAAAATCAGGCAAGGTTTGGTGATTCTTTTGGGGGTTGGTCACACTGATACCTACCATGACGCTGAAGAGTTGGCCGAAAAAGTGGCGAACCTGCGTATTTTCTCGGATGCGGACGGCAAAATGAATTTAAGCCTGCTCGATGTTAAAGGCCAGGCGATTGTTGTTTCCCAATTTACCCTTCTGGCCGATACGCGGCGCGGCAGGCGGCCCTCATTCATTGACGCCGCCAGGCCCGAAACAGCCATACCGCTTTATGAACACTTCACCGCGCGTTTGCGGAGTTTGGACATTCATACTGAAACTGGCGAGTTTGGCGCCGACATGCTCGTGGAAATAAAAAATGACGGCCCGGTTACCATCATTCTTGAACAGCCCAATAAGGATTAATTACGGCTCAGCGGGTTCCTCAGCTTGAGCTTCGCCTGCTTCAACCTCAGCGGTTTTGGGTTTGAGGTTAAGCTCCACCTTTTCTTCCATTCGCATCTGTCCGCGTAAAAACGCGCCATCTTCGCTTGAGAAGGAACTGGTCACTACATCACCCCAGACACGGCCAGTCGAGCGGATCTCAAGCTTCTGACATAAAATGTCGCCTTTAAAATTACCGGCGACAATGACCGTCTCGGCCTCAAGCTGCTTACAGGTCACCCGGCCGGTTTCGCCGATCACCACCACCCCCCGGATGGCAATCTCGCCTTCCATCGTGCCTTCAATGCGCACACCCCCGTTGCCGCGCAGGTCGCCCTGCCAGTTAATGCCGGGGCCGATGACCGAGCTGATGCGGTCGGAGGTCGGTTCAACATAAAAGACCGGTTCGTTTTTCTTTTTTCCGAATACCATGGCGCCTCTTGGAATGATTATAAAGTATCTGAAAAAGAATTTTGTGATTTGTGATCGGCTTGAATAAGCATTTTAGCGTCGTCATAGCCAATTACCCAGCGCCAGGGGATCGAAAACCATGGCTCCGGTGTCTGGCCGAGGCCGATCCTGCCTGTTGTTTTCACCGATTCTTTGGGGAAGGAATAACCGCTCTCAATCAGAATTGGTGACTGTGGGTCGCACATGTCAGAGCGATTTTGCTGTTTTGTGATCGCGAAAGCCTGAGCTAATTTAGCCGGGCCGTTCAGCCAACCAGGCGTCTTAGCCAACATTGGGCGATTTTCACACATTGCCTCGAGCCCTTCAAGCGGATAAACCGCGCGGATAAGTACCGCGCTGGGGGTGCCTTCGAGATCACAAACAGCGTTCATCATCCAGTGCATGCCGTAGGTGAAATAAACATAGGCGTGACCTGGCGGGCCGAAGAGCGGCGCGTTGCGCGGCGTCAGGCCGACATGCGCGTGACACCCGAGATCTTCCATGCCCTGATAAGCTTCGGTTTCGGTGATGACGCCGACCAGGCGTTGGCTGTCAAACTGACGAACAAGGCAGGCGCCAATTAATTCCGGCGCGACTGCCGTCGCCGGCCGCGCGAAGAATTCACGGGGAAGCAAATTTGACATGGCTAAACTTTAAAGCGCGGGTCGCGTTCCATGGTCAGGCGCAGCCCTGCCGCTAAGGGCGTCATCGGCAGGTAATTCAGTTTCTCATAAGCTTTGCTGATATCGGCTGCCATGCGCGGAGTGCCGCCTGATTTGTGCGGATTAAAAATTTCTTCAGGCTTGCGCTGGGTAACGTCCCTCACCTGCCTGACCAGCTCAAGGACACTGGTTTCGACCCCGCTGCCGATGTTGATAATATGCTGGTCAACCCCATTGGCGGTTGCCGAAGTCACCAGCGCGTTGACGACATCGTCCACGAAAACATAGTCGCGTGTCTGCATGCCGTCGCCATGAATGACGATCGAACCGTTGGTAAGCGCGTGTTTAAGATAGTTGACAATAATCGGAGGGTGCGAATTGGGGATGCGTTGACCGGGTCCATAAGCGTTGAAAATGCGCAGGATGACAGCTTCGACGCCCGTGTCAGCGCTGATTTGTTTGACGTAATATTCGGCGGCGAGTTTGCTCACCGCGTAGGGGGAACCAGGCTTGACCTCATCAGACTCGCTGTATGGAACATGATCAAGCTGACCATAAATCGCCCCGGAGGAGGCGAAGACAATACGCCTCACCTTCGCGTCCCGGATGGCTTCCATCAGGTTGACTGTGCCGTTGACATTGATGCGGTTATATTCGCTGGGGAACAAAGATGACTCAGGCACCGAAACCAGCGCTGCCAGGTGATACACGCAGTCGATATCCTGCAGGAGTTGCCAGAGCAGCGGCTTGTCATTGACGTCGCCTTTGACGAAATTCACCTGCGAGACGAGGCCGGAAGGGTCGCCATTAGAACAGTCATCCAAAGCTCTGACCGTATGCCCCTGACGGGCTAATCGATTACAAAGCGCAGTACCCAAAAAGCCTGCGCCGCCTGTGATCAGATAATTCATGGTTTAGTTTTCCTAAGCAAAAGCTATTATAGCACGCGAGTCGCCGTCGACTTTGCCCAAATCTAACGCTGGGAAACGCCTCATTAAGTCTTCACACTGAAGAGGGTCAACATAGCCACTAAGAGGTGCTAACATTGGCAGACGAATAGGGTTGTTGTCGTTTTAAGCCCTCCCCACTGGGCAGAAGCCTCGTAGGGGGCAACGGGAAGAGGTGCCAACGCTGGCGAGCTATATGAAGTTTAGTAATCACATCAAAATACCCTCTTCACTCGTTGATACTTCTCATTTTGAGTCAGCCAAAAGGCACGATGGACTCTACAATAATTTGACTGCCGATAGCAAAACCCCTGTGTAACCCCGCATCTTGATTGAATAAAACAGAACGCCATGTATTTTATTCACCTCAAATCGCTCATTTACTCACGATTACCCTGCCAGCCAGCCTTTTCTTTTGCCTTCAAATTTTGGTGTTTTTGGATTATGCTTAAGCTTCATTGTGTTGTGTGAGGAGGCAAAATGATCAAGGACTTATTAAAGGTTGCTGAACAGCGCATGCAGGGCGCGCTTGATGTGCTCACTGATGACCTGATGGCTATTCGCACAGGCCGCGCTTCACCCGCGCTGATCGAGAAGCTGCAGGTGGAATATTACGGCAGCCCTCTGCCCCTGATTCAACTGGCCACCATCAGCGTGCCCGAAGCGAGGCAGCTGATGATCAGGCCCTTTGATAACGCTGCCCTCAAATTGATCGAACGCGCTATTCTGGCTTCGGACCTCGGCATCACCCCCAACAACGATGGAAAAGTCATTCGCCTCAACCTGCCTCCCCTCACCGAGGAACGTCGCCGCGATCTGATGAAGATGGTCAATAACCGCCTCGAAGAAAGTCGCGTAGCCATGCGCAACATCCGCCGCGACGTGATCAAAGACATGAAAGATTTCGAAAAGGAGAAGCTGATCTCTGAAGACGAACAGAGGTCCGGCGAGGTTGAACTTCAGGACCTTCTCAACGTCATGATTGCTGAGGTAGATGAAGTCGGCAAACGCAAGGAAAAAGAGATCATGGAGGTTTAACTCCATGTCAGACGTAAAAAATCCAATTCCGCAGCATGTAGCCATCATTATGGATGGCAATGGCCGTTGGGCTAAACAGCGCGGCCTGCCGCGTCTGGCCGGACATAAAGCCGGCACCGAAAACCTGCGCAGGGTAATCCGCGCCGCCAAAGATATCGGCATTAAATACATCACCTTTTACGCTTTTTCAACCGAAAACTGGAATCGTCCTGAGGCAGAGGTGAAGGGGCTGATGCTGCTGCTCTCAGAGTTTATCGATAACGAAACCGAAGCCTTACATAAGGAAGGCGCGCGGCTCCTCCACATCGGCCATCTGGCGGGCCTCGGCGCCGCCCTTGAAGCGAAAGTGAAGCGGGCGATTGAGCGCACCAAAAATAATCGAGATATCACCGTGCTTTTCGCCTTTAACTATGGCGGGCGCGATGAGATCCTCCACGCGGTCAAAAACTTAATCGCCGAGGGCGTCAAACCCGACGAAGTGACCGTCGAAAAAATGAGCGCAGCGATGTTCACCGCGGGCGTTCCCGACCCTGAGCTGGTCATCCGCACCTCCGGTGAACTGCGTACGAGCAATTTCCTCACCTGGCAGACAGTTTATTCTGAATGGGCTTTTCCCGCGACGCTCTGGCCTGATTTCGATGGCGAAGCGCTCCGTGCGCTCGTCGAGGACTACACCCACCGTGAGCGCCGCTTTGGCGGATTGGGCAAATCGTCATGCTGAGCAGCCGGGTTAAATCCGTATTAGTTTTTGTCCCGCTGATTCTGGCGGTGATTGCCCTTGGCGGGGTCGTTTATGACTTATTCTTTTTAGCGGTCATCTTGGTCGGTGCGCGCGAGTATCATCGTTTGCTTAAAACGATGGGCTATTATTCGTCTCTGCCCCTATTGTTAGTCACTGTGGCGATTTTTATCATCCAACGCATGTTCCTGCCCGCCTTTTATTCTGAGCTTTCGCTGATGATCGCGTTAACAGCCAACGCGGTTATGGCTTTGCTGCGCTATGAGCAGGGGGATAGCCAGGCGGCTTTGCTCTTCGCGCTGCATCTGGCGGGCAGCGTTTATCTGGGTTGGCTGGGCAGCTATTTTATCTCCATCGGGCATCTTCCCAATGGCGCTTATTGGACATTAATTGCTTTTGTGATTATCTGGCTGGTCGATATGTGCGCTTATTTTATTGGAACCAAATATGGCAGCCGTAAGATGTCGCTCAGGCTCTCTCCTAAAAAAACCTGGGAAGGCTTTGCCGCGGGTGTGGCGGGGGGCGTGGTTGGCGGGTTGTTATTGAGCCTCCTGCTGAGGCCGTGGCTGCCTGGGTTTTTCTTTTATAAAGGGATAATTTTAGGCTTGCTGATCGGTGGTTTAACGCCCATCGGTGATGTTTTCATCAGCATGCTCAAACGAATCGCCGGCGTGAAAGATAGCGGCAACCTTATCCCCGGGCATGGCGGGGTCTTGGATCGCATTGATACCTGGATGTGGGCAATGATGATGGCCTATTACCTGATCTTACTGTTTGGCGCTGGCTGATTGTGTTGGGGATGTAAGGGTCAAGGAACACTCAGGCCGTTGATTTCAACGGCCTGAGTGTTTTCCGATCTTCATTTGGTGTCGGTTTTTGTCTCTTCGTCTTCTTCGCGTGTGCTGCGCAGGTGAGGGAAGAGAATGACCTCACGGATGTTATGGTTGCCGGTGAGGAACATCACCAGCCGATCAACGCCCATGCCGAAACCGCCGGTTGGCGGCATGCCGTAAGCCAACGCGCGCACAAAGTCTTCATCCAATGGATGACGCTCTTCGTCATCGCTGGCATAAGCGCGGCCCATCTCGATAAAACGGTTCTGCTGCTCAATGGGGTCATTGAGTTCGGTGAAAGCGTTGCACAATTCGACCCCGGCGATGAAGCCCTCAAAGCGTTCAACTGTGTTGGGGTCTCCGGGCACGTTTTTGGCGAGAGGCGAAATATCGCGCGGATAATCCATCAGGAAGGTTGGCTGAATCAGCGTCGGTTCAAGATACTCTTCCATGAGCAGGCCGATCAGCTTGCCGCGGGGGGCGTCGGGCTTGTGCGCGATGCCTTTTTCTTTCAGCACCGCTGAAAGCGCTTCGGCTGTCGGGTAATCATTGATGTCAACCCCCGCCTGTTCGATCAGTCCCTGGCGGATGGTCAATCGGCGCCAGGGGGGTGTCAGGTCGATCTCGTGGCCGTCAAAACGAATGATCTGGGTGCCCAAAACTTTTTGCGCCACTTCCGAAACCATTTGCTCGGTCAGCTCCATAATCGTCAGGTAATCAGCATACGCCATGTAGAATTCGAGCTGGGTAAATTCGGGGTTGTGTTTGAATGACACACCTTCATTGCGGAAGTCGCGGCCGATCTCATAAACGCGGTCGATACCGCCCACCACCAGACGTTTCAAATAAAGCTCAAAGCTGATGCGCAGGAAAAGCTCCTGTTTGAGTTGGTTGTGATAGGTCGTGAATGGCTTCGCGGCCGCGCCGCCATAAACAGGTTGGAGGATGGGCGTCTCAACCTCAACGAAACTTCGCTCATCCAAAAAGCTGCGCAAAGCTTTAACCGTCTCGGCACGCACTTTGAAAGTTTCACGCACTTCGGGGTTCACTGCTAAGTCAACATAACGCTGCCTGAAGCGAATTTCAGGATCAGTCAGCGTGGAATGACGTACGGTTTCGCCATTGACCACCTCATCTTTGTCAGCAGGCAAAACCAAAAGCGCCTTGGCGATCATTTTGAAGTTCATAACCTGCAAAGTGACTTCACCGCGGCGGGTTCTGAACATCTCACCGCTGGTTTCGATGTAGTCGCCCAGATCAAAATCGTTCACGAACTGCGCTAATCGCTCAGCCCCAAGCTCGTCCAGTCTGAAAAGCAACTGCACTTTACCGTCGCGATCTTCGATATGCGCGAAGCTGAGTTTGCCCATGTTGCGGATGGCGCGCAGGCGCCCGGCCAGGGTCGCCTTAACCGGCTCAGCCAGCGCGGATTCACCCGCGGCTTGGGCGGCCTTTTCCGCGGATTCAAAAGCGGCGATCGCCTCAGCGGTCGTGTGAGTCTTGATGACGCGTGTGGGGTAAGGTTCGATTCCGGCTTCTCGCAGCGCGAGCATTTTTTCGTAGCGGTTGCGCTCGATATCGTTAAATTCATCCTGCAGCATAAACACCTCTGAGCAATAAAACGCCCCACCTTCTGGTCAGGTGGGGCTCACTTTTCAAACCAACTTAGTCGATCTTGGTGATTTGAACTGTGAACGCGCCACCTGGTGCGTCCACTTTGACCTTATCACCAACTTTGTGATTGATTAACGCGTGGCCGATGGGTGATTCGTGCGAAATGCGCCGCTGGCGCGGGTCGGCTTCAGCTGGGCCAACGATCATATAAGTTTCCGGCTCCCCGTCGTCTTCAACAATGGTAACGGTTGAACCCACCTGAACCAGATGCTTCTCGTTATCTTCCTCATCAATAATCTGGGCGTTGGCGAGCAGCAATTCCAGGTCTTTGATGCGGCCTTCGGTGAAAGCCTGCTCATTTTTCGCGTCTTCATATTCAGCGTTCTCGATCAATTCGCCATCTTCCATAGCTTCTTGCAGGCGGCGCGCAACCTCATTGCGCTTTTCTGAGCGCAGATATTCGAGCTCCTGCTCTAACTTTTCAAAACCCTCTCGGGTTAAGTATGAACTTGGCATTTCCCTATTTTCCTTCTTGCTTCTTACTCCCTTGTGCGGGGTCTTAATGGTAATTGGCGTTCTGAAAGCATGATGCCTCCTCGACGCCGGGTTTTTATTATAGCATGACTATGAATATCTCTGCAAAAAAAACACGGCATATTTTTAGCACCATCCCAGCAGAGTTCAACAGACACATCAAAACACTCTCTTCAGTCTCGCTGCGCTCGCCAGCTTGTCTGAAAGAGAAGCTTCGTTGTTCCTTCCCGATCAGAGAGGGTCGAGGCCCCGCAGAGGCGCAACAGGAAGAGGACTGACACTGGCAGACGAACATGAGCGAACATCAACAGCAATTACCCTGTGGTGAGGTCAGTATACGCCATCAAAGGCGTCCGAGTTCAAAGCAAAAAAACACAGAGAATCATCTATAAAACGGTTGCGTTTTTCGCGTCTCGTGATATTATTCACATAAATATGTTTAAATGTGGATAAACGAGTGAATAGTTCGTTGGAAACTGAAGTCAACCTCTTGCATCGGCATATTTGCCCTGCCATGGGCGACCCAAAGCGCATGCTGCTGCTCTATCAGCTCGCTGATGGTGAACAAACCGTCAGCCAGCTGACCGAAAAATTAGCCCAACCGCAGTCTACGGTCAGCCGACACCTGGCAGTGCTGCGCGAGAATCGCCTGGTCAACACACGACGGCAGGGCACGTCGATTTATTATTCCCTGGCAGACGACCGCGTCTTGAAGGCGATCGATATCTTGCGCCAGGTATTAAGCCAACAGCTAAGTGACCGCAAAGCCGAGGCTGATCTCATTCTCAACCCTCAACCAAAGGAGAATCTATGAAAGTTGTTATTGTTGGCGGCGTCGCTGGCGGCGCGAGTACAGCCGCGCGCCTGCGCCGGGTGGACGAGAAAGCTCAGATTAAGATGTTTGAGCGCGGACCCTATATTTCATTTGCCAATTGCGGCTTGCCCTATCATCTCTCAGGCACAATCCCCAATCGCGAACAACTCCTGGTGACAACGCCGGAAGATTTAAAGGCGACCCTCAATATTGACGCTGTTCCCAACAGTGAAGTTATCGCTGTCAACCGGGCTGAAAAAACCGTGACTGTGCGCGAGGTGACAAGCGGGCGGGAGTATCGCGAGCGCTATGACAAGCTGGTACTCGCGCCGGGCGCCATCCCGATCGTGCCCCCCTTGCCGGGTGTTGACTTGCCTGGTGTTTTCGTCCTTCACAACATTCCAGAACTCGACGCGATCAAGGCGTACATCGCTGAGCGCAAACCACAGCGGGTAGTAGTAGTAGGGGGTGGTTTTATCGGCCTGGAAGTGGCTGAGAATCTGGCTGAAGCGGGGATGGACACGACAATCGTTGAAATGCTGCCGCAAGTGATGGCGCCGGTTGACCCTGAAATCGCCGCCATCGTCCATCAGCACCTCGGCCTCCATCAGGTAGGCCTGATCTTGGGCGACGGTTTGCAGTCAATCTCATCTACCGGCGAGTCGGTGGGCGGCGAAAGCCTGCGAGTGACATTGGCGTCCGGGAAGACTCTGCCGGCCGATATGATAGTTCTGGCGATTGGGGTGCGGCCAGAGACTCGCCTGGCTAAAGACGCCGGTCTCGCCCTGGGTCCCCGCGGCCACATCGTCACCAACGAATTTATGCAAACTTCAGATGCCGACATTTACGCGGTAGGCGACGCGGCTCAGGTCAAGCATCGCATAACCGGTCAGGATACCGCGCTGGCTTTGGCGGGCCCTGCCTCGAAACAGGGACGTGTCGCCGCCGACCATATCGCCGGACGCAAAGATCTTACCTTCAAGGGCGTGATTGGCAGTTCAGTCGTCAAAGTGTTTGACCTCACTGTGGCGGCGGTTGGTCTCAACGCGAGAGCGCTGAAACAGGCTGATCTTGCTTTCGAGAGCGTGACCGTCCACAACAATCATCATGCCGGTTATTATCCCGGCGCCAGCATGTTAACCCTCAAGCTGCTTTACAGCCCCGAAGGCCGGGTTTATGGCGCCCAGGCGGTCGGTTTAGGCGGTGTGGAAAAGCGCATTGATGTGGTTGCCGCAGCCATCACCGGTGGGTTGACTGTGTTTGACCTCGAAGATCTCGAATTGTGCTATGCTCCGCCTTTTAGCTCCGCGCGCGACCCGCTCAACAATGCCGCTTTTCAGGCGGCTAATAACTTGCGCGGCGACATGCCGATTATGCACCTGGATGAGGTTGAGAAGCTCGACCCGGCGCAGTGGCAGTGTCTCGACGTGCGCCTGGAAGAAGAACAGGCGATTGGCAACATTCCCGGCTCAATCAATATCCCTCTGCAGCAGCTTAGAGCGCGCGTCGACGAGCTGCCAAAGGATAAGAAGCTGGTTGTGAACTGCGCTGGCGGCCAGCGCTCATATTACGCGGTGCGCGCTTTACGCCAGCTTGGCTTTGACGCCTACAACCTTACCGGCGGCTTCCGCAGCTATCAGTGCGCAAAAGCGCCCGTGAAACAAGACGCGACCCATGCGCAGGCGATCTGCGCGGATATCATAGGAGATGAACCAATGACCTCTGAGCAGCTTTCTGACCGACATTATGAATTAGACGCTTGCGGGCTTCAGTGCCCCGGGCCGATCCTGAAGCTATATAACCAGGTTAAGGAAATGGAAAATGGCGATGTGGTCAATGTGAAAGCCACCGACATGGGCTTCGCGAGCGACGTTGGCGCCTGGGCGCGCACGACCGGCAACACGCTTTTAGCTTTGAATATCAAAGATGGCCTGGTCACCGCGAGCGTGCGAAAAGGCTTGACCGCTCAGCCCGCGAAAGATGAGAAGGCGCCTGCCGTCTCTAACAGCCAGGCCAAGGATCTCACCATGGTTGTATTTTCCGGCGATCTTGATAAGGCGCTGGCGGCGATGATCATCGCCAACGGGTTCGCTTCCATGGGTCAAAAAGCGACCCTGTTCTTTACCTTCTGGGGTCTAAACATCCTTCGCAAAGACAACCCGCCGGCTGTAAAAAAGAATCTCATTGAGAAAATGTTCGGCTGGATGATGCCGCGAGGCGCCCGCAAACTGACCCTGTCGCAGATGCATATGATGGGCATGGGCACGGGTATGATCAAAGGCATCATGAAGCAAAAGCATGTTGACTCCCTGCCCGAATTGATCAAACAGGCCCAAGCGAATGGAGTCAGGTTGTTGGCTTGCCAGATGTCGATGGACTTGATGGGCATCAAGCTCGAAGAATTGCTGGATGGAGTTGAAGTAGCTGGCGTCGCCACCATGGCCGCCTCCGCCACCGAGAGCAATACCCATTACTTTATATAAGAAGCTGAGTGAACACGTGCCGGCTTTCTTAGGCCGGCACTTTTCAATTACAGGTGGGGGAAATCAGGGTATGGTTAGAGATTGTCAGAGGTTGAGGGCAGAACGATCGATCTGACCATTTTTGGTAAGATATCAAGTCTGTCGTGGGTCAATGTGAATCATAATCAAAAGAGCTACCTGTAAATCTTTCAGAAAACATATGGGGAAATTGTGTTAAAGGAAAAACCAATTGTATTAAAAGTATTGTCAGGAAATTAAGTTTTATTTATAATTAAAGTGTCTCCAACACCTTTCCCATAAGTCAAGTTGAGAAGTTCTAATTTGACAACAGCATAATATTGTTCATTAGTTCAGTTCATCCAAAGTTTTCCAAGGAGGTTTACCATAGATACTAAACAGATATCCCCTGACTTTTTAGAGAAATGCTACGCTTATATCGATGATCATCATGACGCGATGGTGAGAGATTGGGAAGCACTTGTTAGCATTGAAAGCGGATCCCTTGAGCCTGAGAACGTAAACCGAGCAGCTCAGTGGGTACATGATCAATTCAGTTCACTCGGTTTCGATTGTCGATTTATTGATGCTTCACCAAATGGGAAGGGTGTGGTCGGTCTTGTGAACGGAGAAGTTGACGCAGAACCTGTTGTGTTCTCTGGCCACTTTGACACAGTTTTTAAACAAGGAACTCTGGAAAATAACCCCTTCAGGATTGAGGATGGGAAGGTTTATGGACCAGGCGCGTTGGATATGAAAGGCGGTATCGTTATTTCTTTGTATGTCGTCAAATGTCTGTTGGAAAACGGATACAAAGAGAGACCCCTAAAGATCCTCTATGTGGGTGATGAAGAAATTGGTCACGCCAAGGCAAATACTGCCCAGTTGATGATGGAGGAGGCAAAGGGTGCTTTTTGTGCATTCAACATGGAGACAGGGCTTCCGACTGGCAACCTGTGTATCGGCAGGAAGGGTAGAATCGGAATCGTAATAGGCGTTGATGGTGTCGAGGCGCACTCAGGCAATGATTTTGAGAAGGGTGTCTGCGCAATTGAAGAAGCTGCTTATAAGATTCTCGAGTTCCGGAAATTAACCAATCTGGAAACCGGCACCACTGCCAGTACCAATGTGATTCGAGGGGGTACAGTGTCCAATGTAATAGCCGGGCGCTGCGAGTTTGAGGTAGACATCCGGTTCGCGAGGGTGGACGCGAAGGATTTCATCGATAAAGAAATCGAACGGATTGTTAAAACCAGCTACGCGCCAGGTTCAAAAGCCGAACTTGTAAGCTACAATGTGATGGATGCCTATGAAACCACTGATGATGTCAGGACATTCATGGCATTTTGCGCGAGGATCTCAAAAGAATATGGTTTTGGCGAAATCGAAGGATTGCAATTGGGGGGAAGCTCGGACGCATCTTATGTAACTATTGCTGGTACCCCGATTATCTGTTCGTTCGGGGTTCAGGGCCAGTGGAACCACACACCCCGGGAATACGCGATATTGGAAACGCTCTTCAAGAGAGCAAAATTCATTGTCACCATTATCGCTAATCTAAACCAATTATCTTTTTAATGGAGGTCCAGTATGAGTAAGACAAAAGAAGTGCAGACAACAGATAAGATAGGGAAAATTGGGGTCGGTGCGTGGATCGCCCTGATAGCCCTGATTATTCTTTTCTCTGGTGTCATGACAGAATTGCCTAAACCTTGGAATGCCTTTGACCTCAACAATCTGATCGGTAAGTTCGGCACGATTGGCGATGCTGGCATATTCCAGGGCAAAGGTGGTACAGGTGCGCGTGAAGGTTTTCTCTTTACGCTCACTCTGATCCCTACCGTGATGTTGGCTGTCGGTATCATCGAAGTAGTGGAAGAAATGGGGGCGATGAAGGCCGCGGCAAAGCTATTCAACCCAATCCTTAGGCCTCTGCTGGGCATCCCGGGAATCGTTGGCATTGCGTTTGTGGCGTCGTTTACCAGCTCAGATATTGCATCTTTTATGACGAAACAGCATTATGAGGCAGGTGATATTACAGACGATGAACGAACGATCTTTGTTGCGTATCAATATGCCGGGTCAGCGGTGATTCTGAATACGATTGGAACACAAGCGCCTTTGCTCCCTATCGTATTGCTGCCTCTGGGCACGCTTATCGTTTTCTTATGGGTTTTCAAGATATTAGGGGCGAACTTAATGCGACTTATCATCAAGCAAAAAAACAGAAGGGCAGCAGCGAAAGCTGCTTAGGAGGTGTAACATGAGTGATCAAAAACCGTTTGAAGCAAACAATGAAGAGCCACAAGAAAGCACACCTTTGGAAGCCCCTGTTGAAGAAGTTGTTGAGGAAATGGCTTGTGAGGAGACCAGCACATGGTATACACTTTTTAGAAAAGTCATATGAGTTGTATCGGGATCGATGTCTGGAGTTATGGGGGATAAGATATCAAGACATCGAGGTGTATATTGATCAAAACTATAAC
>JAAYCN010000032.1 GCA_012729755.1 Chloroflexota bacterium | reverse complement strand
TTATAACCATCCTTGGAGAACCTATGGAAAAAAACTAAACGGACAACCGATATTGACTACTTTATCAAGCTAATAGGACATTTCTATCTTGCTGGCAATAGGACATTTCTATTTTGCCTTGACAACTGATTTGCTCAGCCGATTTGCTCACAGCGCTCAGGCCGATTTATTCTCTGTTATTAGTCATTGTGTAGGATTGTCAAGCATATTGGGCGACAAAGATAAAAAATGGCTGGAAGTGCGCCTCGTTTTCTGGATAGAAATTGGGGTAGATAAATCGTTGAATCGGTGATTTTCAGTATTGACAAATTGATAAAGTTATGTACACTAATAATAAATGACGTGAGAATTATATGGATGACAATAAGAACTTAAGCGTAACTGAAGAGATGTATCTGGTCACTATTCGCAAGTTATGCGAATTTTGTTCAAATACACCTGTGCCGATCCCTGAAATCGCCAAGGAACTGGGGGTCCAACCGGTTTCTGCCAGTCAGATGATAAATAAGCTGGTTGAAAGCGGATACTTAAGCTATCTGCCTTACAAAGGGGCCGAGTTAACCGAAAAAGGCACCAAAGTAGCCGCCCGCATTTTGCGGCATAGAAGATTGTGGGAAGTGTTCCTTGTAAAAGTACTGAATATGAATGTTGATGAAGCAGATGCGCTTGCCTGTCAAATTGAACATGTGACTTCAAAAGATGTAGCAAGCCGGCTTTCTGCTTTTTTAGGAAATCCAAAGGTGTGCTTTCATGGAGCACCCATTCCCCAGGAAGATGGCGGGGAACTAACCAATCTGGAGGGCGTACCTCTTAGCAGTTTGCAGGTGGGCCAATCTGGGCAGGTTATTCGGTTTACTTGCGACCCTTCAATTGAGAGATTTCTTAATACAGAGGGCATCGTGAAAGGATGCTTGACGCGAATTGCAGCAGTGGGGAACTCGGGAGATATATTGGTCGAAATTGCAGATCAACATGTTCACCTTTCAAATGTCATAGCAGAGTCGGTCGTGGTTATTCCTTCGATG
Organism: Chloroflexota bacterium; assembly: GCA_012729755.1. GTDB lineage: Bacteria > Chloroflexota > Anaerolineae > Anaerolineales > Anaerolineaceae > Mesolinea. Next base: position 9,017 of record JAAYCN010000032.1, on the reverse strand, counting down.
CAAAAACAAAAGACACAAAAGGACAAGCAAATGGAAACCGTTATGTTAAGCGAGCTTTCAGTAGGACAAAAAGGAATTATCCAAAAGATAAATTTCAGAGGAACTTTACGTCAACGGCTCTTGGCGATGGGATTAGTAGTAGGTGAAACCATCCAAGTCAAAAAAGTAGCCCCCTTAGGCGATCCCGTAGATTTTGTTATCAAAGGATACGATCTTTCTCTTCGCAAGAGTGAGGCGAAAGAGGTTTTGGTGACTTTGGTAAATGAGGAGTAAAAAGTTCAGATATGATTCCTCTATCTATGACTGCAACCGGTGAACTTGTGCAACTTGTAAACATCCTTGGCGGTGAAGAAATCAAAAGGCGCTTGGCCGCTCTTGGATTAACGCCAGGAATCAAATTATGCGTTGTTCAAAATGCTGGAGGCCCGCTGTTAATCTCTGTCAGAGACTCCAGAATCGCCTTGGGTCGGGGGGTGGCTCACAAGATCATGGTTTGCCACCAGTAATTAACGCAAATACTGTATCGGAGGATTAAACAAACAATGAAGAAACTCACAATAGCCCTTGCCGGGAACCCTAACGCCGGTAAAAGCAGCGTCTTCAACGTGCTTACTGGCTCTCGTCAGCATGTAGGGAACTGGCCGGGTAAAACGGTTGAAAAAAAAGAGGGACATTTTCAGAAAGATGGGTATGAGATTACGGTTATTGACCTGCCAGGCACTTATAGCTTAACAGCATTTTCCCCTGAAGAGGTCATCGCCCGGGATTTCATCATTGACGAAAAACCTGACGTGGTAGTGATTATCTTAGATTCCGCTAATCTCGAACGTAATCTTTACCTGGCTGTTCAGGTGTTGGAACTCGGGGCTCGCGGAATCGCTGTTCTAAACATGATAGATATCGCAGATTCTCGCAGCATCAAGATTAACAAAGAGCAACTCTCAAAATTGGTTGGAATACCCGTGGTAACCACTGTTGCCAGCAAAGGCGAAGGTATTTCTGACCTTATGGATTGCATTATGAACATCGCTAATGAGGTCACAAAATGAAAAACCAGGCCCTCCTTAACAAAAAACCATTCGAAATCAATTATGGTCAGGAAACAGAAACTGAAATTAATAAACTTGTTAAGATAATTAACCAGACCCCAACGTTGAAATCTTTATATCCACCTCGATGGTTGGCCATTAAGCTGCTTGAATCAGACGAAGATATTGCTCAACGGTTATCGGCCATTCCGGGCAGCACCGAATTATATACAGAAGCGCAAGCCAGTGTGGAAAGTCTGAAAAAGATACTTGGGGATGATGTGGACATTCTCATGGCAGATCAACGGTATCGTTGGATCAATAGTCTGGTAAAAGAAGTGGTTATGAAGCCGGATCAGTCGATACTCACTAACTCTGACAAAATCGATAAAATCGTCACGAATCGGTTTCTTGGCATTCCCATTTTTTTGATTTTCATGTGGATTGTCTTCAAACTAACAGCCGATGTGTCCGCCCCGTATCTGGATTGGGTGGAGGGGGTAATTAATGGGCCTATCGCTCGCTGGACAACCTCATTTTTAGGTTGGATTGGTCTGGGTGACACCTGGGTGGTATCCCTCTTTATGGATGGGATCATCGCCGGCGTGGGGGGTGTTTTGGTCTTCGTGCCTGTGCTGATGTTCCTTTATATCGCTCTGGCAGTTTTGGAAGATTCAGGGTACATGGCACGGGCGGCTTTTGTGATGGATCGGCTGATGCACGCGCTTGGCTTGCACGGCAAAAGCTTTTTGCCCATGCTGGTTGGTTTTGGCTGTACTGTGCCCGCCATCTACGCAACCCGCACCCTCGAAAACAAGAATGACCGCATCTTGACCGGGCTGCTGGTGCCGTTTATGTCTTGCGGCGCGAGATTACCCGTTTATGTTTTGTTCGCTTCGATTTTCTTTCCAAAGAATTCCGGTAAGGTGATTTTTTCGATGTATTTGCTGGGAATTGTCGTTGCTATTCTGTTGGGCGTGATCTTTAAGCGGACCCTTTTCAAAGGCAAAGAGCAATCAGCATTCGTAATGGAACTGCCTCCCTACCGCATTCCAACCCTTAAAGGGGTCTGGAGACACACTTGGGAACGCACTGGAGCGTTTGTCAAAAAAGCTTGGACGATAATCATGGCGACCAGTGTGATATTGTGGTTCCTCATGTCCATCCCGACAGGCGGACAGGGCAGCTTCGCCAATACTGAGATTGGCAACAGCGTCTTCGCTTCGGTCAGCAAAGCAATCGCGCCAGCATTTAAACCCCTGGGTTTCAACAGCTGGGAAGCAAGCGGCGCGTTAGTGACCGGGTTCGTTGCCAAAGAAGTGGTCATTAGCACCATGTCACAAGCTTATGCGGCAGGAGAACCTGACGAAGAAGTTGAAGAGACGCCAACGTTCCTTGAAGATCTTGGCGAGATTGTTAAGTCCTTCGCGGAATCGACCCTTGATACGATCAAGTCACTGCCTTTAATCGTTGGCGTGAATCTGTTAGGGGAAGAAGAGGAAGCGGAACCAACCGCCCTGATGGACGCGATCAAGGAAAGTTTTGAAGAGTCAAGCAACGGGAATGGCTGGTTAGCCGCGCTTAGCTACATGGTCTTTGTCTTGATCTACACGCCCTGTATGGTGGCAATAGCCGCCGAATGGCACGAGCTCGGCGCTAAATGGACCTGGGTGAGCATTTTTGGTCAACTGTTCCTGGCCTGGCTGTTGTCTTTCATCGTTTTTCAAGGTGGGATCTTATTAGGCTTAGGGTGAATTCTCTTCAAATGGAGCGTCTGCCTAATCTGAGCGGGCGCTCCATTTGAAGTCGTTAAGGAGTATAAAGTGCTTGCGTTAGTGCTGCAGGAATTGCAAAAGAGCAAAGAGCCGCTCTCAGTTGCCGCGCTCAGCAAAAAATTAAACATTGACCAATCAGCTCTTGAAGGGATGCTGGATCATTGGGTCCGTAAAAAACGCTTGATTGAGAATAACGCCCAAGGCGAAATGCCCGCGAATTGTGCGGCGTGCAGCGGCCACGCAAGAAGCTGCCATTGTTCCGCTCAATGTCCCTTTATAGCCAGAATGCCCAAAACGTATTCTATCGCAGCTGGTGAGAGAGGAACAGATAACGACTGAGGCTAAATCTATTACCGTTTTATTTCCAGCTGAAAGTGGATTTTCTTTTAAAGATTTACATTGCTTTGTTTAGCACACTTGTTTTCGTCCAAAATTTTCAAAGTGGCGATGGTCGAAGACATATCCAAGTCGCTTTTTTGAGTCACGAACAAAAGTGATGCCTATTCAATACTCACTTCCCACACATGAACATGCGCCGGTTCAGGCTCACCGATATTCGAAACCGCGAGATTGATCACCTTCGCTTCTGTCGGTGGGTCAAACATCACCGTCACCGGCCTGACGACATCAGAACCGCCAACTTCGATCGACCGGGTGATTAGCTCACCCTTTGGGGTGGTCACAACTACTTCCAGCTGCGTCGGCGGAGCGCCAACCAACACAGTTACCTTGCTCACCTTCACTGGTTCCGGAAATTCGAGCTTAATTTCGAGCGGATTGGCCTCAAAACCCCTGATTAGCGAGAGTTCACCGCCATCGAAGGCTTGTTTGATGGTTCCGATATCCAGCTGCGAATGCTTGGCTGTGACTGTCTGCCCAAACAATTCTATTGAATCGGTCGCCGGCACCTTACGATCCAAAAACTCTTGCTCAAAAACCGCCTCCACATTATCCGCATATCTGAGAGTCACAAAATAAAAGCCGCTGGTCTTAGCCGGCGTCAGCACCTCATGGACAACCCGCCAATCGGTAAACTTAGGCGACTCCCTCATCCACGCGAATTCCTCCGGCGTCATCACAAACAATTTGTTCTCACCCAAAGGCGGTTGGTAATATAGCCCCCAAGCCTGGATGGTATCAAGCTTCACCGGCAGGGGATCGCTCAGATAAAACCGCGCGATCAGGTCTGTGGCGTTCGCCCAACTGGGGCTGAGGATGATTTCCTTTTCCGGGTTGGCAGAATGCCAGATCTTGATCGCGTTAAACAACTCCTCACCGCCCCACTGCATGCCATACAATCCATAATCATCAAACCATACCGGGCCATTCCTCAACGCGTCTCCAGTCATCCACAACCCGGCCATGCCCAGCATCCCCGCCGCGATCAGACCCGCTCCCCGCCGCCAGGCGAAATGCTTTTCCAGCCACTTAATCAGCGCGTCGATCCCCAGACACGCCAAATAGCTTAACGGAACCACCGTTACCATCAGCCTCGTAATGGTCGGCTCGACCAGCGCCGCGCCGGTTGGCGCGGCCAATAACGCCGCTAAGATCACCCGCCAATTCTCCCGCTTCACCTTGCGGCAGGCCATCACCACTCCGGCAATGATGAACGGCAGCGTCCACACCCCCATTGGCGCGTAACCTTTCATCTGATGCCTTACCAGGTCATTTTGATTTGAGATAAACCAATAAGAAGGGTCGAGGCCTAACAGGTAGCGTTTCACAAACCCACCTATTTTTGACAGCGGTGAGAGCGGCTCAAGCCAATAGGATCGAAGCAGGTACAGGTGATTTGTCAATTCCTGAGGGTGTTTCAGCCGAAAAGCCACATACGGCAGCGCCACAAATACCAGCGCCAATACGCCTTTTCCGACACTCGGCCAGGATTCAAAATGATAACGCCAATCAATGGCCAATAAGACCGCCGCGGTCAACACCACAACCAACTGCAGCGGGGCATACGCATAAAACGCCAGCGCGCCAAACAAAACCGCCCATATCAGGTTTGTACGAGAGTTATTGCGGTAGCGCAGGTAAAAATATAAAAACAGGGCATACATTGATGCCCCCAGACAGGTCTCGAAAGCGGTACGCGAGTGTAGGAACCAGGCAGGTAAAGCGCTGATCACAAAAGGCGCCAGCCACCACAATCTGATCTTGAAAAAATCCCTGAGCGCCAGGCCCACCGACAGCGGAAAAACCACTGTCGCCAGGGCAGCGATCCCTCGTGTCGCTGCCACCGAATTAGGCAGCCAGGCTATCAGACCCTGCAGATACACTGACAATGAGAGGTTAAACTGCCCGCCGTTGCTGAAATAAAGGGGCAGGAACTGACCCGTCGGGGTGCGAAAACCATTGACGATCAGGTCTTTCATAGCCAGCGTTTGAATAGCTTCATCCGAAAAGAAATAGATCGGGAACTTTTCGATGGCGACAAGCCGTGTGAACAGATAGAACGCTATTCCGCAGATAAACAACCAGGTCGCGCCTGAAATCCGCTGATACCACGCCTTCTCTGCCTGCTGATCAGCCTCCGATTCATTGCTTTCTTCAGGCCCCGGAACCGTTTTCTGTTCCGGAACAGCCACAACAAAATGGCGCTGTCTTTCAGCCTCGCGCGCTTCTCTCTCCTCCCGTAAACGTTCAGGAAGATGCTTGAGATATTCCAGAATCGTCTCGTCTTCGTTCATCACAATCAAATTATAGCATTTAGGCTATAAAGCTTTTGCTATAATAACCTGCATATTGTCTGTAGGAAGGACTTATCATGACTCTGGAAAAAATTACCTCAGAACTTTTCGAAAAGCTGGTCGAGTTAGCCCAGTTTTCACTTGATCCCGCTGAGAGCGAATATCTACGTAGTGAACTCAATCACCAATTGGCCGCTGTCAAAGAGCTTAGCGAAATCCCCATCGATGTGGCAGTCGCGCCAACCACGCACGGTCTCGAAGTCGAGGGGGCGGCGTCTCGAGCGGATGAATGGAAGCTTTACCCCAACCCCGACTCGATTATCGCCTTAGCGCCTGAAAGTGAGGAAGGTATGATCGCTGTGCCCGATGTTGCCGCCAACAGAAAGACCGCCCAATGAACTATACAGACCTTTCCGCTTTCGAAATCAGTCAAAAAGTCCGCTCTGGTGAGATCAAAGCAGTCGAGATGGTCGAGGCCGCGCTCGCTCAGATTGCTGCGGTGGATGGCGTTCAGGGTCAACTTGATTACAAAGGTCAAGATCCGGCCCAGGACGACAAAGTACACGCTTTTATCTCCCTGACTTCAGACCTCGCCCGTTCCCAGGCCGCCGAGGTCGACCGCAAGGTCGCCGAGGGCGACGACCCCGGCCTTTTGGCTGGAGTGCCGCTGTCAGTTAAGGATATTTTCTGCGTTGAGCACACCCATACCACCGCCGCCTCGCGCATGCTGGCGAATTTTGAACCTCCCTACACCGCAACAGCGGTGAACAGACTAACCCAGGCCGGCGCGCTGTTGGTCGGAAAAACTAATCTCGATGAATTTACCTACGGTTCATCCAGTGAATCCAGCGCTTTCCAGCCCTGCCCTTACAACCCCTGGAATCCCAAATATGCTGCGGGCGGTTCTTCTGGCGGTTCCGCTGCTGCTGTCGCGGCGCGTGAAACACCGCTCTCGCTCGGCACCGATACCGGAGGCTCCATCCGCCAACCCTCAGCGTTTTGCGGTGTGGTCGGCCTCAAGCCCACCTACAGCCGCGTCTCCCGATATGGCCTGATCGCTTTCGCTTCATCTTTTGACTGCCCCGGCCCAATCACCCGAGACGTGCGCGACGCTGCGCTCATGCTCCAGGCGATAGCTGGCTCAGACCCGCAGGATTCTACCTCTTCAACAGTTGCGCCGTCTGATTATCGCAGCGCGCTCGAACAGGACGTTAGAGGACTGCGGATTGGGCTATCACCCGATTATGGCCATATCTCCTATCCTGACACAGAAACAGGCGAGATCAGCTATCAGGCCATCCAACGTGAAGTCAGCCAGGCAGTCTTTAATGCCGCTGAGGCGCTCGCCCGCGCCGGAGCGGAAATTATCGAGAACGTCCCCATGCCCAACAGCCGCTTTGGCATTCCGGCTTATTTCGTCATTTCGCGCGTCGAAGCCGCCAGCAACCTCCACCGTTTCGACGGCGTCAAATACGGCTTTCGCACCACCCACCCCTTCAATGATCTCAGTGAACTCTATCGCCTTTCACGCGCCGAAGGTTTCGGCGTTCAGCCCAAATTGCGCATCCTCATGGGCATGTATGTTTCTGCCGCCCAACACGCCGCGAACTACTACCAGCGCGCGCTCAAAGTCCGCGCCATGATTCGCAAAGACCTCACAGACGCTTTCAATCCCAAAGGCGCTTATCGGCTCGATGCCTTGCTCACCCCAACCACGCCGACAACAGCTTTTAAGCGCAACGATGTCTTCGGCAACACTGTACTCATGCAGTACAGCGACCAGATGACCGTCTGCGCCAACCACGCCGGCATGCCCGCCATCACCATTCCCGGCGGGCTTGACCAGGCTGGTCTTCCCATCGGCATTCAGTTCATCGCCAACGACTTCCGCGAAGACCTCCTCTTCCGCGCCGGTCGGGCTTTCGAAACAGCCACCGCGTCAGCCGCATGGCGCGCCATTAAACCAATCGTCCTGAGCAATCAGCAGGTGATATCATGACCCAATACGAAATTATTATCGGACTTGAAACCCATATTCAACTCAACACGCGAGCGAAAATCTTCTGCGGCTGCAAAGCCGATTCCTGGGGAGATGAACCCAACACCAATATCTGTCCGGTCTGCAGCGGGCTGCCCGGCACCTTGCCTGTGTTAAACGCTGAAGCCGTTCAAAAAGGCGCTTTGCTCGCTGCCGCGATGCACGCGGAAATCAATCCACGCTCTATTTTCGACCGCAAGAACTATTTTTATCCGGACCTGCCCAAAGGCTATCAGATCACCCAGTTTTTTGAACCCATCGGCAAAGGCGGCTATCTTGACCTGGACATGCCCGACGGCGCCCAGAAGCGCGTACGCATTAATCGCCTCCACCTCGAAGAAGATGCTGGCAAGACCAAGATCGATCACGGCGTAAGGCTGGTCGATTTCAACCGCTGTGGTGTACCCTTGATTGAGATGGTAACCGAGCCCGACCTGCGCTCCGGCGCGGAAGCCGCACAATATCTCACTCAGCTGCGTCAGCTGCTGCGTTGGATTGGCGTCTCAGAAGCCGATATGGAACGCGGTCACTTGCGTTGTGATGCCAATGTTTCCATTCGTGAAAAAGGCTCAACCGTCTTAAACACCAAGACCGAAATCAAAAACGTCAACTCAATCGACGCGGTCAGGCTTGGCATCGAGATGGAAGCCAAACGTCAGATCGCTGAAGTGGAAGCCGGCCGCAAGGTCGAAAGCTGGACGCTTGACTGGGACGCCGAAAAAGGTGTGCTCCAGAAAATGCGCTCAAAAGAAACCGAAGCAGATTACCGCTACTTTCGCGAACCTGACTTATTGCCAGCCCTGCTTTCAACCACAGAAATCGAGCGCATCAAAGCCAGCCTGCCCGAATTGCCATTGGCGCGCAAAGCGCGTTTCATCAGCGCTTATCAGCTGAGCGCTTATGACAGCGACATTCTCACTTCCGAACGCGGACTTTCCGATTACTTCGAATCAACGGTAGCCGCTTATGGCGGTGAACCAAAGATTGTCGCCAACTGGATGATCAACGAGCTCCTGCGCCTGATCAAAGAAAAAGGCCTTGAGGCCAGCCAGCTGCGGATTACCCCCTTACACCTGTCAGAAATCATCCGCTTGGTTGATTCCGGCAAAATCAACGCCGCGACAGGAAAGCTGCTCGTCAGCAAAGTCGACACAACTGGTCAATCACCCGCGCAGATTGTCCAATCCGAAGGCTTGGGCGCCATCTCGGACGACAGCGAGCTGATCGCCATCGTCGATGCGGTCATCGCCGACTCTCCGAAAGAGGTCGAGTCTTTCAAGGCCGGCAAAGAAAGTCTTCTTGGTTGGTTCCTCGGTCAGGTCATGCGCCGCACCGGCGGTAAAGCTGACCCCAGACGCGCGCGCGAATTGATGCTCGAACGGCTCAAATAGTTTCTTAAAGCTCATCTCAAGTCGACATCCTGATCATTGAGATGAGCCTCTTTTTTTTGTCAAGGCAAAATAGAAATGTCCTATTGCCAGCA
>JAAYCN010000031.1 GCA_012729755.1 Chloroflexota bacterium | reverse complement strand
TCAAGTGAAATCCTGAGAAACCTTGCTGACGAATTTCGAAAAGATTATAAATCTGGTATTGGGATATTCATTAATTCAACTGGGGACAACGTTCAAGTAGTAGCTACGGTAACATCTGATTTAGTACAGCAGAAGTTCTCGGCAGGTGAGATCGTTCGAAAGATCGCCAAGGCGCTTGGAGGTAGTGGGGGAGGTCGCCCTGACCTAGCCCAAGGTGGCGGGAAGGATCTGGAAAAATTGGCAGAGATTGAGGCAAATCTGGCAGACTATATTTAACTTAGCAAAAAAGAAATAAATATTAAAAAAAGTCGCTGATATTTTCAGCGACTTTTTTTCATCTAATCTTCAGGACGCCAACAGCAAAGCACCAGATCGCGAGCGGCTTTGACTTCGTCCAATCGCCCGACCGGAGCATTATGTGGCGCATTATGCAGAAGGTCGGGATCAACTTTTGCTTCTTCAGCTATTGAAAGCATAGCCTTTGCGAAATTATCCAATGTCTCTTTATTCTCTGTTTCGGTAGGTTCGATCATCAAAGCTTCTTTGACGATTAGTGGGAAATAATTCGTCGGCGGATGGTATCCATAATCCATCAAACGTTTGGCGATATCCAGAGCGTGAATGCCTGGTTTATCGTCCCAAACACCCTCAAGCACAAATTCGTGCATGCAGGTCCTGTCGTAAGGCAGGGTGTAACTATTCTTCAGCAATGCCATTAGATAGTTCGCGTTCAGCACTGCGTATTCAGACACACTGCGTAAACCCTCAGCTCCGTTCATGAGAATATAGGTCAGAGCTCTCACAAGTACGCCGAAATGACCATGAAACGACTTCACTCGGCCAATCGTATTGGCTGGTCTGATAAATCCATAAAGCGGTGGTGTTTCGCTGTCTCCTTCCTCAACGATCCCGACGACAGGTTCCGGGAGAAAGCTGATTAACTTTTCAGATACAGCTACCGGGCCGGAACCTGGACCACCTCCTCCATGAGGTGTAGAGAATGTCTTATGCAAATTAAGGTGAAGAATGTCAAAACCCAAATCGCCTGGACGCGCGATTCCAAGCAAAGCGTTTAAGTTTGCTCCATCACCATAAACCAGCCCTCCAGCGTCATGGACAATGCGAATTACTTCGAGCACATTTTCTTCGAATAATCCAAGAGTGTTGGGATTGGTAAGCATTAAACCTGCGGTGGTTTCATCGCAAACGTTTTTGAGAACTTCCAAATCCACATTCCCATTTTTATCCGAGGGGATGTTGATGGGTTCAAACCCTGACATGGTTGAAGTGGCAGGATTGGTTCCATGCGCTGAGTCTGGAACCAGGATTCGGGTTCTTTTTTCATCCTTATTGAACTTATGGTACGCGCGGATGATCAATCCGCCGACAAATTAGCCCTGTGCACCGGCAGCGGGCTGCAAGGTGATGCCCTTCATTCCAGTAATTTCCATGAGCGCTTCTTGCAGATAATACATCAACGCGAGATTGCCCTGGACGGTTTCAATGGGCTGAAGCGGGTGGCTGGAGGTAAATCCCGGCAAGCGGGCTGTGACCTCATTGATGCGCGGGTTGTACTTCATGGTGCAGGAACCCAACGGGTAGAATCCCTGGTCAATCGAATAATTCAAACGAGCGAGGTGCGTGAAATGCCTGACAACATCAAGTTCAGACAATTCAGGCAGGGGTAAATCGGCACGTTTGAAATCATCGGGGATTGACGACTCTGGCACGTCGCTTGCGGGATACTTCAGCCCCCTGCGACCTGCTGAGGAAAGTTCATAAACAGTTGGTTCAGTCATTGGCGGCCTCCTCAAGCAGTTCTGCCAAAAGATCAATGCTCTCTTTTGTATTTTTCTCCGTCACCGCGATCAGTAAATGATCTTTTAGATCCGGATAAAACCCTCCCAGTGGAAGCCCACCGAGAATTCCCTCGTCCAGCATATACTCGTTTATCGCTGCCGGATCTTTAGGGCACTTAACCAAGAACTCATTAAAGAATACAGCTTGAGATTTGACTTCAAAGCCGGGTATCTTGTTGATAATCTGAGCCGCATAATGCGCTTTCTGGAAGCAAAGATTGGCGACCTCTTTCAATCCATGCTTGCCTAAAAGAGACATATAAACTGTCGCAGCCAGTGCCATCAAGCCCTGGTTTGTGCAAATGTTTGACGTAGCTTTCTCTCGGCGAATATGCTGTTCGCGCGCCGTAAGTGTCAGAACATATCCGCGACGTCCAGCTTGGTCAACTGTTTCACCGACCAAACGGCCGGAGATCTTGCGGATCAGTTCATTGCGGGTGGCAAAAAAACCGAGATAAGGACCACCAAAATTCATTGGAATGCCCAATGGCTGGCCTTCGCCGACAACAAAATCCGCGCCAAAATCAGAAGGTGGCTTGAAC